>DATHWV010000438.1:0-7150 GCA_035460205.1 Ramlibacter sp.
GCGCCTTGGCAAGGGGCTGGTGTGGCGCACCACCGACGAAGGCAAGCCCGTCTACGACCGGCACCTGACCGTGCAGGAAGTCCAGTTGCGGATCGAGCGTTGCTGGAAGCCGTATCACGAGGCGCTTCGTGCGGCGATCGACGCGACCCACGCGAGGCATGGGTACAGCATCCACCTCAATTGCCACTCGATGCCGGCCGTGGCATCCCAGTTCGCGACCGAATACCCCGGCCTGGTCCATGCCGACTTCGTGATCGGCGACCGGGAAGGCACAACCGCCGACCCCAGGCTCTCGCGCAGGGTCTGCGAGCACCTCAAGGACCTGGGCTACAGCGTCGAATACAACCATCCCTACAAGGGCGTCGAACTGGTCCGCCGTTACGGCGACCCGGCCCATCATCGCCACGGTATCCAGGTGGAGATCAACCGCAAGCTCTACATGAACGAAACGACGCGCGAGCCGAGTGAAGGGTTTGACGCGCTTCGGCAAGACCTGCGTTCACTGGTCGAGATGCTGCTCGCCACGGACCCCAGGCGCATGACCTGATGGACCAGGTCGACGCCATCGTCATCGGCGCCGGGGCCGTTGGCCTCGCCGTTGCGCGGGCGCTGGCGCAGGCCGGGCGCGAAACCGTGGTCGCCGAAGCGCAGACGGCCATCGGGCAGGGCGTGAGTTCGCGCAACAGCGAAGTGATCCACGCCGGCCTGTACTACCCGCCGGGATCGCTCAAGGCACGGCTTTGCGTGCGTGGCAAGCACCTGCTGTACGAGCTGTGCGAGAGCCACGGCGTGGGTTACCGCAACTGCGGCAAGTTGGTGGTGGCCTGCAGCGAGTCCGAGACTTCAGCCTTGCGCGGGCTCATGGACCGGGCCGCAGCCAACGACGTCCCGGTCGAGTGGCTCGAACAACGCGAGGCGCTGGCGCTGGAGCCGGCCCTCAGTTGCACGGCTGCACTGTTGTCGCCCACGACCGGCATTGTCGACAGCCACGGCTTCATGTTGGCCTTACAGGGCGACTTCGAAAACGCGGGCGGCATGGTGGCCCTTGGGTCGGCTGTGGAGTCCGTGGTTCTCGCACAGGGCAGCGGCCCTCACGTCATCCGGCTGGCGGATGGCAGCGAGGTAGCAGCACCCATCCTCGTCAACGCCGCTTCGCTGCATGCGTGCGCGCTGGCGAGGCGTTTCGAAGGCCTGGACCCGCGTTTCATACCGCGCGAGCACTTCGCCAAGGGCAACTACTACGCGTTGACGGGCAAGGCACCGTTCTCGCGCCTGATCTATCCCGCGCCGGCCGATGCCTGGCTGGGAGTGCATCTCACGCTGGACCTCGGTGGCCAGGCCAAGTTCGGGCCTGACCTGGAGTGGCTGGATGCCCGGCATCCCGAGGACATCGACTACAGCGTGGACTTGCGGCGCGCCGACGGCTTCTATGCCGAAGTGCGTCGCTACTGGCCCGGCCTGCCTGACGGTGTGCTGCAACCCAGCTACAGCGGCGTTCGCCCCAAGATCTACGGGCCGGGTGAGCCGGCACCGGACTTCCGGATTGATGGCCCCGCGTTGCATGGCGTACCTGGGCTGGTCAACCTGTTCGGCATTGAATCGCCGGGGCTGACCAGTGCGATGGCAATTGCCGAGGACGTTGCCGCGCTCCTGGGCGAGGGGCGGGGGTGAAGCACGCGCTGTCGGCCGCGCCGCTGCTGGCGATGGCCGGTTGCGCACTCGCACAGGTGGCGCAGGTGCTCCCGCCGGTAACGGTGACGGCCACGCGAACAGAGGCCACTCCGTTCGACGTGCCTGCATCGGTGGACGTCATCGACGGCTCCCGCGTGCGCGCCAACGGGCGCCCCGAAGTCAGCCTGTCCGAGAGCCTGCTCACCGTGCCCGGCGTCGCTGCGCGCGACCGGCAGAACCAGGCGCAGGACATGCAGCTCTCCGTTCGCGGCTTTGGCGCGCGTTCGACCTTCGGTGTGCGGGGCGTGCGGATTTATGTCGACGGCATTCCCGCCACAATGCCCGATGGACAGGGCCAGCTGTCGCACATCGACCTGGCCACCGCGGGCCGCGTCGAAGTTCTGCGGGGCCCTTTCTCGTCGCTGTACGGTAATTCCTCCGGCGGCGTGCTGCAGGTGTTCACCGAGCCCGGCGCCGGCCCGGCTACCGTGTCCGCCGGCATGGCGGGCGGCAGTGACGGGCTTGTACGCCCCAGCTTGCAGGCGCGGGGTTCCACACCCGGCCTGGGCTACGTGGTCAGCGCCAACCGCTTCGCCACCGACGGCTGGCGCGACCACAGCAGCGCGGACCGTGGCCTGGCGAACGCGAGGCTCGATTTCAAGTCGGGCGAGGGCGGCGAGTGGACGGTCGTTGCGAACAGCATGAACTTGCGTGCCGATGATCCGCTTGGCCTGACGCGAGCGCAGTTCGAGGCGGCGCCGCGCAGTGTCGATGCCGCGGCGACCCTGTTCGACACGCGAAAGACCGTCCAGCAGACCCAATTGGGCGCTGTTCATGAATACCGGCTGCAAGGCGGAGACCGGCTGCGCTTGATGGCCTATGCCGGCCAGCGGGACACCACGCAGTTCCAGGCCATCCCCGTGGGCCCGCAGGCCAGCCCGTTGCATCCGGGTGGCGTCATCGGCCTGGAGCGCCGCTATGGCGGGCTCGACCTGCGCTGGACCCGCAAGGCCGAACTGGCGGGCGGCCCGCTGGAGTTCGTGGCCGGGCTGGCTTACGACCGGATGCAGGAACGGCGGCAGGGTTGGCAGAATTTCTCGGGACCGGCGCTCGGCGTACAAGGCGCGCTGCGCCGTGACGAGGACAATCTCGTCTCGAACCTCGACCCCTACCTGCAGGCCCAGTGGAAGTTCGCGCCATCATGGACGCTCACCGCGGGGGTGCGCCACAGTGACGTCCGTTTCGAATCCAGTGATCGCTATGTGGCGGGCGCGAACGGCAACGACAGCGGCAGCGTGCGCTACGCCGACACGCTGCCGGCGGCGGGCTTGATGTACGCAGTGTCGCCAACCCTCCACCTTTACGCAGCGCTCGGGCGTGGTTTCGAAACGCCGACGTTCAACGAACTGGCTTACAGGCCCGGCGGCGGGACCGGCCTGAACTTCGCCCTGAAGCCATCGCGCAGCGACAACGCCGAGGTCGGCATCAAGGGGCGCGATGCGCGCGAGGACTGGCGCAGCGAATGGAGCGCGGCGCTGTTCCAGACCCGGACGCACGACGAAATCGTCACGCAAACCAACAGCGGTGGCCGCAGCACCTTCCAGAACGCGGGCGCAACCCGGCGGCGCGGCGTTGAGCTGTCCTGGGGCGCCACGGTGGCGTCAAACTGGCAGGTGCAACTGGCCCAGACCTGGCTGGACGCCCGTTACAGCGATTCGTTCGCCACTTGCAGCGTGACGCCGTGCACCGTGCCCAACCTGGTGGTGGCGGCGGGCAACCGCATCCCGGGCACTGCTTATTCGGTGTCAGCGGCTGAACTGGCGTGGCAACCGGCATATGGCTGGCGCGCGGGCGTGGAGCTGCGCCGGTCCAGCCGGGTCCATGTCAACGACACCAACAGCGACGCGGCGCCATCGTTTTCGACGGTGGCCCTGCATGCAGGCTATGTGTTCAACCTGAAGGACTGGCAGCTCTCGGCGACCGCGCGGGTCGACAACCTGCTGGACCGGAAATATGCCGGCTCCGTCATCGTCAACGAGGGCAACGGCCGGTTCTTCGAGCCGGCGCCTGACCGCACCGTCACGTTCAAGCTGGCTGGTAGCTACGCGTTCTGAAAATCACGCCGGCGCGCGCAATCGCTGGATGGCGCGAGCGGCCTGGCTCACCAGCTTCGGGCCTTGGTAAATCAGGCCGGTGTAGACCTGGATCACATCGGCACCCGCCTCGATCTTGCTCACAGCGTCTTCCGCGCTCATCACCCCGCCCACGCCGATGATGGGGAACTTCTTCCCCAGCGCGGCGCGCAACTGCCGGATTACGCGGTTGCTGGCTTGCAGCACGGGTGCGCCGCTCAGGCCGCCTGCCTCGTCGGCGTGCGGCAAGCCCTTGACAGCGTCGCGCGAGATCGTGGTGTTGGTTGCGACCACGCCGTCCATGCCGTGGCGCTTGAGGGCGGCCGCGATCAGGTCAACCTGCACTTCGTCGAGGTCGGGTGCGATCTTCACGAAGATGGGAACGCGGCGCACGTGCTGCCTCGCCAGCGCCGCGCGGCGCTTCGAGATGGCGCCCAGCAGGCCGTCGAGCGCCTCGTCGGACTGGAGCGAGCGCAGGTTGCTGGTGTTGGGGCTGGAGATGTTCACCGTCACGTAGTCGGCGTGCGGGTACACGCCGTCCAGGCAGGTGATGTAGTCGCTGGTGGCATCCTCGATCGGCGTCACGGCGTTCTTGCCGATGTTGAGCCCGAGGATGCGGCCCTTTTGCCGGAACGACGAGCGCTGCACGTTGGCGATGAAGGCATCGAGCCCGTCGTTGTTGAAGCCCAGGCGGTTGATCAGGGCGTTGGCGCGCGGCAGGCGGAACAGCCGCGGCTTGGGGTTGCCCGGCTGCGGCTTGGGTGTCACGGTGCCCACCTCGACGAAGCCGAAGCCCAGGCCGCCCAGGCCGTCGATGCAACGGGCGTTCTTGTCCAGGCCGGCGGCCAGTCCCACGCGATTCGGAAATTTGAGCCCCGCCAGCTCGATGGGGTCGTCCACCATGCCATTGCGATAGGCCCACGCGAGCGGCGTGCCTTGCAGGCGCGCCAGCGAGTTCATGGTCAGTTCATGGGCGGTTTCGGCATCCAGGCCGAAAAGGAAGGGGCGGGCGAGCGAGTAGGGGAGCAGCGACATGGATAATTTGGGTGAACCTAAGGAATTGTCGCAAATGACACAGGACGAACTCAAAGCGGCGGTCGGCCAGGCCGCACTGCAGTATGTGGTGGCCGGTGAAATCGTCGGCGTGGGCACCGGCTCCACCGTCAACAAATTCATCGACGCACTGGCCTCGAGGAAGGGCAGCATCCCCGGCGCGGTGTCCAGCTCCGTCGCGTCGACCGAGCGGCTCAGGGCACTGGGCATCCCCGTGTTCGACGCCAACGAGGTGGGCGAGATCGCGGTCTACATCGACGGCGCCGACGAGATCGACCTGCAGGGCAACATGATCAAGGGCGGCGGGGCTGCGCTGACGCGCGAGAAGATCGTTGCGGCGCAGTCGCGGCGCTTCATCTGCATCGCGGACGAGTCCAAGCAGGTGTCGGTACTGGGCAAGTTTCCGGTGCCGGTGGAAGTGATCCCGATGGCGGCGCAGCGGGTGATCCGACAGTTTGGCGCCATGGGCGGCACGGCGCGGATCCGCCTGAAGGACGGCAAACCGCTGGTTACCGACAACGGCCAGCACATCCTGGACGTGGAAGGCCTGTCGATTTCAAAACCGCTGGCCTTCGAGAACGAGATCAACCAGTGGCCGGGGGTGGTGACGGTGGGCGTGTTCGCGCACCAGAAAGCGGCCGTGTGCCTGCTGGGCACGGCGGCCGGGGTCAAGACCCTGGCCTACTGAATCAGAACTTGATGCCGGTCGGGTTGTCGGCCGCAGGCGGCGGCGGCGCCGACGCGCTTGGCGCTTCCTGGGCCGGTGCCTGACGGGCAGGGGCGGCGGCCGGGCGAGACGGTTCCTGCGCGGCGACCATGGGTGCCGGAGCAGGCAGGTTGAAGCCAGGCGGCAACTGGGAAGTCTTCGGGTAGCCCGCAGCGTCCAGGAAAGTCGTCCACTCGGATTCCGAGAAGCCCTTGAGCTGCTGGCCGCCGATGGTCAGGAACGGAAGCGTCGGCGTACCCGTCATGCGCTTGAGCGCCTCGATGTCCTCGTTGGTCGTCACGGTCCTTTCCGAGAACGGAATGCCACGGCCCATCAGCATGGCGCGGCCGGGGCCGCAGGGGCCGCAGCCGGGCGCGGTGTAGAGGGTGACGGGATAGCGGTTGGCGGCCTGGCGCAATTCAAAGGGTAGCGAACTGGTGTCGGAGCCGCCACCGCCGGGCAGTGAAATCGTCTTGGCGGTGGCCGCCTTGGCACTGGCTTCGAGCGGCGGCTGGTCGGAAAAGGTCACCCGGCCATCCGGTCCCACGATCCTGAAGATCTGTTGCGCGTTTGCATCAACCGGACCCATGCCGGCTACCGCCAGCACGCCCAGGAAGCCTGCTGCGAGCAGGGATCGTGCAAAAAACATCGGCATCAACTCCATCTTGTTCGGGACTCGGGTCAAGCCATGCCCTGGTGGCGCAGCAGTGCGTCCAGAGAGGGTTCACGCCCGCGGAAGGCCTTGAAGGACTCGATCGCCGGGCGGCTTCCCCCTGCCTCAAGGATAGCCTCGCGGTATTTTCGCCCGGTTTCGATGCTGGGCAAGCCGTCTTTACCCGCAGTTTCCTCGAAGGCGGCATAGGCGTCTGCGCTCAGGACTTCGGCCCACTTGTAGCTGTAGTAGCCGGCGGCATAGCCACCCGCGAAGATGTGACTGAAAGTATGTGCGGTGCGGCTGAAGGCCGGCGGCTGGATCACGGCGACCTCCGCGCGGACCTGCGTGAGCAGCGGCATGATGTCCTGCGACGGGTCATGCTCGGTATGCAGCAGCATGTCGAACAGCGCGAACTCGATCTGGCGCAAAGTCTGCAGGCCGCTCTGGAAGTTCTTCGCTGCGAGCATCTTGTCGAACAGTTCGCGCGGCAACGTCGCGCCGGTGTCCACATGCGCGGTCATGTGGCGCAGCACGCTCCATTCCCAGCAGAAGTTCTCCATGAACTGGCTGGGCAGTTCCACCGCGTCCCACTCCACGCCGCTGATCCCCGACACGTCACGCTCGTTGACCTGGGTCAGCATGTGATGCAGGCCATGGCCCGACTCGTGGAACAGGGTGGTGACGTCGTCGTGCGTGAGCAGCGGCGGCTTGCCTTCGACGCCGTCGGCGAAGTTGCAGACCAGGTGGGCGACCGGGGTCTGCAGCCGCCCGTTGTCGGGGCGCAGCCAGCGGGCCCGCACATCGTCCATCCACGCGCCGCCGCGCTTGCCGGTGCGCGCGGCCGGATCCAGGTAGAACTGGCCCACCAGTTCAGTGGTGACCCGCTCGCCTTCGCGGCGCTCACGTTCGATGCGGTAGAACTCGACGCCCGCA
>DATHWV010000439.1:0-3088 GCA_035460205.1 Ramlibacter sp.
CGGGGCGAGGAGATCGCCGCCCAGAACTGGTCCCAGCTGAGCGTGAAGGTCTTGAACACCAGCGCCGAGAGCGGGATCAGGACGATCAGGCTCAGGTACAGGACGGTATAGCCCAGGGTCAGGTTGAACCCGGGCAGGACCTTCTTGCTGCCGCCACGGTTGGGTGCCGTTGCGACGGGCAGCGGCACCCCAATGCTCGCGGCGGACATTACTTGACGGTGTAGATTTTGTCGAACTGTCCGCCGTCGTTGAAGTACACCTTCTGGGCTTCAGACAGCGAACCGTACAACTCCTGCACCGTGAACAGCTTGATCGGCTTGAAGGTATTGGCGTATTTCTTCAGCACCGCCGGCGAGCGCGGACGGATCGAGTGCTTGGCCGCGATCTCCTGGCCTTCTTCCGAATACAGGTACTGCAGGTAGGCCTTGGCGAGGTCGGCCGTGCCCTTCTTCGCAACGGTCCGCTCGACGACCGCGACCGGGTTTTCAGCCACGATGCTGATCGACGGGTACACCACGTCCACCTTGTCGGCGCCGAACTCGCGATTGACCGATTCCACTTCGGATTCGAACGTGATCAGCACGTCGCCGGTATTGCGTTGCAGGAATGCCGTCGTGGCATCGCGGCCACCGCGTGCCAGCACGGGCACGTTCTTGTACAGCTTGGACAGGAACTCCTGTTGCTGCGCCTCGGTCGCGCCCTTCTTCTTCATGTAGCCCAGCGCAGCCAGGTAGGCATAGCGGCCATTGCCACCCGTTTTGGGATTCACCACGACCACCTGCACGCCCGGTTTGACCAGGTCTTCCCAGTCCTTGATGCCTTTGGGATTGCCATTGCGCACCAGGAACAACATGGTCGACGTGGTGGGCGCGGCGTTGTCGGGGAAGCGCTTGGCCCAGTCCTTCGCCACCACGCCCTTTTCGGCCAGGAACTCCACGTCCGTCGTCGTGTTCATGGTCACCACGTCGGCTTCGAGGCCGTCGGCCACGGCGCGCGCTTGTGCGCTCGAGCCGCCGTGGGCCTGGTCGACCTTGATGTCCTTGCCGGTGGTCTTCTTGTAGTTGGCGATGAAGGCGGCGTTGTAGTCCTTGTAGAACTCGCGGGCCACGTCGTAGGAGACGTTCAGCAATGTCTGCGCGCCGGCGAATCCGCTGGCGGCCAGCGCAGCGCCGGCCAGGAGGGTCTTGAACTTCGTTTTCATGATGGGTCGCTCGGGAAATGACTTTCCGGTGGAAGGAACCCATGATTTTGGGGCGCGAAGCGGCCTCTCCAACGACCGTGTTGTTGTTAGCTAATGTGGTTGCCGCATAAGCGCCTTACAACAAAGGTCGCAGTTCGCGGGCCGCTTCCAGCAGCAGCGGCAGCAGGCCGCGCTGCATTTCGCGCATCTCCAGCCGCTGCGGCGATGCCACGGCATTCAACGCGGCCACGGTCTCGCCCTGCAGGTTGCGCAGGGGGATCGCCAGGGCATGGACGCCCAGCTCATGCTCTTCGCTCGCGACGCAGAAGTCCTGCACCCTCACCTCTTCGATGAGCGCACGGAACTTGCGTGGGTCCACCACCGTATGCGCCGTCAGCCGGGCCAGTTCCCGCCCCTTCAGCCAGGCGTTGAACTCGGCCTTGCCCTTCGCGGCCAGCAGCACGCGGCCCGTCGAGGTCGCATGGGCCGGCAAGCGCGCCCCCAGATGCAAGCCGTAGGCCAGCACGCGGGTCGAGCCGCTGCGCGCAATGATGACCACCTGGTCGCCGTCGAGCACGACGGCCGAGAACGACTCCGCGGTCTGCGCCGCCAACCGGTTGAGCGTGGGCTGCAGCACCCGCGGCAGCCGGGCCGAGGCGAGGTAGCTGCCGGAAAAGCGCAACACCTTGGGCGCGAGCCAGAAATACGAGCCGTCGGTTTCCAGGTAGCCGAGGTGCGCAAGCGTGAGCAGGTGCCGCCGCGCGGCCGCCCGGGTGATGCCCGCACGCTGCGCCGCCAGCGTCGCGTTGAGGCGTTGCCGCTCGGTGTCGAAGCTCTCCAGCACGGCCATGCCCTTGGCCATGCCTTCGATGAAATCCGCCTTTGCGATGGTCATGGCGTCCCGCTCGTTGCGCGATCATCGCGCAGATGGCGCAATGATCGCACAACGGCGGACGGCCGCATGCGCCGGCGGCCCGGCTGCCGCCTAAGCTCCACTGAACGGAGACATTTCATGCGCACACAGGTCGCCATCATCGGCGCCGGCCCCTCGGGCCTCCTGCTCGGCCAGCTGCTGTCCAGGGCCGGCATCGCCAACATCATCATCGAGCGGCAGAGCGCCGACTACGTGCTCGGCCGCATCCGGGCCGGCGTGCTGGAGCAGGTCACGACCGACCTGCTCGACGAGTGCGGCATCGGGGCACGCATGCACCAGCAGGGGCTGGTGCACGGCGGCATCGAGTTGCTGTTCAAGGGCACGCGGCACCGCATCGACATGCAGGCGCTCACCGGCGGCAAGACCGTCATGGTCTACGGCCAGACGGAGGTCACTCACGACCTGATGGATGCGCGCGCGGCCGCCGGCCTGCCCACCATCTACGAGGTGGGCGACACCGTGACGCTGCACGACTTCGACGGAGCCCATCCCAAAGTCCGATACGTGAAAGACGGCCAGTCGCACGAAGTGGCGTGCGACTTCATCGCCGGCTGCGACGGTTACCACGGCGTCAGCCGCGCGAGCGCACCGGCCGCAGCCCTGAAGACCTACGAAAAGATCTATCCCTTCGGCTGGCTGGGCGTGCTGTCGGACGTTCCCCCGGTGTCGCACGAATTGATCTACGCCAACACGGAACGCGGCTTCGCGCTGTGCTCCATGCGCAGCACCACGCGCAGCCGCTACTACGTGCAGGTGCCGCTGGAAGAAAAGGCGGAAAGCTGGTCCGACGATGCCTTCTGGAGCGAGCTGCGCCTGCGCCTGGACCCCGAGGCGCGTGAACGGCTGGTCACCGGCCCGTCGCTCGAGAAGAGCATCGCACCGCTGCGCAGCTTCGTCGCGGAACCGATGCGCTTCGGCCGCCTGTTCCTGGCCGGCGACGCCGCCCACATTGTTCCGCCGACTGGCGCGAAAGG
>DATHWV010000440.1:0-7032 GCA_035460205.1 Ramlibacter sp.
GAGCAGATCCCGGCCAACGCCAAGTTCGACAAGGAAGCGCGCGAGCAGCTGCTGGACATCTTCCGGGACACGGCCGATTACTGGGCCGACCGCAAGATTCCCTTCCGGTGCTTCTATTCTTTTCTGTAGCCCGTTCTGCACAAAATAGCCAAGCAGAACGGGCGAACGAGGCCCAGGGCACCGAGACCGCAGTGGCGGCACCGGTGAGCACCACGGAAACCGGCGAAAAGATGCCGACCGACAAGTTGGTGGATGTTTCGCCGCTGGCGCTGCGAATGAGCAGCCCCTTCAATGCCGGTTACTGGCTCGCTGCCGCGTAATCACAAGCCAATCAAGAAAGCCGGGTTCGCCCGGCTTTTTTCATGGGTCAGCGCGATAAGGCGCCCGCGATCGCGACGTACTCTTCGACGGGGACCTCCTCGGCGCGGCGCTGAACGTCGAACTCGCCGCCGAACTGCTTTTGCTCCAGCCACTTGCCCAGGGTGTGCCGCAGGATCTTGCGGCGCTGGCTGAAGGCGACCTGCACCATTTCGCTCAACAGGGCTTCGTCCACCTGCGCCGGTTGCGCGCGCGGCACCATGCGCACCACGGCGCTGTCCACGCGCGGCGGCGGGTCGAACGACTCGGGCGGCACGAACAGCACGTTCTCCATCTCGTAGCGCCACTGCAGCATCACCGACAGCCGCCCGTAGTCACTCGTCGCAGGGCGTGCGACCATGCGGTCGATCACTTCCTTTTGCAGCATGAAGTGCTGGTCTTCCACGCTGGCAACGAAGCCCAGGAGGTGGAACAGGATGGGCGTGGAGATGTTGTACGGCAGGTTGCCTACCACCCGCAGCTTCGCGACGCCCTGCGCCTGGGCCAGCTGGGCGAAATCGACTTTGAGCACGTCGGCCTCGGTCACCGAGAGCTGGCTGTGCTCGCGCAGCCGCGCTGCGAGGTCGCGGTCCAGCTCGATCACGGCGAGCTTGCCCAGCCGCTCGACCAGCGGCTGCGTCAGCGCCGCCAGGCCCGGCCCGATCTCCACCATGGCCTGGCCCGGCTTCGGGTCGATCGCCCGCACGATCGCATCGATGATGGCGCCGTCCGCCAGGAAGTGCTGGCCGAAGCGCTTGCGCGGGATGTGTTTCACGCGGGGTTGAGCGCCGACGGGCCGCCCCTAGGCGCGAAGGCCCCCTCGGGGGGCAGCGCAGGACACGAAGTGGACAAGCGTGGGGGCCACATTCATTGAGGGGGTTCGCGGAACTCGACGTAGGCGCGGCCGCGCACTTCCGTTGCCCAGTTGGCATAGGACTCGTCGAGCTTCTTCTCGCGCAGCGCGTTGCGCGCGATGTCGCGCTGCTCGCGCTGGCCCAACGCCGACTGGCGGCGCTCCATCAACTGGATCAGGTGCACCCCGAAACGGGAGACCAGCGGCTCGGAAATCTTGCCGGGCGCCAGCTGGTTCAACGCCTCCTCGAACTCGGGCACATACAGGCCTGGTGCCGCCCAGCCGAGTTCGCCGCCATTGCGGGCGCTCGCGTCCTGCGAGAACTCGCGTGCCAGCTGGGCGAAATCGGCCTGGCCCGACTCCACGCGCCGCTTGTAGTCGGCCAGACGTGCGACCGCCTGGGCTTCGGTGAGCTGCGGGCCGGTGCGCAGCAGGATGTGGCGGGCCCGGCTTTGCGTCACCGTGCCGCCGCCCAGCACGCCCTGGCGCTTTTCGACCAGCTTGACGATGTGAAAGCCCGCGCCGGAGCGGATGATCTCGCTGATGCCGCCTTCGGGCAGCGCCTGCACGGCCTGGAAGAACAGGGGCGGGTAGCGGTCGCCGGTCCGCATGCCGACCACCCCGCCGTTGGTGGCCGCACCCGGCGCGTCGGAGTTCTCGCGCGCCAGCTTGGCGAAGTCCTCGCCCGCGCGGGCGCGCTCCTGCAGCCGCTGGGCGCGGGCGCGCAAGGTGGCGACCTGCGCGTCGGTCGAGTTCTCAGGCGTCGCCACCAGGATGTGCGCCAGGTTGATCTCGACCGAGGCCGGATCATTGCGGTTTTTCTGTTCGGCCAGGAACTGGTCGATCTCGAAGTCGTTCACGCGCACGCGCGACTCGAGCTCGCGCTCGCGCAGCCGCGTGAGCAGCAGCTGCTCACGCAGCTCTTCGCGGAACTGCGCGAGCGGCACGCCGTCGGCGGCGAGCCGGCGGTGCAGCTCGGCCACTTCGATCTGGTTTTGCCGGGCCACGTTCTGCTCGGCCGCGTTGATCGCAGCATCTTCGATCTTGAGGTTCATCTCGCGGGCCAGCTGCAGCTGCGCCTTTTCGCTGATCAGGCGCTCCAGCACCTGGCGCGCGAACACCTGGCGCGGCGGCACCGCCTGGCCCTGCTGCGCGAGCTGCTGTTCGAAACGGACCATGCGCAGCCGGACTTCGTTGTTGGTGATCGGCTCGGAATTGACGACCGCCACGATGTAGTCGGCCTGGCGCGGCGTGTTGTCGACGCGCGGCGCCGGCCGCAGCGTGGCGCCGCCCGGGGCCAGCAGCGGGTTCGGCCGCAGGCCTTGCGCCGCGGCGGGCAGCGCCAGGGCGAAGGCCTGCGCCAGGCAAGCCAGCCAGAGGGCGTGGGGACGTTGGATCATGGTGCTCATCACTCGTAATTGCTGAAACGGCTCGGGGCCGTGACCTGCTCGCGCAGGAACTGGTAACGGGGTACATTTTCCTTGAGTGTCTTCAAGGCATTGGACCCCAGGCGGGTAAAGCCCACGAACTCCAGCTGGAACAGCACGCGCTTGTTCGCCGTCGAGGTGCCATTTTGCAGCCGCTCGAAGACCACCCGGCCCAGCCAGCAGCCGGCGTCGTACTCGAAGCCGGCCACCGCATCGACCAGTTTGCCGTCCTGCAGGCTGAAGTTCAGGCGGCCGACGCTGTACCAGCGCCCTTCGCCTTCACCCATCCCCGGACCCAGGTTGCGGCCGCGGTCGCCCCAGAGGTCGTTGATCGGCCATTGCCAGCCCACGTCGACCTGCTCGCTCTGGCCGCGCTGCAGGCGGTAGGCGGCGCTCACCACCCGGTAGTTGCTGGGGCTGTAGCGCCCACCCACTGTCGCCCGGATCGACTCGCCGGTCTTGGGGTTGTACTGGAGCGTCGAATCGAGCGACCACTTGGGCGTCCAGTTGATGGACGCGCCGAACAGCAGGTCCGACAGCCGCTCGCTCACCGGCGGCTCGCCAGGCAGGGTGACCAGCTGGTCCTTGAAGCGCAACCGCTGCGCCACCCCGAAGCGCGCCGCTTCGGCGCCGGTATCGGGGTCCAGCAGGCGCGTGGTGGCGCCCAGCGTGAGCAGGTTGGTGTCCGAGATGCGGTCGTTGCCGCCGAACGCATTCTCGGTGTAGATCGTCGCGAAGTTGAAGTCGTTGGCGGCCGAGTCGTAGTTGGGCAGCAGGCTCTGGTCGCGGAACGGCGTGTTCACATAGAACGCGCGCGGCTCCAGCGTCTGGCGGAATGCGCGCCCGAAAAAGCTGGTGTCACGCTCGAAGATCAGGCCGCTGTCCAGGCTGAAGGTCGGCACGGTGCGGCTGGCGGTGGTCGCGCCGTTGGCCAGTGGCGCATCGAACTGGTATTGCGTGGTGTGCAACTGCAGCTTCGGGATCACGAACCAGCCCGGTGCCTGCCAGGGCCGGCTGACGCGCGCCACGGCAAAGCTGCGATGCGCATTGGGCTGGCCGTGCAGGACGACGTCCGATTCGAAGCGGGTGTAGTCGGCTTCCACGTAAGCGTCCAGGCCGCCGGCGAAATTCTCGCGGGAGTACTTGCCCACGAGCTGCGGCACGCGGTCGTACGGCGGCAGGATGGGTGCGTCGACGTCCTGGAGCGTCTGCCACTTCAGTGCGCGCGCGCTGAAGGACAGCCCGCCCTTGGCCCATGACAGGGAGCCGTCATTGGCCAGCAGGCGCTGCGTCAGCGACTCCGTCGTGCGCGAAAAATCGCGCCAGTAGTTGTCGTCGCTGACGCGGTTGAGGTTCAGGTTCAGGCCGAACGGGCCGGTCATCCAGCCGCTGCCGAGCGCGCCGGCATGCTTGACCGCGTACGCCCAGCGATCGCTCTGGCGCAAGCGGTCGTTGGGCATGTAGTTGCCGTGCAGCTCGCCCGCGTAATCCCGCTCCAGGTACCGAAACTCGCCGCCCAGGTCGACGCCGCGCTTGGACATCAACGCCGGGTAGAAGGTGGCGTCGCGGTTCGGCGCGATGTTCCAGTAATAGGGGAGCATCACCTCCACGCCGTTCAGGTTGTCCAGCCCCAGCGTGGGCGGCAGCACGCCCGACTTGCGCTTGTCGCTGAGCGGAAAGCTCATTTCCGGCACCGGCAGGATCGGCACGCTGAAGAAGCTGAGCACCGCGCCGCTGGCCGTTCCCGTTTCCTCCTCGTTGTCGATGCGCAGGCTGCTCGCGCGCAGGATCCAGTCGGGCATCCACGACGGGCCGGGCTTGCGCTGGCAGGTGGTGTAGGTGGCGTTGTGGATCACCGCGCGCTTGTCATCGATGAAATCGACGCGGTCGGCCTCGCCGTAGGCGTCGTTGCGCAGGAAGCGGTAGCGCGGCTGGTTGAAGAAGCCCTCGAATGCGTCCACCTTCAGCTCGAGCAGCGGCCCTTCAAAGGTGTTGCCGGCCCGGTTGATGCGCACATTGCCGCTCGCCCGGGCGAGGTCGTCGGGCTGGTGGTATTCCAGCCGGTCGGCGCGGATCATGGTGTCGCCGCGGCGCAGCTGGGCGTTGCCTTCGATCACGGTCTCGACGTCGGTCCTGCCGGTGACGCGGTCGCCCGAGACGAAAGTGGGCAGGTTGTCGGCGTCGGCGCCGCCTTCGCTCAGCGACAGGCTGGGCTTGAGGACGAGCGGTGGTGCGGCCTGCGCGCGTGCGGGCGCGGCATGCATCAACGCAAGAACCACCAGGGCGACCGGGGTCAGGGCAAAGCGGGCGCGGGAGGCCTTGGGTTTCGGATCGTGCATCGGGGCCACCGGCGGCGACGGGAGCGCCCGGCCGGCAGGACTGGATTTGTAGAATGGATTATCCATGAGCGACCCCCTCCCAACGACCACCCCAGGCCCGTCTGCCGTCACCTGGGCCGATTCGCAACGCGAAGCGGCATTCCATCAATGGCTGGGCAGCGTCACGCCCACCCACGGCCTGCTGCCGGACAGCCTGCGCATCGCCTCGGCCGACGCCAGTTTCCGGCGCTACCTGCGAATCGACTGCAGTGCCGCCCCCGGCACGCGAATCATCATGGACGCGCCGCCCGACAAGGAAGACTGCCACCCCTTCGCAAAAGTGGCGCAGCTGATGATCGATGCCGGGCTGAACGCCCCCCGCGTGCTGGCCTGGGACGAGGCGCAAGGCTTCATGCTGCTGGACGACCTGGGCAGCCAGACCATGATCGACGTGGTGGATCGCGAAGTCCCGCCGGCCAACCTGGCCCTGTACATGCGGGCGGTCGACGCCCTGGTGGCCTGGCAGGCCGCGTCGCGGCCGGGGGTGCTGCCGGCCTATGACGAGGCCCTGCTGGCGCGCGAACTGGCCCTGTTCCCGGACTGGTACCTGGCGCGCCACCGCGGCGTCCAGCTCGAGGGGAAGGCGCTCGAAACGCTGGACAACGCGTTTCGCCTGATCATCCAGCGCAACCTCGCCGCGCCGAATGTCTATGTCCACCGTGACTTCATGCCGCGCAACCTGATGATGCCCGGCAATCCGGATGAATCGCGGCTGGGCGTACTGGATTTCCAGGATGCGGTCTACGGCCCCATCACCTACGACATCGCCAGCCTGATGCGCGACGCCTTCCTCAGCTGGGACGAGGAGTTCGTGCTCGACATCACCGTGCGCTACTGGCAGAAGGCGCAGAAGGCAGGCCTGCCGGTGGACCCCGACTTCGGCGAGTTCTACCGAGGCGTCGAGTGGATGGGCCTGCAACGCCACCTGAAAGTGGCGGGCATCTTCGCGCGCCTTACCTTGCGCGACGGCAAGCCGAAGTACCTTGCCGACACACCCAGGTTCATGGCCTACATCCGCGCCACCGCCAGCCGCTATCGCGAGCTCGGGCCCTTGATGAAGGTGCTCGATGAGATTGAAGGCACGCAGGCCGTGACCGGTTTCGCGTACGGCCGCGTGTAGGCCGCCCGATGCCCCGCTTCCATTGCCCCGCCCCGCTGGCCACCGGCGCCGCCATGCCGTTGCCGCCGGGCGCGGCGCGGCATGTGCAGGTGCTGCGCCTGCAGCCGGGCGCGGTCATCACGCTTTTCAACGGCGAGGGCGGCGAGTTCGACGCCGTCGTCGAGCGCATGGGCCGCAGCGACGTGGACGTCAAGGTGGGCGCCCATCGCGCGGTGGAGCGCGAGGCGGCGCGTGAAATCCATCTCGCCGTCGGCATGCCGGCCAATGACCGCATGGACTGGCTGGTGGAGAAGGCAACCGAACTCGGCGTGGCCAGCATCCAGCCCCTGGTGGCCCAGCGCAGCGTGCTGCGCCTGTCGGGCGAACGCGCCGACAAGAAGCTCGCGCATTGGCAGGGCATTGCGATCGCCGCTTGCGAACAGTGCGGCCGCAACCGCGTGCCCACCGTGCATGAAGTTGCGGACCTGCGCGCATGGCTGGCGCGCGCTGACGGCCCGGTAGCGCGACGCCTGCTGCTGTCGCTGTCTCCGGCCACTCGCCCATTGCGCGAAAGTGCCGGCGACAGCGGCCCGGTGCAGTTCCTGAGCGGCCCCGAAGGCGGCCTCACGCAGGAGGAAGAGGAGGCGGCGCGCAGCTGCGGCTTCATGCCTGTCACGCTGGGTGCGCGCGTGCTGCGCGCGGAAACCGCGGCGCTTGCGGCACTGGTCACAATCGCACCATGAACAAAAACCTCTGGCTGCTGGCAATCTGCCAGGGCTTGTTCCTCACCAACAACGTCGTCTTCATCGCCATCAACGGCCTGGTGGGCTGGTCGCTCGCCCCCTACGGCTGGCTCGCGACATTCCCCGTGATGGGCTACGTGGTGGGCGGTGCGCTTTCCACCGGCATCGTGGCCCG
>DATHWV010000441.1:0-11572 GCA_035460205.1 Ramlibacter sp.
GGACGCGAACGGTCCGCGGCACCTGTCGATGAAAGTGACGCGCGCGAAGTTCGAGGCGCTCGTGGACGACCTCATCGAGAAGACCATCAAGCCGTGCGAGATCGCGCTCAAGGACTCGGGCATCAAGCTCTCCGACATCGGCGACGTGATCCTGGTGGGCGGCATGACGCGCATGCCGAAGGTCCAGGAGAAGGTGAAGGAGTTCTTCGGCAAGGAGCCGCGCAAGGACGTGAACCCGGACGAGGCGGTCGCCGTGGGCGCCGCGATCCAGGGCGGCGTGCTGGAGGGCGACGTGAAGGATGTGCTGCTGCTGGACGTGACTCCGCTGTCGCTGGGCATCGAGACGCTGGGCGGCGTGATGACCAAGCTCATCCAGAAGAACACCACCATCCCGACCAAGTTCAGCCAGGTGTTCTCGGCCGCCGACGACAACCAGCCGGCCGTGACCATCAAGGTCTACCATGGCGAGCGCGAGATGGCCTCGGGCAACAAGAGCCTGGGCGAGTTCAACCTCGAGGGCATCCCGCCGTCGCCGCGCGGCATGCCGCAGATCGAAGTGACCTTCGACATCGACGCCAACGGCATCCTGCACGTGAGCGCCAAGGACAAGGCAACGGGCAAGGAAAACAAGATCACCATCAAGGCCAACTCGGGCATCTCCGAGGAGGAAATCCAGAAGATGGTGAAGGACGCCGAGCTCAACGCCGAAGAAGACAAGAAGAAGCTCGAGATCGTGCAGGCCCGCAACCAGGGTGAAGCGCTGGTGCACAGCGTGAAGAAGAGCCTGACCGAGTACGGCGACAAGCTGGACGCCGGCGAAAAGGAAAAGATCGAGGCGGCCCTGAAGGACGTCGAGGAATCGCTCAAGGGCGAGGACAAGACGGCCATCGAGGAAAAGACCAATGCGCTCATGACCGTGAGCCAGAAGCTGGGCGAGAAGATGTACGCCGACATGCAGTCGAAGCAGGCAGCCGATGCGGCCGGTGGTGCGCCGGGCGCCGAGCAGGCGTCGGCGAAGCCGGCTGACGACAACGTGGTCGATGCCGAGGTGAAGGAAGTCAAAAAAGGTTAACTCCGGACGCGTAGCGCCGGATTAACTCGCCGCGTTCGAGGGATACCCTGCGGGATCCTCAACGCGGCGTTCTTGCTCTAGAAATCCAAAAACATGGCCACCAAAAGAGACTATTACGAAGTCCTCGGCGTTCCCAAGAACGCCAGCGAAGAGGAAATCAAGAAGGCTTATCGCAAGATGGCGATGAAGCACCACCCTGACCGCAACCAGGGTGACGACAAGGGCGCGGAGGCCAAGTTCAAGGAGGCGAAGGAAGCCTACGAGATGCTGTCCAGCGCCGAGAAGCGAGCGGCTTACGACCAGTACGGCCACGCGGGCGTGGACCCGAACATGCGTGGCCCCGGCGGCGCGGGCGCGGAAGGCTTTGGCGGTTTCGCGGAAGCCTTCGGCGACATCTTCGGCGACATCTTCGGCCAGGGTGGCCGCCCGGGCGCGGGCGGCGCGCGCGCCGGGCGCCAGGTCTACCGCGGCAGCGACCTGTCGTACGCCATGGAAGTCACGCTCGAGGAAGCGGCGCTCGGCAAGGAAGCGCAGATCCGCATCCCATCATGGGAATCGTGCGAGACCTGCAGCGGCAGCGGCGCCAAGCCGGGCACGCAGGCCAAGCAGTGCACGACTTGCCACGGCCAGGGTGTCGTGCAGATGCGCCAGGGTTTTTTCAGCGTGCAGCAGACCTGCCCGCACTGTCGCGGCACCGGCAAGATCATTCCTGAGCCCTGCACCACGTGCCACGGACAGGGCAAGGTCAAGAAGCAGAAGACGCTGGAAGTGAAGATTCCCGCCGGCATCGACGACGGCATGCGCATCCGCAGCGCCGGCAACGGCGAGCCCGGCACCAACGGCGGCCCGCCGGGCGACCTCTACATCGAGATCCGCCTGAAGAAGCACGAAATCTTCGAGCGCGACGGCGACGACCTGCACTGCGTGGTGCCCATCAGCTTCACGCGCGCCGCGCTGGGCGGCGAGATCGACGTGCCCACGCTGCAAGGCAAGGCGGCGATCGACATTCCCGAGGGCACCCAGGCCGGCAAGCAGTTCCGCCTGCGCGGCAAGGGCATCAAGGGCGTGCGCTCCAGCTACCCCGGCGACCTGTACTGCCATGTGGCCGTGGAGACGCCGGTCAAGCTCACCGAGCACCAGCGCAAGCTGCTCAAGGAACTGGACGAGTCGCTGAAAAAAGGCGGGGCCAAGCATTCGCCCACCGAGGGAAGCTGGGCTGACAAGCTCAAGGGCTTCTTCAACGCGTAGCGCCTAGAGGTAGTCCAGGCCGGTTTCGGCCAGGCCGGTGAGGTCGATGTTGTCGGTGTTGTAGCTGGTCTCGGCCGCCATCGCGCCCAGGCTTGCCTGCGTGAACGTTCCGTCCTCTACCAGGCTGGAATACAGCGCAATCGTGGCACTGTCCGGCGCGACACCGATCACGTTGGTATAGAGCAGCGTGACGACATCGGCATCGCTCGCGCCGGCGCCGAGCCTTGCATCCAGCGCCAGTTGCACGAGCGACTCTGTCGTCGCCCCGGCATCGGCGAGGTCCAGGCCGATGCCCACGTACTGCGCGTTCGTGACGGCATCGGCACCGAACACCGCGCCGATGACCTTCGCCACCGTGCCTGCCGCTGCGTCCAGGTCGAGCGCGACACCTGCATCTGCGAACTGGAGCCGTTCCACATCCACGCTGTCCACACCGTCGGCGGCCGGACCCTGGACGCTGAAGCCGGCCTCCTGCACGGTGACGACATAGTCGTCGCGCAGCCCGGCGTAGCTCGCGGTATCCAGCCCTTCGCCTCCCGTCAGCGTGTCATTGCCGGCGGCGCCGGCCAGCGTGTTGTCACCCTCGTTGCCAAGCACTTCGTTGTCCAGCGCATTGCCCGTTCCTGCCAGGTTGCCGGCGTCGCTCGCCAGGCTCAGGTTTTCCACGAAGCTGCCCAATGTGTAGGTAATGCTGGCGATCACCGTGTCGATGCCCTGGCCGATCGACTGGCGCTCTTCGTCGGCCAGGCCGTCGGGGCCGGACGACAGGATGGCCTCGGGCTCCAGCACCGTGTCACCGGTACTGTCGACGGCATAGACGTCATTGCCGGCGCCACCTTCCATCGCGTCTGCGCCAGTGCCCCCATCGAGAAAGTCATCGCCCGTCCCGCCCTGCAAGGAGTCGGTGCCTTCGTCGCCGTACACCGCGTCATCGCCGCCGGCGCCTGCGACTTCGTCGTCGCCTTCACGGCCGCGCAGGAAGTCGCCGTCGTTGCCGCCGTCCAGCCGGTCGGCCACCGCCCCGCCCTGCCGGACCACGAAGATACGGTCCGCGAACTTGAGCACCTCGACGTTGTTCAACCTGTCGATGCCTTCGGGGCCGAACACCACCAGGTCGAAATTGCCGACTTCGACCGCGATGCGGTACTGCGCGAAACGGCCGCTGAACACTGCAACGTCAAGGCCGCCGCCACCATCGATCAGGTCGTTGCCGTCACGGCCTTCGATGACGTTCGCGCCGGCGTCGCCCCGCAAGTCATCAGCAAACGCGGACCCCTGGATGTTCTCGATCCCGACCAGGCTGTCGTTGCCGTCGGCGCCGGTGGCCAGGCCCAGCGCAAGCCGCACCGTGACCGGCCCGGCCGCGCCCTCGTAGTCCGCCGTGTCGCTGCCCTGCCCGCCGGTGATCGTGTCGTCGCCTTCATTGCCCCGCAGGAAATTGGCGGCGCCGTCGCCCAGCAGCGTGTCGGCGAAGCGGCTGCCCCGAATGCCCTCGATGCCGGTGAATGCGTCGTTCCCGTCCGCGCCGGTGGAGGCGCCTGCCGCGAGGCTCACAGCCACCGCGCCGGTGGCGGCGCCGTAGTCCACCGAGTCGCGCGCGCCCTCGCCCCCGGCCAGCGTGTCATTGCCTTCGTTGCCACGCAGCACGTTGTCCAGTGCGTCGCCCACCAGCGTGTCCGCGAACGCAGTGCCCATCACGCCCTCGATGCCGGATAGCGTGTCGTTGCCGGCCGCACCTGTGGCCCGGCCCAGCGCAAGGTCCACTTCGACGGCACCGGCCGCGAAGAGGAAGGACGCCCAGTCTTCGTCCGGTGAGGCGGCATCACTGCCGCCGTCGAGGCTATCGCCGCCCAGGCCGCCGTGCAGTGTGTCGTTCCCCGCGCCGCCCCAAAGTGTGTCGGCAACGCCGGTGCCCACCAGCAGGTCCGCGAAGTCGGAGCCCCGGGCCTGTTCGATCGATGAGAGCGTGTGGTTCCCGGAGCTGCCCGACACGACGCCCGTGGCCAGATTGACGATGACCGGGCCCGGCGCATCGTCGTAAGACACCTGGTCGACCCCGCCATCGCCATCGAGCGTGTCTTGCCCAAGACCCGGCCGCAGCACATTGGCACCCGCGTTGCCGCGAATCAGGTCGCTGAAGCTGCTACCCCACACATCGTCGATGTGCGCCAGCGTATCCGTGCCACCGTGGCCGTCGTGCGCGGCCCCGGCGACCAGGTCCACGCGGACACCCCCGGGCGCATGCGAATAGTCTGCCGTGTCGCTGCCGGGCTCGATGCCGCCCTCGAGCGTGTCGTTGCCGGCACCACCGGCCAGCGTGTCGTCGTCACCACCGCCATCGAGCAAGTCGCGGCCGTTGCCACCCGTCAGCCGATCGGCACCGGCGCCGCCATCGATGGAATCGTCACCACCACGACCGGCGATGGCGTCAGCATCGGGCGTGCCGATGAGGATGTCGCTGGCGTTCGTGCCGAACAGAATCATGGAGATCCCTCTCTACGCGGGCTGGCTGGGGTCGCGGGACGGCCCGATGGTACAGGCAGCCCTCCACCGCCGGAACGGGGACTTGCCCCGCTTGCAGGCAGAATGCGCCCATGTCGCTGAAGCTCTTCCGTTCGACCGGATACCACTCCATCCTTGACCCGGGTGAGACCCGTGGGGCCACCCACCCTGGCTGGGTCATCCTCGGCGCGAGCATGTGGGCTGGCTTCGTGTGCAACGCCGGCCTCTGGCGCCAGCTGTTCGAAACCGGCAGGCCTGGCCTTGCCCACGCCCTCGTCATTGGCACACTGGTCGCGGGCGCTTGCGCCGCGCTGCTCAGCCTGCTGGGCTGGCACAAGACGCTGAAGCCGGCCGCAACCTTGTTGCTTGCGCTCTCCGCGCTCGCGGCGTGCATGGCGTGGAACCAGCCTGCACCTCCGCCAGGCAGCGTCCTGGAAGCTCCCATCGCCAGCCTGATGCAGCCAACATGGGCCGGCATGATGCGCTGGCAGGCGCTGGCGCTGCTCGCCGGCCTGGCCCTTGTGCCAATGATCTGGGTCTGGAACACCCAGGTGCGACGGCTCACCGGCCCGCGCCAGCTGGGCGTCAACATGACAGGGATGCTGGCAGGCGGGACGCTGGCGGTTGCCAGCGCCTTCCTGCTGTTTCGCGGACTGGTCTAGCCGGGGGCTAGATGAACAGGAGGCCGGTCTGCGAAAGACCGGTCAGGTTGATGTTCGACGCGTTGAATGACGTGTCCGCCGCAAGAATGCCCAAAGTCGCCGGCGTGTACGTGCCGGCATCAAGCAAACCGGTGTAGTAGGCCGCCGTGCCCGCGTCCGGATGGATGCCGGCCACGTTCAGGTACAGCAGGTCCACCACGGCCGCGTGGCTCGCGCCCGCGCCCAGCCTCACGTCCAGGGCAAGTTGCACCAGCGACCCGTAGCTCATGCCGCCGTCCGCGTAGTCCAGCCCGATACCCGCATACGTCGCGTTCGAGACCGACCCGGCGCCGAACACCGCGCCCAGGATCTTCGCTACCGTGCCCGCGTTGCCGTCGAGGTCCAGCGCCAGGTTGGAATCCGAGAATTGCAGCCGCTCCACATGCGTCAGCGTGTCCGTGCCCTCGCCGGTGCTGCTGCCATTGAGCTGGAAGTTGCTTGCGCCCTTGGTCAACGAGTACTGGCCGCGCAGGCCGCTGTACGAAGCGGTGTCGATGCCCTCGCCGCCGTCGATCTGGTCGTTGCCCGCCATCCCGGTCAGGGCGTTGTTGCCGCTGTTGCCGGTGATCACGTTGTCCAGCGTGTTGCCGATGCCGGCCAGTGGCGTCGCACCTGCGAGCGCCAGGTTTTCCACGAAGCTGCCCAGCGTGTAGTTGATGCTGGCAACAACCTTGTCGATGTTGCTGCCGATGTCCTGCAGCTTGTCGTCATCCGGCAGCGCGCCGAGCGCGCCGCCGGTCTCGACGACCGAGTCACCCTCGTCATCGACGTAGTAGGTGTCGTCGCCGTCGCCGCCCTCCATCGTGTCGGCGCCGTCGCCCCCGTCCAGCACGTCGTCGCCCGCGCCGCCATCCAGGTCGTCGTTGCCGCCGCCGCCGAACAGGGCGTCGTCCCCGCCGCCGCCGGCCAGCGTATCGGCCGCCTCCGTACCCGTGATGATCGTGAACGTCGCGTCGTCGAATTCAAGCTGCTCTATGTTCGTCAGCGTGTCAGTGCCGTCCGGACCGGTGACGGTCAGGGCGCCGCTGTCAGGATCCGATGTGATCTGGTAGCCGTCGATCACACCCGCAAAGCGGGCCACGTCGTTGCCCAGGCCGCCATCCAGTGTGTCGTTGCCGAGGCCGCCGTCGAGCGTGTCGTTGCCGTCGCCGCCATTGAGGTGATCGTCGCCGTCACCGCCGACCAGCTCGTTGCCGCCGGCGCTGCCGGTGATCACGTCGTCGAACGCCGAACCCAGCACGTTCTCGACGTTCTGGACGATGTCAGTGCCGCCCAGGCCGTCACTGGCCGAAGTGCTCGCCAGGTTGACCGTCACACCCGTCTTCGCGGTTTCGTAGGTCACCCGGTCGATGCCGCCGAAGCCGTTGATCGAGTCGTTGCCCGCCGCGCCCTCGAACGATTCGAAGATGCCCGCGTCACTGCCGCGCAGCGTGTCGTTGAACGCCGAGCCGAGCACCCCTTCGATGCTGGTGACGAGGTCCGAGCCGCCGAAGCCGTCGTTCACCAGCCCCTGGCCGGTGGCGGACAGGGTCACCTTCACAGCTGCGGTGCTGGACGTGTACATGATCACGTCGTAGCCGACGCCGCCATTGATGACGTCGCTGCCGGCGCCACCCATGAAGCCTTCGAAACCGTCGGTGGTCCCCGTCCCATTGGCTGTGTCGCCGCCGGTCATCACGTCGTCGAGCGCCGAGCCGACCACGATTTCGATGGCGCTGAAGGTGTCGGTGTTGCCCCAGTTGTCGGTGGCCGTCCCGGCGACCATGTCCACCGTAATGCCCGTGCCCGACAGCGCGGCATCGCCGGTGGTGTCCGCGAACGACATGGTGTCGATGCCCGCGCCGCCCCGCACCGTGTCGTCGCCCGCACCCGCGGCGAATTTGTCGTTACCGGCCCCGCCGACGAGCGAGTCCGCGCCCTCGCGGCCTTCGAGCGCGCCGGCGATGTCGGACAGCGTCAGCTTGTCGTTGTAGAAAGTGCCGACGATGCCCTCGATGGAGGTCAGCGTGTCGGTGCCACTGGCAGCGCCCGTCGCCTTCAGCGACAGCGCCAGGTCGACGGTGACGCCCCCCGTCAGGCCGTAGTAGTTGACGGTGTCGTAGCCGTCGCCGCCATTGACTGCGTCATTGCCGGCCGCGGGACTGAAGGAGTTGTCGTGCTCATCCCCCTCGAGGAAGTCGTTCTTGCTGCCGCCGACCAGGTTCTCGATGCCAAGCAGCGAGTCGGTTCCGCCGAACCCGTCCACCGCCACCCCGGTCACCAGGCTGGCCGTGACGTCGTTGAAGGCGCCCGTGTAGTCGGCCGTATCGCCCAACAGGCCGTTGGTGCCGCCATTGAGAGTGTCGTCGCCCTTGCCGCCGTACAGGCGGTCGTCGCCCGCACCGCCCAGGACGGTGTCGCTGTCGGCGCCGCCGTTGACCGTGTCGTTGCCGTCACCGCCGTTGACGCTGTCGTTGCCGGCACCGCCGTTGACGCTGTCATTGCCCGCATCGCCGGACAGGACGTCGTCGCCATCCACCCCGTTGATGGTGTCGTCGCCGACGCCGCCTGTCAGCGTGTCGTTGCCGCTGGTCCCCGTCAATTCCATGATCTGCTCCTGCTTTTTCCGGCCAGGCCGGTCGCCTTGTCCAATCCCGGATGGCCCACGCCCATGGCCGGCTTCCGGACTATTTGCTCGATGCTAACGCCATCGGGCGCGGGAAGCCATCTCCAAATAGGTGATATCCGCGACATATTCACATCGCTAGTTGAACCGATTTCGACTACGCTTGCCCAAAAATGGGCCACGAATGGCCGGAGGCGGGAATCGATCATGACTCTGTATCAAATTCGCACCATGCGCGCGCGAGCGCCGGCAACGCCTTTGCTGGCCCTAGTCGTCGCGTTGTCGACGATCTTCTCCGGAGGGCTGGCTAACGCCGCCACGGACCGGGCGGAGGTCGTGCTGCTGGTCGGCAAGGGTGAGCGGCGCGATGGCGCGACATGGCAGGCACTTCAGCCGAAGGAGCAGCTGCCTGCCGGTGCCGTGGTACGCACATTGGGCGACAGCCAGATGGCCGTGGTGATGCCGGACCGCTCACAACTTCGCCTGAACCAGAACAGCCAGCTCGAGATCGGCTCGGCGACCGAGCCGTCCGGGCTCGTGGTGTCGGTGCTGCGGCTGGTGACGGGACGCATCTGGAGCCTGGCGCGGCCGCCCACGGTCCCCGGCTCGGGCGAACGCATCCGCATGACCACGCCAACGGCCACGATCGGTATCCGCGGGACGGACTGGGAAGTCGAAGTAGGCCCTGACGGCGGCACGCAGCTCGTCGTGCTGTCCGGCGTCGTCGACATCAAGAACGACCTGGGCGCCGTCGTTGTGCAAAGCGGCGAAGCGGCCCGGGTGGAACCCGGCAAGGCCCCCGTCAAGTTCGTGCTGCTCAACCCCGCCAGCCGCGTGCAGTGGATTTCGTCCTGGCGTCCGCAGCCCCAGCGCTGGGCCGGCGCCGACGCGACACGGCTCGCTCCGGTGATTCGCCGCATCGAAGCCGGCGAGTACACGGCGGCTGAAGCCGCCCTCAAGACGACGGCGGGCAGCGATGCCGGTACCGCCGTCCTGCTGGCCGACTTGTTGATGCACCGCGGCGACTTTGCCGCAGCGCAACAGGCGCTGGCGCCCCATTCACGCGACGGCGCCGGCGACCCACGCGCCACCGCCCTGCTGGCGCAAGTGCTCGCGCGGCAGGACCGCGTCGAGCAGGCGCAAACCCTGGTCGCGGCCGGCTTGCGGCAGCACCCCGGAAACACGGAACTGCAGCTGGCCGAGGGTGACCTCGCCGTGTTGCAGGGCGATGCAGTGCGGGCCCGCGCCGCCTACGAAGCGATCCTGAAAGCGCGTCCCGACAGCGCCGACGGCTGGTATGGCCTGGGCCTGGTCGCGTCGGAACGCGAGCAGGTCGGCCCGGCGCGCGAAGCGCTCGGCCAGGCCCTGAAGCTGAACCCGCAGTTCGGCCGGGCGCAAGCCGAATTGGCCGCCACCGAAACATTTGCCGGCAACCTCCCCGAGGGCCGTGCGCTGCTCGAAGCGGTGCTTGCCCGCGAACCCGACAACTACCAGGCGCTGACTGCGCTGGGCGTGAACAAGCTCAAGGCCGGCCAGACCAGCGAAGCGCTGGACGACTTCCTGCGCGCCGGTGTGATCGAGCCCCGCTACGCCCGCGCCTGGCTGTACTCCGGCGTGGCGTTCTACCAGCTCGGTGAACGCAAGCGTGCCATCGAAGCCTTCGACAAGGCTGCGCAGCTCGACCCGCGCGACCCGATTCCCTACGTGTACCGCGGCATGGTGGAAGCCGACGCGCTGGACCCGGGTGCGGCCATCGCCTCGTCGCGTGAAGCGCAAGTGCGCATGCCCAACCTGAAGTCGCTCAACCAGGTCGCGAACAACCAGCGCGGCAGCGCCAACGTGGGCGCTTCGCTCACCGCGTTCGGCCTCGAGGAATGGGCTTCGTACTACGCCACGCAGGCCTATTCGCCCTACTGGGGCGGCAGCCACCTGTTCCTGGCCGACCGCTACACCGGCAAGTTCAACAAGAACTCCGAGCTGTTCAAGGGCTACCTGACCGAGCCCACGACGTTTGGCGCCTCGAATCGCGAAGCCACCCTGATTCCGTCGCCTGGACACTACGGACGTGTGGACTTGTTGGCAGAACAGAACGATTGGCGCCAGGGCGCGGGCATCGCCACCTTCAACGGCCTGACCGTCAGCCCCGTGCCGATCGCCTATTTCGTCAGCGGCGACTTCGGCAAGGCCGACTCGCGCTCGGACGACAGCAGCGGCAAGTCGCGCAACTTCACGTTCGGCCTGGGCATGCGGCCCACCTACCAGTTGGGCTTCTTCGCGTTCGCCACCGACACGCACCTGACCGGCGACCTGCGCGGGCCCAGCCTGACCAACGACTCGCTGGACCAGGACGAGCGGCGGCTGGACGTCGGCGTGAATTTCCGCATCGACCCGCAAAACCAGCTCTGGCTCAAGGCCGGCGACGGCAAGCAGGAAAACCGGGTGGCCGGCGCCCTGTATTCGCCGGGCATCGCGTCCGGCCTGAACGGGCTGTTCGCCACCACCATCTTCCAGCCGACGGGTTCGCTCGACAACTTCGTCTCCATCGTCGACCAGGACGACATCCAGTTCCGTCATGCGTTCACCGCCGCCGGGGTGAATTGGTCCTGGGGTGTGGAACGCTCCAACCAGAAACAGGACGGGGCGCTCGCCACCACCTTCACACCGGCTCGACTGGACAACACGCAGCGCTTCAACATCCGTGCGACCGACGCCTACGTTTCGGCTGTCTTCAAGGGCGCGTCCAGCCTCGAAGGCCAGGTCGACTTGTTCGCGCAGCGGTCGGAGCAGCATCGTGAAGACCTGAACCGCCTCTCGCTGCTGTTGGCGCCGCCTGCGGCCTTCACGCTGGAGAACAGCGTGCAGAACCGCGACATCGATGAATTCAATCCGCGCCTCGGCCTCAAGTGGGAAATGGCGCCCATGCAGACCCTGCGCGCCGTGTACCAGGATTGGCGCAGGCCCGCCTCCTCGTCCACGCTGAGCCCGGTCGACACGGTCGGCATTCCCGTCAACGACCGGCTGGTCTCCGCGGGCGGCCAGTACCAGCGCGGCCGCCTGCAATACGACGGCGAAGTCGCCTCCGGTTTCGTGCGCGCCTTCGCGGACCACGAAAAGGTGGACAACGGCCTGGGCGGACGCCGCACGGCCATCTCCGACTTCCAGGTCACGCAACTGGAAACCCTGCGCAACCGGCCCGACATCTTCGCCGCCAAGAGCGACCTGGAAGACACGCCGCAGTTCCAGGAAGGCAAGTCCACCTCAATCGGAGCGGCCTACAACCGCCTGTTCAGCCGCACGCATGCGATGGCGTTCCGCTACATCTATCGCGATGCCGAGCAGACCGGCGTGAACAGCGGGCTGATGATTCCCTACATGCCCAAGCATTTTGTGCAGGTGGACAGCCAGTGGTCCATCCCCGGCCAATGGCTGCTGGGTGCCAGCGCG
>DATHWV010000442.1:0-4868 GCA_035460205.1 Ramlibacter sp.
GTCGACCAGCGGGTAGCCGGTACGGCCTTCGCACCAGGCTGCAAAGAGCGCATCGGCCTCCGGGCCTTCTTCCCACGCGATGGCGTCATAGGCCGGCTTGAAGCTGGCACCGCCTGCGCCTTCGCCCGCCACGTGCGGAAAATTCGCAAGGACCTGGAAATAGAAATCGCGCCACACCAACTCTCCCAGCCAGGTTGTGGCGCCGCGGCTGCCTTCCTGCGCCAGCGCGTGCGCGCGGGCAACCAGCTCGCGCACGGAGATCGTCCCGAACCGCAGGTGGACGCTCAGGTAGCTGGGCCCCTTCACGGCGGGGAAGTCGCGCGCCTCGCCGTACTGGTCGATGCGCCGCAGGAAATCATCCAGGAGGGTTCGCGCTCCGGTCGCACCGCAGGCAATCTTCAGCTCGCTCAGGTTGGTGGCCTCGAAACCAATCGCTTCCAGCTCGGGCACAGGCCTGCGCAAAGCCTGCGGCCGCGGCGCCAGGCGGCCGGCGTTCGGGGCTACCGGTCGAGATGCGAGGTCCGGGCCGTCAAGTCGCGCCAGCCAGGCCTTCTTGTAGGGGGTGAACACGGTGTACGGCGTGCCGGCCTGCGCGAGCAGCTCCCGGCCCTCGAAGATCACCTGGTCCTTGGCTGTGTGGAACTCGATGCGTGCCGCGGCCAGGGCCGTGAGAACCGCCGCGTCGCGCGCGAGCGCAGAGGGCTCGTAGTCGCCGTTGGTGAAGACGGCTTGCACGCCAAGCTCACGCGCCAGGGCCGGAATCTCGCTGCTCGCGACACCATGGCGGATGATCAGGCCGGCAGCGGCGTCGCCCGCCAGCTCGCGCAAGCTGCGGTCAAGTTCGCAAGCCGACTCGCGGATGAACTCGACCCGCCGGTCGCGGCGCGGCAAGGTGTCCAGGATGGAAGTGTCGAAGATGAAGACGCAGTGGACCTGCCGGCACCGGCGAAGCGCCAGCGACAGGGCCGCGTTGTCCTCCACGCGCAGGTCGCGGCGAAACCACATGAGGCCTGCGGGAAAGAGTGTTTCCATCGGGTGACGGGCGGGGAAATCGTGTCGGCGTTAAAATCCAATCATGCCCGCCGATGCCGACCCTATCAACCTGACGCATCACTTCCTGATAGCGATGCCGGGGATGGAGGACGAGGCTTTCGCCAAAAGCGTGGTTTACCTGTGCGAGCACAGCGCCCGTGGCGCCCTTGGCCTCGTGATCAACAAGCCCAGCGACATCAACCTGCGCAACCTGTTCGACAAGGTCGAACTGCCGCTGGGTCGCGATGACCTCGCCCGCACCCCGGTGCTGCAGGGCGGCCCGGTCCAGACAGAGCGCGGCTTCGTGCTGCACGAGGCGGTCTTCGCTTCCGAAGCGGCGCCCAGCGAGCCGGTCTACGCCTCCACCATGACCATCCCCGGGGGACTGGAGATGACCACCTCCAAGGATGTGCTGGAAGCGCTGTCCACCGGTGCCGGCCCGCGCAAGGTGCTGGTGTCGCTCGGCTACTCGGCCTGGGGTGAGGGCCAGCTCGAATCGGAACTCGCCGAGAACAGCTGGCTCACCGTTGCCGCCGACGTCGGCGTGATCTTCGACACGCCGATCGAGCAGCGCTACGACAAGGCGCTGATGCTCCTGGGCCTCCAGTCCTGGATGCTCTCCCCTGACGCGGGGCATGCATGAGCACTCCGGTGCTTGTCGTCCCCCCCAATTTCCAGACCTTTCTTGCTTTCGACTTCGGGCTGAAACGCACGGGCGTCGCCGTGGGCAACCGCATGCTGCGCACCGCCACGCCCCAGCCCACCATCCGGGCCGAGGGCGCCGCGCTGCTGGAACAAGCCCAGGCCCGGGTGCGCGAATGGCAGCCCGACGCGCTGGTGGTGGGCGTTCCTTTCCATCCCGACGGCGCGAGCCACGACAATACGGCGCGGGCCAGGAAATTCGCCCGCCAGTTGCACGGAAGGCTGAAGCTGCAGGTCTACGAGGTCGACGAGCGTTACAGCACGACCGAGGCATTGGCCAGTGGCAGCGCCGACCCCGATGCAGGCGCGGCCTGCGTGATTCTTGAACAGTTTTTGAGGAGCCTGGAATGAGTACGCTCGCTCTCGACGCGGAGGCGCTGTACCGCGAACTGCTGCGTGGCGTCACGCAAATGCGCGAAGGCGATGCCCGGCTGGTGGGCATCACATCTGGCGGCGCGTGGCTGGCTGAGCGCATGCACAAGGACCTGGGCCTGCCGGGTTCCGTGGGCATCATTTCATCCGCCATGCACCGCGATGACTTTTCGCAGCGCGGCCTCTCCGGCGCGGGCCAGCAGACGCAACTCGACTTCGACGTCAACGATGCGCACATCATCCTGCTGGACGACGTGCTGTACACCGGCCGTACCATCCGCGCCGTGCTCAACGAACTGTTCGACTACGGGCGCCCGGCCAGCGTGAAGCTGGCAGTGCTGGTGGACCGCGGCGGGCGCGAGCTGCCGGTGGCCGCCGACTTCGCAGCGGCGCGCGTCGCCCTGCCGCCCACGCAATCCCTGGCGCTTGCACGAGACGATGCCGGCAAATTCAGCTTCAAGGTGGAGGCGCAATAACAAGATGCTCTACAAGCGAAATCCCCAACTGAACAAGAATGGCGAACTGGTCCACCTGTTGTCGGTGGAGGGCCTGCCGCGCGACATCGTCACCCACATCCTGGACACCGCGGCCAGCTTCGTGAGTGTCAGCGACCGCGAGGTGAAGAAGGTGCCGCTGTTGCGCGGCAAGAGTGTGTTCAACCTGTTCTTCGAGAACTCGACCCGCACACGCACCACGTTCGAGATCGCGGCGACGCGACTGTCGGCCGACGTGATCAACCTCGACATCTCCCGCTCGTCGGCCTCCAAGGGCGAGTCGCTGCTCGACACGATCGCCAACCTCTCCGCCATGGCCGCTGACCTCTTCGTCGTGCGCCACAGCGAGTCGGGTGCGCCTTACCTGATTGCCCAGCATGTGGCGCCGCATGTGCACGTCATCAACGCCGGCGACGGGCGCCACGCCCACCCGACGCAGGGGCTGCTGGACATGTACACCATCCGGCACTACAAGAAGGACTTCTCCAACCTCACCGTCGCCATCGTGGGCGACGTCCTGCACTCGCGGGTGGCCCGCTCGGACATCCATGCGCTCACCACGCTGGGCTGCGCCGAAGTGCGGGTGGTAGGCCCCAAGACGCTGGTGCCGGCGGACATGGCGCAAATGGGCGTGCGGGTGTTTCATTCGCTGGAAGAGGGCATCAAGGGCTGCGACGTGATCATCATGCTGCGCCTGCAGAACGAGCGCATGAGCGGCGCGCTGCTGCCCTCGTCGCAGGAATTCTTCAAGAGCTTCGGCCTCACGCCGGAGAAGCTGCAGCGCGCCAAGCCGGACGCGATCGTCATGCATCCCGGCCCCATCAACCGCGGCGTGGAGATCGACTCCGCGGTGGTCGATGGCAAGCAGAGCGTGATCCTGCCGCAAGTCACCTTCGGCATCGCGGTGCGAATGGCGGTGATGGGCATCGTTGCCGGGAACGAAGCATGAAAATCCTCATCAAGAACGGCCGCGTGATCGACCCGGCTTCCAACTTCGACGAGATCTGCGATGTCGCTGTCGGCGCTGGGCGCGTTGTGTCCATCGGCAAGATTGCATCGTCTTTCACACCGAGCAAGGTGATTGACGCGACGGGTTGCATCGTCGCACCGGGCCTGGTCGACCTCGCCGCGCGCCTGCGCGAGCCGGGCTACGAACACGAAGGCATGCTGGAAAGCGAAATGGCGGCTGCGGTGGCCGGCGGCGTCACCAGCCTGGTGTGTCCGCCCGACACCGACCCGGTGCTGGACGAGCCGGGCCTGGTCGAGATGCTCAAGTTCCGTGCCGAGAAGCTGCACCAGGCCCGGGTCTTTCCGCTCGGCGCGCTCACGCGCAAGCTCGAAGGCGAAATCCTCACCGAGATGGTGGAACTCACGGAAGCGGGCTGCGTCGGTTTCAGCCAGGCCGAGGTGCCGCTGGCGAACACCCAGGTGATGCAGCGCGCGATGCAATACGCGGCGACCTACGGCTACACGGTTTGGCTGCGACCGCAAGAGATGTACCTCGGCACCGGCGTGGTGGCGAGCGGCCCGCTGGCGACGCGGCTGGGGCTGGCGGGCGTCCCGGTCGCCGCGGAGACGATTGCGTTGCACACCATTCTGGAACTGGTGAAGGCCACAGGTGCGCGCGTGCACCTTTGCCGCATCAGCAGTGCGGCGGGCGTGGAGCTGGTGCGCCACGCCAAGTCGCAGGGCCTTCCAGTCACCTGCGACGTGAGCATCAACTCATTGCACCTGATCGACGTGGACATCGGCTACTTCGACAGCCGCATGCGCCTGAACCCGCCCCTGCGCCAGCAGCGTGATCGCGATGCCCTGCGCGAAGGGCTGGCCGACGGCACGATCGACGCGCTCGTTTCCGATCACACCCCGGTGGACGAGGATGCCAAGACGCTGCCTTTTGCCGAGGCGGAGCCGGGCGCGACCGGGCTGGAGCTGCTGCTTGGCCTGGCGCTCAAGTGGGGCCAGGAAAGCGGCGTCGGGCTGACCCGTTCGCTCGCGGTGCTGACGAGCGAGCCCGCCCGCGTGCTCGGCACGGCGTTGGGCACCTTGCAGGCCAGCGCCGGCCAGCTGGTGGAAGGCGGTGTGGCCGACATCTGCGTGTTCGACGCGCAGGCCGAATGGACGGTCGCGGCCGAGGCGCTGCGCAGCCAGGGCAAGCACACGCCTTTCTCCGGCTACGAGTTGCCGGGCAGGGTGCACTGCACCATCGCGGCCGGCCAGGTCGCGTACGAAAACGGGAACCGGGCCTGAACGGCCCGCTGGCGCAGT
>DATHWV010000443.1:0-3146 GCA_035460205.1 Ramlibacter sp.
CACGGCGCTGCAGTTGTTCCGGCTGGTGTACATCCCGTTGATGGTGCCGTCGCTGGTGGCCGTGGGTACTTATTCGCTGCTGCTCGCGTGGAATGAATACCTGTACGCCTTCCTGCTGCTCTCGCGGGACACCGACGTGACGCTGGCGGTGGCCCTGGGCAATTTCCTGTCCGCCGACGACTCGCCGTGGGAACTGCTCATGACGACGGGCCTGATCTACGCGCTGCCGCCGGCGGCCATCTACTACACCTTCAAACGCTACATGGTCGGCGGCCTCACCGCCGGCGCCGTAAAGAGCTGATTCGAGCAGGACACTTCGCACACATGGCTACCGTCACGTTCAACAAGGTCGAAAAAAGCTTCGGCAAGTTCAAGATCATCCACGGCATCAGCTTCGACATCGCCGACGGCGAGTTCGTGGTGCTGGTCGGCCCTTCGGGCTGCGGCAAGTCCACGTTGCTGCGCATGCTGGCGGGGCTGGAGGACATAGGCGCGGGCGAGATCGCCATCGACGGCAAGGTCGTGAACGACCTGGACTCGAAGGACCGCGACATCGCGATGGTGTTCCAGAGCTATGCGCTTTACCCGCACATGACGGTGCGCGACAACCTGGGTTTCTCGCTGCGGCTGCGCAAGGCCGATGCGGCGCTGATCGAGGAGCGCGTGCAACAGGCAGCGAAGATCCTCAACCTCGACACGCTGCTGGAGCGCTTCCCGCGCGAGCTCTCGGGCGGCCAGCGGCAACGCGTGGCGATGGGCCGCGCGATCGTGCGCGATCCCAAGGTTTTCCTCTTCGACGAGCCGTTGTCCAACCTCGACGCCAAGTTGCGCGTTGCCATGCGCGCGGAGATCAAGGCGCTGCACCAGCGCCTGAAGACGACCACGGTGTACGTGACGCACGACCAGATCGAGGCGATGACGATGGCCGATCGCATCGTCGTCATGCATGACGGCATCATCGAGCAGATCGGCACGCCGCTGGAGCTGTACGACCGACCGGGCAACCTGTTCGTCGCGCAATTTATCGGCTCCCCGGCGATGAACGTGCTGGAAGGCGCATTGCGCCGGCAGGACGGGCAGGCCTGGGTCGAGGCGCTCGGCCAGCGTTGGCCTGTTTCCGGCGCGGGCGGCAATGATGGCCAATCAGTGCACTACGGTGTGCGGCCCAGCGACATCGTGCCCGGCGCTTCGGGCGAGGGCGTTGCAGCCGAAGTGATCGTGGTCGAGCCCACCGGCGCGGAAACCGAATTGCTGGTGGAAGTCGGCGGCACCCAGTTCATTGTCGTCATCCACGGGCGCACACAGGCGCAGCCGGGCGATACGGTCTACCTGCAGATCGCCGGCTCCAGCGCACACCTCTTTTCCTCGGCCGACGGCATGCGCCTGAACTGATTCAAAGCCGCCCATGGCCACGATGAAGAACGTCCACGGCAACACGGTCGACCACCTCGGCGAGGCGATCGTGACCGGGCGTTATGCGGCCGGCGCATCGATGCCGCCGGAGCCGAAGCTGTGCGAAGAGCTGGGCGTGAGCCGCACCGTGATCCGCGAATCGGTCAAGTCGCTGGTGGCCAAGGGCCTGGTGTCCACCGGGCCGAAGGTCGGGACCCGCGTCCTGCCCGAGGACCAGTGGAACTGGTTCGACCCGGACGTCATCCACTGGAAGTCCAAGTCGGGCCTCACGCGCGAATTCCTGCGCGACCTGCAGGAGCTGCGCCGCATCGTTGAGCCTGCGGCCGTGCGGCTGGCGGCCGAGCGGGCCACTGCTGGGGACATCACAGCCATCGAAGCCGCCTACGAAGGCATGTACAAGGCCGTGCATGAGGGCGGCGACTACGTCACTTACGACCTGATGTTCCATCAAGGCCTGTTGCGCGCGTGCCAGAACCGGATGATGGTGCAAATGAGCAAGGCCCTGGGCTCGCTGTTGCGCACCAGTTTCGAGGTGTCCACCAGCCGCAAGGACGGGCCAAGGCAGTCATTGCCGCTGCACCGCGCCGTGCTGGACGCGGTGATTGCGCGCAACCCGGCGAAGGCCGAAAAAGCCATCCTTGTGCTGATCGACGGCGCCAACCAGGACATCGAACAGGTGTTGTCCAGCCGCAGGAAGCTGCCGCCCCTGGGCCATCCCGCGCCCCGCCTCAAGGCAGCCGCCTAAACCAGCGGCGCCCCGGCGCATTAAGCCTTTTCCCTAACCTGTGGCATGGACGCCATGCCATGCTCGACCATTCCCTGCCCCGGGCGCTACAATTTGTCTATACAAGAGCTGCGGACTGTGAGGCAGGATCGCGGACTCCGACGGGCACCTGCCTGCCGGAAATTGTCGTTGGAGGAAGTGTGCCGTTACCGGCCTCGTATGAATCGCCCGAGTCCCCTTCGAAGCCCGCCCAGGATCATCCGGGCCGCTGGCTGGGGTCTGCCGAACTCCTGGACCTCGAAGATCCCAAGCTGCGCCTGCGCGTCCATGCCCTGACGCAGCTGTGCAAGACGGAACGTGAGCGAGCGCTCGCAATCTACGGTTTCGTCAAGCGCCTGACCTTTTCCAAGCCCTTCAAACTGCGCCTGCGGACCGCCCGCGAGGTGATCGACGCCGGTCGCGGCGATGCCGACGACAAGGCCGCCGTGATCGTGGCCATGATGCGGGTGGCGGAAATCCCCGCCCGGCTGCGCTACATCGAACTGCGGGGTGAGATCCTGCGCGGGCTGACTTCCGGTGTGGCCTCCGCGGCCCGTCCCGTGGCGGAAATCTGGGTCGGCGACAAGTGGTTGCGGACCGACACCTACATCTTTGACGCCGCCTACATGGCCGCGGCCCGCCAGCGCCTGAAGGACCAGGGTTGGGAATGGGGCTATGGCATCCATCGCGACGGCAACGCCATCTGGAGCGCCGCCGGCGATGCATGGTTGGGCGGCATGCCCACCAGCAAGGACCCGATGGTGCTGGGCGACTTCGGCCTTTTCAACGATCCGGCCGAGTTGCTGCAGTCGCAAGCCTGGCGTGAGGCCCATCCACGCGTGGCCCGTGCCGTTCAGTGGAACGTGCTGGCGCCCATGATGGAAAAAGTGGTGCGCGAGCTGCGGCAGGAAGCCTCTTCCGGCGCGGGCGCCGCGCCGTCCTCGCCCCGCCGCATTTCCTGAAACCCGGG
>DATHWV010000444.1:0-2480 GCA_035460205.1 Ramlibacter sp.
CACCCGCTTGGCCAGCAGGTCGCGGTTGGCCTCGATCCCGGCCACGCAATTGGTGTTCAGGGTCAGGCAGGCGTTGGACAGGTGGGTGATGCTCTTGAACAGGCTCCAGCCCATGATGGGTTCGAAAGCATTCAATTGCAGCTGGCCGGCTTCCGACGCCATCGTCACCGTCACGTCGTTGCCGATCACCTCGAAGGCCACCTGGTTCATCACTTCCGGGATCACGGGGTTCACCTTGCCCGGCATGATGGACGAGCCGGCCTGCCGCGGCGGCAGCTTGATGTCGCCAAACCCCGCCTGCGGGCCGCTGGAGAGCAGGCGCAGGTCGTTGCAGGTCTTGGACAGCTTGGTCGCCACGCGCTTGAGCACGCCCGACAGCTGCACGAAGGCGCCGGTGTCCTGCGTGGCTTCCACCAGGTTGTGCGCCTTCACAACCGGAATGCCGCTTTCTTCCGCGAGGAACTTGCAGGCCATCTCGGCGTAACCGGCCGGTGCATTGATGCCGGTGCCGATCGCGGTGGCGCCCAGGTTGATCTCCTGGATCAGCGCCCTCGCCTCACGCAGGCGGGCTTCGTCTTCCTCGATCATCACCGCGTAGGTGGAAAACTCCTGCCCCAGCGTCATCGGCACGGCGTCCTGCAATTGCGTGCGGCCGATCTTCAGGACGTCCTTGAATTCATCCGCCTTGGCCTCGAAGCCCTTGCGCAAAGTGGCCATCGAGGCGAGCAGCCCATCGATGCCGGCCCACAGCGCCAGCCGCACCGCCGTCGGGTAGACGTCGTTGGTGCTCTGTGAAGCGTTCACATGGTCGTTGGGGTGCAGGACGTCGTAGCGGCCCTTCTCATGGCCCAGCGTTTCCAGCGCGACGTTCGCGATCACCTCGTTCGCGTTCATGTTGGTGGAAGTGCCGGCGCCGCCCTGGATCACGTCCACCACGAACTGCTCGTGGAATTTCCCGGCCACCAGCAGGTCGCAGGCTTTCATGATGGCGGCCGCGCGCTTTGGATCCAGCGCGCCCAGTTCCAGGTTGGTCCGGGCGGTGGCCTTCTTGACGAAGCCGAAGGCGCGGACCAGCTCCGGCATCGCCGACACCGGGGTGCCCGAGATCGGGAAGTTCTCCACCGCACGCGCCGTGTGCACGCCCCAATAGGCGTCGGCGGGAATCTGCTTCTCGCCCAGGAAATCTTGCTCGACTCGGAAGGTAGCTGGCATGCGTTGGTGGCTGTTTGCGGGTGGCGCGAACTGTAGGGCCAGCCTCGCGCAAACGCCAATGCTATCTGCGCGCCACGTTATGCGGGAAATTTATAACCCTGCCAAAACCCTGGCCGGCGCCTATTTCACGCCGGTGTGCGTCGCCAGATAGGTCCAGAGGGCCTGCGCCGTGCCCTTGGGCGATTCCTTGCCCACGGGTTTCTCCCTATACGCCCGCACGTCCATGGCCATCTCCAGGCCCTTCATGTCGGGCGGCGCGGCGCTCACCAGGCGGCGCGCGCGCAACTCCTTCTTCACCGCGCTGTGCGGCAGGAAGGCCACGCCGTGGCCTTCCATCGCCATCACCTTCAGTCCTTCGGCCATGTCGGTTTCGTAGACCCGGTCCAGGTGGATCGCCACCGGCGATTCCTTCAGGATCAGGTCCGCCACGCGGCCCAGGTAGGCGCCCGGCGCGTAGCCCAGGTAAGGCAGCGGCTGGCCGGCGCGCCCGGGCAGCTTGAACATCGGCTCGCCGTCGGCGTCCGGCTTGCAGTACGGCGCCAGGCTCTCTTCGCCCAGCGTGACCATCTCGTAGCGGTCGGCGTCGATCTGGAAGGGCTGTGAGGCATGGTGGTAGCCGATGAAGATGTCGCAGCCGCCTTCCACGAGACGCATCACCGCGTCGTGCACATTCAGCGCGATCAGCCGGCTCTTGATCGGCCCGAACTTCTCGCGCAGCGAGGACACCCAGGCCGGGAAGAAGGTAAAGGCCAGCGTGTGCGGCACCGCGAACTCGATCACGTCCTGCCCGGCCGCCGAGTGGCCGCGCAACATCGCGCGCGTGCTTTGCAGCGCCTGCAGCATCTCGATGGATTGGGCGTACAGCGTCTCGCCGGCCGGCGTGAGGCGCGTAGGGTAGGAGCTGCGGTCCACCAGGTCGGTGCCGGCCCAGGCCTCCAGCGCCTGGATGCGGCGCGAGAAAGCGGGCTGCGTCACATGCCGCAGCTGGGCCGACCGGCTGAAACTGCGGGTCTCGGCCAGGCTCACGAAGTCCTCTAGCCATTTGGTTTCCATGACCGGGATTATTGCCGGGTGTCGCAGCTCACTCGCAGCAGCGGAAAGTTGATCACCCGCGGGTTGCCGCCCCGCATGCCTTCGATGCGTGCCGCCAGCTTGCCCGGCGCCTCCAGCTTGTAGGCCACCCGGTGCGGGAAGTCGTGCTGCAGGTTCTCGAACACCACCTCGTTGTCGCTGATGCGCAGCATCGGGAAGGTGGCCGTCTTCTGGCC
>DATHWV010000445.1:0-2175 GCA_035460205.1 Ramlibacter sp.
CTTGCGCGGGATGGACGCCATCCTGTTCGGCTCGGCCGGTGACCCGCATATTCCCGACCACATCACGCTGTGGGGCCTGCGCCTGAAAATCTGCCAGGGCTTCGACCAGTACGCCAACGTGCGCCCGACGCGCATCCTGCCGGGCATCGATGCGCCCCTCAAGCGCTGCACGGCGAAGGACCTCGACTGGGTGATCGTGCGCGAGAACTCCGAGGGCGAGTACGCCGGCGTCGGCGGCCGCGCGCACCAGGGCCACCCGATCGAGGTGGCCACCGACGTCAGCATGATGACCCGCGCGGGCGTGGAACGGATCATGCGGTTCGCCTTCAAGCTTGCGCAGTCGCGGCCGCGCAAGTTGCTGACGGTGGTCACCAAGTCGAACGCACAGCGCCACGCGATGGTGATGTGGGACGAGATCGCCGTGCAGGTTTCGAAGGAATTTCCCGATGTGAAGTGGGACAAGGAGCTGGTGGACGCCTGCACCGCGCGCATGGTGAACCGCCCGGCGTCGCTGGACACGCTGGTGGCGACCAACCTGCACGCCGACATCCTGTCCGACCTGGCCGCGGCGCTGGCCGGCAGCCTGGGCATCGCCCCCACCGGCAACATCGATCCGGAGCGGCGTTACCCGTCGATGTTCGAACCCATCCACGGTTCGGCGTTTGACATCATGGGCATGGGGCTGGCCAACCCGGTGGGCACGTTCTGGAGTTGCGTGATGCTGCTGGAACACATCGGCCAGCCCGAGGCGGCCGCGCAACTGATGCAGGCCATCGAAACCATCACAGCCAACCGCCAACTGCACACCAAAGACCTCGGGGGCAATGCCCGCACTGAGGAAGTCACCAATGCCGTCTGTGCATTGCTTGCCCAGAATGGGCGCGATTCCAACAGGAGACAAGCCGCATGAACTTCCGCAGCATCAAATGGATTGCCATCCTGGCCCTCGCGGCCTCACCCGCCGTCATGGCGCAGGGCGCGGGCTGTCCCGACAAGAACGTCATGTACTGGCAGGCGTTCCCGCCCGGCGGTGAGTCAGACCTGTCGGCGCGCCACCAGCAGGTGGTGCTCAAGAAGAAGTGCCCGGCGGTGGACACCATCATCCAGTACAAGGCCGGCGCGGGCGGGGGGCTGATGTGGTCGCAGATGAACCAGCTGCCCGGCGACGGCGCCAACGTCGTCGGCGTCAACCTGCCGCACATCGTGTTCCAGCCGATCGAAGGCCAGGTGCAGTACAAGACCGCCGACGTCACGCCGGTATTCTGGTTCCACTTCACGCCCGACGCACTGGTCGTGCCCGAAGCCAGCCCGCACAAGACTTTCCAGGACTTCATCGCGGCCGCGAAGAAGGATCCCGGCAAGATGAGCCTGGGTGGCTCGGGGCTGAACTCCGCCAACCATGCGTCGCATGAAAGGCTCAACGCCGCCTTCGGCATCAAGAGCACCTACGTGCCGTACAAGGGCACCGGCGACATGTCGCTGGCAGTGGTGGGCAACCAGATCGACGGCGCGGTGACGTACACCGCGTTCGCCATCAACAACAAGGGCAAGGTGCGCGCGCTGGCGGTGGCGATGGAGCAGCGCCATCCCCTGCTGCCGGACGTGCCCACCTTCAAGGAACTGGGCGTCGACTGGGTTGACGGCGCCTACCGCGGCATCGGCGTGCCGAAGTCCACGCCGCCGGCGGAGCGCAAGCGCCTGTCGGACCTGTGGGCCCAGCTCAACAATGATCCCGAGATGAAGGAGCTGGCGGCCAAGAGCGGCTTCGAGCTGGTCAACGTGGGGGTGGACCAGATGGATTCCTTCATGCGTGACAAGACCAAGCTGTACACCGAAGGCGCGGCGCGGCTGGGGCTCGGCAAGAAGTAGCGGCCTTATCCGGTTTTCGTGATGGGTGTCATGACCTGGGGGCCGGGTTACCACTCGGTTACCGCGTCACAATCGGCGGTGGAGACAAGACCGAATGACACCCGATCCCGCCGCCGAGCCACGCCGCTTCCTCGAACACCTGTACCAGGCGGCCGTGCGCCGCGCGCTGCCGTTGCACAACACGGCGGCCTTCCTGCCGCCACCGCCCAAGGGCCGCACCATCGTGATCGGCGCGGGCAAGGCGGGCGGCTCCATGGCGCAGGCCGTGGAAGCGCTGTGGCCTGCCGACGCGCCGCTGCAGGGCCT
>DATHWV010000446.1:0-4139 GCA_035460205.1 Ramlibacter sp.
GCCGATCAAAAAGCCGAGCAGCACGCCCACCGCGATGGCCAGCCCGAAGCCCACCATGGTCACCCAGAAAGTGCTCCAGGCCGCACGCATCAGCGGGCCGGTGTAGGCCACGAACTCCTGCGCGATCTGCCACGGGCTCGGGAAGATGAAGTCCGGCACGTTGAAGGCAGTGACGCCCACCTGCCAGAGCACCACCGTCGCGACCGCCAGCAGCCACGGCGCCCAGCGCTGCAACGTTGCGGCTTTCATACGGGGGCTTTCACAAGCGGCGTGCGCGACGCGCCGATGTGCGCGCGCAGCTCGTGCACGATGTCGGTGAAGTGCGGCGTATAGGTTTGCTCCAGGTCGCGCGGGTGCGGCAGGTCGATCTCGCGCCGCACCACGAAGCGGCCGGGGCTGCTGCTCATGACGTACACCGTGTCGGCCAGGAACACCGACTCGCGCAGGTCGTGCGTGACCAGGATGACGTTGAAGCGCTGCTCGGTCCACAGGTCGCGCAGGATGCACCAGAGCTCTTCGCGCGTGAACGCGTCGAGCGCGCCGAACGGCTCGTCCAGCAGCAGCATCTTGGGCTCGTGGATCAGCGCGCGGCAAATGCTGGCGCGCTGCTGCATGCCACCGGACAGCTGCCAGGGGAACTGGTCTTCGTAGCCGGCCAGCCCGACCTTGCGAAGCAGGGCGCGCGCCCGCTCCTCGTACTCGGCGCGTTTGGCCTTGAAGTTGCTGCGATACGGCTCCACGATCTCCAGCGGCAGCAGCACGTTGTCCACCGTCGTGCGCCAGGGCAGCAGCGAAGGCGCCTGGAAGGCCATGCCGGAAATCTTCAACGGCCCGGTGACCGGCTGGCCGTCGATGAGGATGCGGCCGCGCGAGGGCATCTTCAGCCCGGTCGCCAGCTTCATGAAGGTGGACTTGCCGCAGCCCGAAGGCCCGACGATGGCAATGAACTCGCCCTGCGAAACCTGCAGGTCGATGGCCTCGACCGCGAACTGGCCCTGCGCCAGCGCTTCTTCGTTGTAGGCGAGCCAGACGTCCTGGAAATTGGCGAAGTGGGACATGCGACCCGCGGGGGCCCTTACTTCTTCGCCGCCGGCAGCACGCTGCCCAGTTCGGCCTTGGACGGCAGGAATGAGCCGTTCCACACCGCGTCCGGGTTCACGCGGGTCTTGGTGCCGAATGCGTCCGACACCTGCGAGGCCATCAGCGACAGCCGTCCGGGGTTGACGTACCCAAAGCCTTCGGCGCGAGCGTCGGGGCTGTTGATCACGGTGTCGATCGCCAGCTTGAGGCGGCGCGTTTCCAGCTCGGTGTTGATGATGCCGTCGCGCGCCTTGACGTCGGCGATGGCTGCTTCCGGGTTGGCGACAACGTCTTTCGCGCCCTTGGTGAAGGCGGCGAGGAAGGCCTTCACCGCGGCGGGGTTCTCCTTGATCATCTTCGGCGTGGCGATGACCACGTTGCCGTAGAGCTTCACGCCGTGTTCCGAATAAGGGAGGACGACGACGTCGGCGGCCTTGACGCCGCGCGCTTCGAGGTTGAGCAGCGAGGTGAAGGTGAAGCCGGTGATGGCATCGACGTCACCGCGCGCGAGCATGGTCTCGCGCAGCGGCGGGTCCATGGCGGTCCAGTTCACGTTGCCGATGCCGTTGGCCTTCTGGAAGATGGGGAAGGCCCGGCGGCCCGCGTCGAACACCGGGGCGCCCAGCTTCTTGCCGTTCAGGTCGGCGGGCGTCTTGATGCCCGACTTCTTCAGCGCCATGACCGAAGCCGGCGTGTTGTTGTAGACCATCATCACGGCCACCGGCTTGTTGGGTGCGTCGGGGTTGTTGGCGTGGAACTCCATCAGCGCGGCCAGGTCGGCAAAGCCCATGTCGTAGGTGCCCGATGCGACGCGCGTCACGGCACCGCCGGAGCCGTTGCCAGCGTCGATGGTGACGTCGAGCTTGGCGTCCTTGAAGTAACCCTTGGCGGCCGGCGTCAGGAACAGCGCGGCCGGCCCTTCGAAGCGCCAGTCCAGCTGGAACTTGATGGGGGTGACCTGCGCCTGCGCGGCGCCGAAGGAAAAGGCCAGCGCGGCGGCAGCGGCCAGCTTCAGGGCGAATCGTTTTTTCATGGGGGGCTCCGGAATGACAACAAACGCATACAAAGCAAAAACGGTGCCGCCCGATGGGCTGCCACCGCTCTGGAGGGATTCTCGCCGGGCCATGTATCCCAAGTCCCTGCGGATTTACCCCTGAAGCTGTGCCTTGGGAGGGGTAGGGCCCGTCCGACGCGGCGACGCGCCAAGCCCCCACGATGGGCCTTTCCCGCCGACTACGCCTGAGCCCCGGGGCCCGCACGATATTTTGCTCACCAGCCGTTCGTTTTGACGGCGGGTGGTCGGAACCGAGAGGGCCGGCCCGCTATCACAACACGCCGTTCGCGGCAAAGGAGTCTCAACATGGGTTTCATCCTCTGGCTTATCGTAGGTGGCATCGTCGGCTGGCTGGCCAGCCTGGTCATGAAGACCGACGGGCAACAGGGCATCCTGTTGAACGTCATCGTGGGTATCGTGGGCGCCTTCATCGGCGGCTGGCTGATCTCCCCGATGGTCGGTACCGGCACCATCAATGACGGCTTCAGCATCGGCTCGCTGGTCGTTTCGCTGATCGGCGCGATCATCCTGCTCGCGATCGTCAACCTGTTCCGCCGCGGCCGCGTCCGCTAAGCGCGAAGCACAGTCAATCCCGGCGCGCGTGCCCGCAAGGGCACGCGCGTTGTCGTTTTCCATCGGGTGCGCCGAAGCCCGCTTGTGGTAATTTCCAGCCACCAACCTGGAAAGCCCATGAAACTCCACCGCCTCCTCTTCGCCGTGGCCGCCGCCGCGGCGGCTACCTTCGCCGGTGCGCAGACCGGCGATATCCGCATCGCGCACATCTACAGCAAGACCGGCCCGCTCGAAGCCTATGCCAAGCAGACCGAAACCGGCCTGCGGCTCGGCTTCGAATACGCCACCAAGGGCACGAACATGGTCGACGGCCGCAAGATCGTGCTCATCGCCAAGGACGACCAGCTCAAGCCTGACGTCGCCAAGACCCTGCTGGCCGAGGCCTATGAAGACGACGGCGTCGCGCTTGCGATCGGCACGACCTCGTCGGCGGCCGCGCTCGCGATGCTGCCGGTCGCCGAGGAGCGCAAGAAGATCCTGCTGGTCGAGCCCGCGGTCGCCGACCAGATCACCGGCGAGAAATGGAACCGCTACATCTTCCGCACCGCGCGCAACTCCTCGCAGGACGCCATCTCCAACGCGGTCGCGATCGGCAAGCCCGGCGTGACGGTCGCGACCTTGGCGCAGGATTACGCCTTCGGGCGCGACGGCGTTGCGGCGTTCAAGGCCGCGCTCTCCAAAACCGGCGCGACGCTCGCGGCGGAAGAATACGCCCCGATGAACACCACCGACTTCACCGCGCCGGCGCAGCGCCTGTTCGATGCGCTCAAGGACAAGCCGGGCCGCAAGATCATCTGGGTGATCTGGGCCGGTGCCTCGCCGATGACCAAGCTGCAGGACATGAACCCCGGCCGTTACGGCATCGAACTCTCGACCGGCGGCAACATCCTGCCCGCCATGGCCGGCTACAAGACGATGCCCGGCATGGAAGGCGCGACTTACTACTACTACGAGATCCCGAAGAACGACGTGAACAAGTGGCTCGTGACCGAGCATCAGAAGCGCTTCAACGCGCCGCCGGACTTCTTCACGGCGGGCGGCTTTGCCTCCGCGATGGCGGTGGTGGCGGCTGTCACGAAGGCGAAGTCGCTCGACACCGAGAAGCTGATCGCCGCGATGGAAGGCCTCGAGTTCGACACGCCGAAGGGCAAGATGGTGTTCCGCAAGGAGGACCATCAGGCGCTCCAGAGCATGTATCACTTCAAGATCAAGGCCGATCCGGCGGTCGCGTGGGGCATTCCCGAACTGGTGCGCGAGCTCAAGATCGAGGACATGCAGGTTCCGATCCAGAACAAGCGGTAATGATTGCCGCGAGCGCGGTGTGCTCCCTCCTCCTGAAAGGGGGAGGGTTGGGGAGGGGGTCTTGTTGCGGCCGACCCCCACCCGATTTGCACGCAGCCAAGTTCACGCAGGCTGCGTAAACTTGCCTGCG
>DATHWV010000447.1:0-3956 GCA_035460205.1 Ramlibacter sp.
CGGCGCGCGTCAAGGTAGTTGTCGCCTCATTTATGCAGCCATGGGCTGAATATCGTCGACTGCCGAATGCGTCTTGATGATCGAGTCGCGTTCGGGGTTGAGCGTCACGGGGCCGATGGGCGACCAGTTGCGAGTGGCGCCCGACCACCGAGCTGGGTGGAGCTCGCGAGCGCGGGTGTACAGCGCGTGCCGCGCAGCCAGGATCGAGTGATCCTCACCGGCATGGCGCTGCGCCGGGCTGACGTATCGAATGCCGCTGTGCCGATGGTCATGGTTGTACCAGCGCACGAACTGCGCAGCCCAGGCCCTGGCCGCGTCGAGATCGGCGAAGCCCTTGGCGGGGAACTCCGGGCGGTACTTGGCCGTGCGGAACAGCGACTCGGCGTAGGCGTTGTCGTCGCTCACGCGGGGCCGCGAGTACGAGGGCTTGACGCCCAGCCAGTTGAGCATCGCCAGCACCGTCGTCGCTTTGAGCGTGGAGCCGTTGTCGCCGTGCAGCACGGGCTTGGTGAGCATGGCGGCAATGCCCTCGGCCAGTGCCGTACGACGCACGAGGTGCGCGGCATGGTCGGAGTCGTCGGTGTCGTGAACCTCCCAACCCACGATCTTGCGGCTGTACAAGTCCAGGATCAGGTACAGGTAGAACCAGCGGCCCATCACGACGGCCGGCAGGTAGGTCATGTCCCAGCACCAGACCTGGCATGCCGCGGTGGCGATGTGCGTGCTCGGTGGGCGCGATGCCTTGGGCGCCTTGGCGCGCCCGCGGTGCACACTCTGCCCATGCTCGCGCAGCACGCGGCTGAAGCTGGACTCGCTGGCCAGGTAGATGCCCTCGTCGGCCAGCATGGGCACGATGCGCGCCGGCGGCACGGCTGCAAAGCGCGGCTCGTTGGCCACGGCCAGCAGCCGGGCGCGCTCCCCGGGACTCAGGGCATGGCTGGGCATGGGGCGCACCGCCTGCGGCCTGCCATCGCCCGTTGTGAGCCCTTGCTGGGCCTTCCAGCGCTGCAGGGTGCGCAGATCGATGCCGGCGATCTCGCAGGCCGGGCCCAGCCGCGCGCCCGCAGCGTGTGCCGCATCGATGTCCCGGGCCAGGGCTTGGCGATCTTCGAGGCCGATCATTCGTCCTCGCCCTTGTTGAAGATCGCCGCGACTTTCCTAAGAAACACTTGCCTCCATCGGCTGCAACGAGAAGCCAAAGTGCGCCGCGCGGCGATGAAGCTGCTTGACGACACGCTCGCGGTAGCGGCGCTCGTACTGATCGGCGCCGGGGTCTTCGTAACGCATGCCGAAGCGCATGGCCCTGTAGAACAGGATGGCGATCTTGCGTGCCGTGGCCGTCAGTGCTTTGGCCTTGCCGATGCGCGCAGCCAGTCGCCGGTAGAACGCGCCCAGCGCGGTCTCGGTCCGGCCGACTGCCGTGGCGACCAATCGCAGCCGAGCGGCGACGCGGTTGCTGCTCTTACGCGTGTGCGATGAGAGCACCTTGCCGCCACTGATTTTGCAACCGGGCGACAACGTGAGCCAGGATGTGAAGTGCTTTTCGGTTGGCCAGCGGCTGAGATCGGTGCCGCACTCGGCGATGAGTTCCAGTGCGATGCTGGGGCCGATACCGTGGATCTGCGTCAGGTCGATGCCGGTGAGCTGGTGCAGCAACGGACGAACGTCGAAGTTCAGTGAGTTGGTCTGCTTCGTGCGGCTTCGCGGAGCGCCCAACGGCTCCTGCGGCGGAGCCTTGTCCGCGGTCAGCAATTGCAGGGTCTGTTCGATCTGAGCGTCGCATTCGACAATCCGCGCCTGGTACGAGTCGTACAGCGTCAGGGCCTGCGCCAGTGCGAAGACGTGCTCCGGCTGGTAGTTGCCGACCAGGGCGGCGCGAATGGTCTGGACACTCTCGCGGCAGCGAACGTCGCGCATGGACGCCAGGACGTCGGGGTCACGCTCACCCGCCACGATCGCGCGAATGATCTTCAGACCGGTCACCCCGGTGACATCGCTGACGACATGGTGCAGTTGAAGGTTCATGTGGGTCAGCGCCTTCTGCATGTGCTGGATGTGCGCCGCCGCGTACTCCAGGTGCCGATCTCGGACTCGCATGTACGCACGTAGCGCAGCGATGTCGCGCGCCGGGCGGAAGCTGGCCCGCAGCAGACCGCATGCGTGCAGGCGCTGAAGCCATTGCGCGTCATTGACATCGCTCTTGCGCCCGGGAACGGCCTTGCATTCTCGTGCGTTGGCCAACACGACTTGCAGGCCGTGATCTTCGAGGATCTCGTACACCGGGATCCAGTAGACGCCAGTCGACTCCATCGCCACGGTCTTGATCCCCAACGACACGAACCAGTCTGCCATGCGTTCGATGTCGGCCGTGAAGCACTGGAACGTCTGCACCGGCGCGTCGCACAACTCGGGCGGAACCGCGGCGACTTCGATTCGCGCTCCGATGTCCACCGCGGCCGCGAACGAGTTGATGACCGGCAACCCCATTGTCTTGCCTTGCTTGGACATCTCAACCTCCTGTCGGTAGAACACCGGACGGGGGATCGGAACGGGTCAATTTCCTAAACGGGGTCGCACGAAGCGCCACCACAGCTGGGTCCGCAAATTCCCCCGGGGCCAGGTTTTTTGACGGGGACGAGTGCCTCCAAAAAGTGAACGGCCACGGTCCGGCACCGCTCAGTGTAGGCAGTCCCCGTGTTTCAGTTCATTGGGCCGCGGCGAAGTCGCGAGGGACGTTTTTTGACAGTACCAGCAGCGCCGCCGTCTCGGCCAGCGCGCGGTCCTTGCGCTGCAGATCGCGCTCGAGTTCCTTGATGCGCTTGCGGTCGGCCCGCGTGGCCTGCGGGCTGGCACGGGCCTCCTCGGGCTCGGCCAGCGCGGCGGCGCAACTGGCGCGCCATTTGGCAAGCTCGGCCGGATACACGCCGTGCCCGCGGCACCAGGCGTTCTTGTCGGCCTCGCTCATCGGGGCCGTCGTGATCACCGCCTCTAGCCGGGCGCCCGCAGTCCAGGCCCGCCCTCGGGCGGGCCTGGACTGCGCATCCTCGCGCCAACGCTCCAGGGTTCCCGCGCCGATCCCCACTTCCCGCGCCACCACCTCCGGTGCCGCGCTCTCCGGCGGCAGCAACCTCGCTACCGCTCTGTCCTTGAATGCCTGTCCGTATCGAGCCACTCTCGTCCTTCATCGCCGCCCCCGGGTTCTTGGTTCTATCGGGGCGACAACTATTCTGACGCGGGGGGGTACCCCAGGAAGTCGAACTCACCTTCCGGGACCTTGCAGATGCGTGTCTTCTGCTCGTTGACCGTCAGCTTCAACTTGCCCATGAGGTCGCGCATGCGGGTCAATGCCTCTTCGGCCTTGCCGCGTTTGCACAGAATCACGAGATCATCGGCGTAGGTCACGATCCGAGTGCCAAGACTCTCGTCCAGCCCGAGCTTCTTCCATCCCAACACGAACCGGCGCATGTACAGATTAGCCAGCAACGGCGAGATGGGAGACCATTGCGGAATGCCGCGTCGCTGGTCCTTGGCTTCGGTCGTACGTGTCTTGCGACATTGATCGTCGGTTTCCTCCACGGCGCATTCCAGCCACAGCTTGATCAGATGCAGCACGCGCCGGTCCACGATGCGCCGCGCGAGCGACAGCATCAGTTCGGCGTGTGGAATGGACCCGAAGTAGTCGGCGAGGTCGGCGTCTACGACTTCCGGATGGCCTCGGAACAGCGCCTCTTGCACCTCGCTCACCGCCTGCTGGGCATTGCGGCCCGGCCGGTAGGCGTACTGCTCGGGTGGAAGATCGGCTTCGAAGATCGGTACGAGCACCAGCATTGCTGCTGTCATGCACACCCGATCGCGCAAGGTCGAGATGCCCAACGGCCTGAGCTTCGGGCTCTTCGCCGTTGAGTTGGCCTTCGGTATGAACACTCTTCTGATGGGGTCCGGTCGGTACGTCTCCT
>DATHWV010000448.1:0-34552 GCA_035460205.1 Ramlibacter sp.
CGGTAGTGCAGCACGGGCAGGTCAAAGCCGCCGCCGTTCCAGCTGACCAGCTGGGGCACGTGCTTTTCAAGCGTGTTGAAGAAGGTCTGGATCACCTTGCCTTCGCTCGCATTGTCGCGGTCGACGAACGAATGCACGCGAATGCCCTCGGCATTGCGGAACACGCAACTGATCACCAGCACGCGCTGCAGGTGCAGCGGCATGAAGTCGCCCTGCCCCTTGTCCTTGCGCTCCTGGACCCACGCGGCATACACCTGCGCATCGGTCGAGTCGGGCGCGTCGCCGCGCAGCGAGCGCAGGCCCGCGACGTCGGGAATGGATTCAATGTCGAAAACGAGGACGGGCCAGGCCATGAAAGCGACTGTACCAGCCGCTTAGAACAAGGCTTCCTTGCTGATGCCGTTGCGCACCATGTGGCGCTTGAGCTTGAGCAATGCCTCGTTCTGGATCTGGCGCACGCGTTCACGCGTCAGGCCCAGCCGGTCGCTGAGCACCTCGAGGGTCTCGGGTTCGCGGTCGTGCAAGCCGAAGCGGCCCTCCAGCACTTCCTTCTCGCGATTGGACAAGGCGTCGATCCAGTTGTTCAACAGGCGCTCGACCTCATGGTTCTGCGTGACGCCGGTCGGGTCGATGGCGAGTTCGTCGGCCATCGAGTCACCCAGGGTGTGCTCATCGTCCGATCTTTCCATCACCGCATCCAGTGAGCGCGGCGCCTCGGCCATCGCCAGCAACTCCGCCACTTCCTGCACGTCCCGTCCCAGCAGCGCGGCCACGTCCTCCACGCGCACGCCCTCGCCTTCGAAGCCGTTTCGCGCGGCAGCGAAGGCCGGATCGTTCTCCAGCGTGCGGCGGGCGCGCAGCACCTGCTGCAACTCGCGCACCACGTGCACGGGCAAGCGGATCACGCGGCCCTGGTTCATTACGGCACGCTCCACCGACTGGCGGATCCACCAGGTCGCGTAGGTCGAAAAGCGGAAGCCGCGCTCCGGTTCGAACTTGTCGATGGCGTGCATCAGGCCAAGGTTGCCTTCCTCGATCAGGTCCGACAGCGGCACACCGCGGCCCAGGTAGCCCTTGGCGATGCTGACCACCAGCCGCAGGTTGTGCTCGATCATCGATTGCCGCGCGGCAAATTCGCCGGCCCGCGCACGGGTGGCGGCTTCAAACTCCTGTTCGGGGGTGAAGAGCTCGGTGCGCCTGACTTCACGCAGGTAGAGCGTGAGCGTGTCGCTCGACTCGCCTGCAATCTCGGCGGGGATGTCGCGCGGGTTCGGCTCCTCGGCAGTTTCCGCACCATCGTCTGCGAGCGGGATCGGCCCCGGCGCAGCTTCAGCCTCAGTCGCACCCGGAACGGCAGTGTTGCTGTGTCCGTTGCGCTTTTTCATCGCTACCTCACGGGAAGGTACCGTGCGGGGTCCACCGGCTTGCCTTGCCGGCGTATCTCGAAGTGCAGCTTGACGCGGTCGGCGTCGCTGCTGCCCATCTCGGCGATCTTCTGGCCCTTGCGCACCGTCTGGTCTTCCTTGACCAGCAGTGCCTGGTTGTGCGCGTAGGCCGAAAGGTAAGTGTTGTTGTGCTTGAGGATGATCAGGTTGCCATAGCCGCGCAAACCCGCGCCGGCGTAAACGACGCGGCCATCAGCCGACGCAAGCACTGCATCGCCCTGCTTGCCGGCGATGTCCAGGCCCTTGTTGCGCTGCTCGTCGAAGCCCGCGACCACCGCCGCGCCCGGTGCGGTAGGCCAGGCCCAGGGAAGTTCTTCCTCGCCGGCCGGTGCGGGGCTGGGCGCGGGTGCGGGCCCGGTGGCGGTCGGCGGCGCCACGGCCACGACAGTCGGCGGCGTGGTGCCGCGCGCTGCGCTGGCGGCGGCGCCCGGCGCGCTCGCAGCCGTTGCCGCAGGCCGCAGCGCGGTGGCATCGGCAGCGCCCGCCGGCGGTATCACGCGGATCACCTGCCCCACCTCGATCACGTTCGGGTTGTCGATGCTGTTCCACCGCTGGATGTCGCGCCAGTTCTGGCCACTGTCCAGCGCGATGCGGATCAGCGTATCACCGGGCCGGATGGTGTAGTAGCCGGGCTTGCCGGCGTTGTCCGCGGCCGAAGCCGGTTTGGCCGGCTCGACGGCTGCCGGCTGCGCGCGCGCCCCCGTGCTGCGATCTTCCACCGGCGCCGGTGCGCGCGAGCTGGAAGCGCATCCGGCCAGCAAACCTGCCGCCAGCACTGCCCACATCCAACCCTGTTTGCGCAACTCGAACATCTTTTGTTTTCCCATCAAGCGATGCCTGATTTTAGGGGGACAAAGTGGACCGCCTCAAGCACACTTTGTTTCATTTCGCGCGGCGTTTTTTCCATCACCACGAGGGCCTGGCGGCCGTCGGGCATCACCGTCGGCGCGACGATGCGCCCACCCACCGCAAGCTGGTCCATCCATGCCTGCGGCACGGCTTCGCCCCCGGCGGCGGCAATGATCCCCGCGTAAGGCGCACCCTTCGGATAGCCGGCCATGCCGTCACCAAACAGCAGGTGCAGGTTCGGGACGCGGAATGTCCTCAGGTTTTCGCGCGCCTTGTCGTGCAGGCCGCGCAGCCGCTCGATGCTGTAGACCTCGGTCGCGACCAGGCTCAGCACCGCAGCCTGGTAGCCGCAACCCGTGCCGATTTCCAGCACGCGGCCCAGCTTGCCGGTGGCGCCACCCAGCAGCAGCTCGACCATGCGCGCGACCACGTTGGGCTTGGAGATCGTCTGGCCCAGGCCGATCGGCAGGCTGGTGTCCTCATAGGCCTGCGCGACCAGTGCGCTGTCGACGAAGCGATGCCGTTCCACCATGCGCATGGCATCCAGCACGCGCGCGTCCGCCACGCCCTGCGCAGCGAGTTTTTCAACCATGCGCACGCGCAGCGCCTGCGAGTCGGGTGCGACGCCATCCGGCGTGCCGCTGCGGCGTTGCGGCGCGCTGGTGGCGGGAACGAAGGCCGCCGCCTTCTTCACCGGCGCGGGCCGCGACGAAGGCAGGTCCAGCCGCGCCGGAAAGCCGGGCCGCCTGGACATCAGCGCCCTGCCTCGCCGGAGCGCGCCAGCCGCGCGGCCCAGCGCCCGAGTTCTTCGTGGTCGGTCAGGTCAACCTTCAGCGGCGTGATGGAGACATGACCCTGCGCGGTGGCGTGGAAGTCGGTGCCATCGGCGCCGTCCTTGGCGGGGCCTGCGCCGCCGATCCAGTACATCATGTCGCCGTGCGGACTGGGTTGCGCGATGACCTTCTCTGCTGCGTGGCGGCGCCCCAGCCGGCAGACCTTGGGCGGCTTCAACTCGTCGTACGGCAGGTTGGGAATGTTCACGTTCAGCAGCCAGGGCGCGTGGCCTTCCGCGGCCTGCGCGATGGCCTGTTGCACCAGGTCGCGCGCCTTGCGTGCGGACGACTCGATATGCGCCCAGCCCTTCTCGGTCTGCGAAAACGCAATGGCGGGTATGCCGAAAAGGTAGCCTTCCATCGCCGCGCCCACGGTGCCCGAGTAGATCGTGTCGTCGCCCATGTTGGCACCGTTGTTGATCCCGCTCACGACGAGGTCCGGCCGGTATCCCAGCAGGCCCGTCAGCGCCACATGGACGCAATCCGCCGGCGTGCCGTTCACGTAGCGAAAGCCGTTGCCCGCCTTGTGCACGTACAGCGGCGAATGCAGCGTCAGCGCATTGGACTTGGCGCTGTTGTTGTGTTCGGGGGCGACCACCTCGACGTCGCCGAGGTCCTTGATCGCTTCGTAAAGCGCGACCAGGCCGGGCGCCTGGTAACCGTCATCGTTGGAAAGCAGGATTTTCATTGCGGGCCGTGGTTGAATCGATTGTAGGTGTGGAAGGCGTCACCGCAGGGACAATCACGCCCGCTTCGTACGCCTATCATGGGCCCCAGTCAAACGGAATCACCGGAGAAATCGGCATGCATGCCTGGCTTTGCGAAAACCCCACCGGCGTCGACGCGCTGCAATGGAAGGAACTGCCCACGCCCGCACCGAAAGCGGGCGAGGTGCTCATCGAAATCAAGGCGGCGAGCCTGAACTTTCCCGACTTGCTGATCGTCCAGAACAAGTACCAGATGAAGCCGGCGCTGCCCTTCGTGCCGGGCTCCGAATACGCCGGCGTCATCGCGGCCGTGGGAGAAGGCGTGAGCCACCTGAAGGTCGGCCAGAGCGTCGCCTGCCTCTCCGGCACCGGCGGCTTCGGCACCCACACGATCGCGCCCGCCGCGCTGTGCATGCCCCTGCCGCCCGGCTTCCCGCACGTGGACGCCGCCGCCTTCATCATGATCTACGCCACCTCGTACCACGCGCTGGTCGACCGTGCGCAGCTGAAAGCCGGCGAAACCGTGCTGGTGCTGGGCGCGGCCGGCGGCGTCGGCACCTCGGCAATCCAGATCGCCAAGGCCATGGGCGCCCGCGTGATCGCCGCCGCATCGACCGATGAGAAGTGTGAACTGTGCAAGTCGATAGGCGCCGACGCGACGATCAACTACACCCGCGAGAACTTGCGCGACGCGATCAAGGCTGCCACCGATGGCAAGGGCCCGGACGTGATCTACGACCCGGTGGGCGGCGAGTTTGCGGAACCGGCGTTCCGCTCCATTGCCTGGCGTGGCCGCTACCTGGTGGTGGGCTTTGCCTCAGGCCCCATCCCCAACCTGCCCCTGAACCTGGCGCTGCTCAAGGGCGCTTCCATCGTCGGCGTGTTCTGGGGCGACTTCGCAAGGCGCGAACCCAAGGCCAATGGCGCGATGATGATGGAGCTGGCCCAGTGGTACGCGCAAGGCAGGATCAAGCCCGTGATCGACCGCACCATGCCAATGGCCGAGCTCAAGGCCGCCTACGCCCACATGGGGTCGCGCGGGGTCAAGGGCAAGCTGGTGATGGTCAACTAGCCAGCACGCTATAATTGACGGCTACGGTGGCTGTAGCTCAGTTGGTAGAGTCCAGGATTGTGATTCCTGTTGTCGTGGGTTCGAGCCCCATCAGCCACCCCAGAATTTGAAAAGCCCGCGAGCATCATGCCGCGGGCTTTTTGTTTGGGCGCTCGAGGTGCCTACTGACCCGATTCGGCCGCCAGCGAGGGCTTGGGCGCCAGCATCTGGACCTTCAGGCGGTCCTTGAGCAGGTTGTAGTACGCCGCGTTCTCGGCGGACGCCCAAGCCTGCTGGTACTGCGCCCGTTCCTGCTGCGCCAGGGGCTCGGGCGGCGCCTCGCGGCCCAGCACCTTGGTCACCTTGGCCACCGCATAGCCCTCGCCACCCAGGTCGACGCCGACGAAAGCCGGCAGCGCTGCCGGGTCGGCGCGCAGGACGGCCTCGACCACCGGCGACGGCAGCTTCTGGGTGTCCTGGCGCGACAGCGTGACCGTTGCGGGCAGGGTTGCGGCAGCAGGGTTGGCCTTCCACGCTGCCAGCTTGTCCATGCCTTCCTTCCGGGCGAGTTCGGCGGCCCGGCTGGCGACCACGCGCTCGCGCACCTTGTCCTTCACTTCGGCAAAGGGTTGGGTGCGGGCTGGGGTGTACTGGGTCACACGTCCCGACACCAGGGTGCTGGGCGCCACTTCCACGGCCTCGGTATTGCGCTTCTTCTGCGTGCTGTCCGGGGCAAACAAGGCCGCCAGGAATTTCGGGTTGGCCAGCGGGCCGCTGGTGCCGGGCAGCGGCGTGCTGCGCACGGCCGGGGCGGTCTTGACTTCGAGCTTGAGCTTGTCGGCGACCGGCTTCAGGCTGTCAGCCTGCTCGTACACGCCATTGCTGAAGATGTCTGCGGCCTCGGCGTACTTTTTCGTCGCCTGTTGCTTGCGGATATCAGCTTCCAGTTCCGGCTTCATCTCCTCGAAGGTGCGTTGCTTGGGCACCTTCACGTCGGTGAGCTTGATGATGTGGAAGCCGAATTCGGTCTCGACCAGGTCACTGGTCTCGCCCTTTTTCATGGCGAATGCCGCGTCCTCGAACGCCTTGGTCATCGCGCCTCGCGTGAAGAAGTCCAGGTCGCCACCGTTGGCCGCGGAACCCGGGTCCTGCGAATTCTTTTTCGCCACGTCGGCAAAGCTATCCGGCGCCTTCTTCACGGCCGCGAGCAGTTCCTGTGCCTTGGCCTTGGCCTTGTCACGTTCGGCCGCCGGTGCGCCCTTGGGCGCCGCCACGAGGATGTGGCTGGCACGCCGCTCCTCGGCGCCGCCCAGGCGCGAGCTGTTCTGCTCAAAATACGTCTTGAGGTCAGCCTCGTTCACCGCGATGGACTTCTTGACCGTCTCCAAGTCCAGCACCAGGTACTCGATGCTCGCCTGCTCCGGCGCCTGGAACATCTGCGCATTGGCCTTGTAGAAGGCCTCCAGGTCGGCGTCGGTGGGGCTGACGCGAGCCGCAAAGTCGGACGCCGCGAACCGGGCCACCTGCACCTCACGCCTTTCCAGGAACGCGTTGAGCGCCAGCGTGGCCTGTGCCGGCGTGGCGAAGGTGCTGCCACCCACGCCCGCCAGGACCTGCCGTGCGGACAGTTCCGCGCGCACGTTCGCCTCGAACATTTCCGGGCTCATGCCCTGCTGGCCCAGGATCTGGCGATAGCGCGCCATGTCCAGCTTGCCGTCGGGCCCGCGCAGTGCGGCGATCAATTCGTTCTGTTGCAGCTCACTGGCCAGGCGCTGGTCGCTGGTGCCCAGCTTGTCGCGCGCCGCCGCGGCTTCCAGCACGCGGTTGCGCACCAGGCGCTCCAGCGACGCGTAGCGCGCACCGGGTGAGTCCAGCAGCTTGGCATCAAGCTGCGGCATCTGCTGGCGGATGCGATCGACCTCCCGCTTGTGGGCGGCGTCCCAGTCGCCCTGCAGGATGTCATGGCCATCGACCTTGGCGACCACTTCGCCCTTCTCATTCATGCGGTTGTAGCCGTTGATGCCCACCAGCACGAAGGACGGGAAGATCAGCAGGAACAGGATCAGCTGCATGATCTTGGTGTGCTTGCGAACGAAATCGAACATTGCTCGGGACTCGGTAGACTAAAAAACACAAAAGGCGAACATGTGTTCGCCTTCGCTTGGTTGGTGGGTGCTGACGGGATCGAACCGCCGACCTACGCCGTGTAAAGGCGCTGCTCTACCAGCTGAGCTAAGCACCCCATCGAAACTGGCCGTTCAGTTCAGCGCATCCTTGAGCGCCTTGCCGGGACGGAACTTTGGAACCTTGGCGGCCTTGATTTTAATCGCTGCGCCGGTACGGGGGTTGCGGCCGCTGCGGGCGGCCCGTTTGCCTACTGCGAACGTACCAAAACCTACCAAGGACACCGACCCGCCTTTTTTCAGCGTGGTCTTGACGGCTCCGATCATCGATTCCAGTGCGCGCGTGGCGGCGGCCTTGGAAATATCGGCATGCTTTGCGATGTGCTCAATCAGTTCGGTCTTGTTCACAAGGGGCCCCTCGTAGAGAGAAATAGTTGATCAGGTGTCTCTTCAAAAATTATTGTCTCCCCCTCTTGGCCAGCACCATCGGGTGACTCGAGGCAAGAGTGCGGGAGACCTTTTTCGCGGCTCAAAAGCCGCCAACCCATTAAAGCCACGGTCCCAGACCGTGTCAATACAGGAGGCGGGATTACAACACGCGGAGGCGGATTCTAGTCGCTTTTTAGCGAGATTCCATGCGGGTTGCGGGCCGATTTTTGTGCGGCACTGCGCAAATTTTCACGAGCAGAAATTTCGCATTCCTGCTCGGGGTAATCGCATTACAACGCAGTGGCAATCGCGCGGCCGAGGTCACTGGTTTTCGCCGAGCCGCCGAGGTCGGGTGTGCGCGGCGCACCACTTCCGGGCTGCAGCACCTTTTCGATCGCCGCCAGCACGGCATCGTGCGCGTCCTTGTGGCCCAGGAACTCGAGCATCATCGCGCCGCACCAGATCTGGCCGATCGGGTTGGCGATCGCACGGCCGGCGATGTCCGGCGCGGAGCCGTGCACCGGTTCGAACAACGAGGGAAACTTGCGGTCGGGATTGAGGTTGGCGCTCGGTGCGATGCCGATGGTTCCGGTGCACGCCGGCCCGAGGTCGCTCAGGATGTCGCCGAACAGGTTGCTCGCCACCACCACGTCGAAGAAATCGGGCCGCTGCACGAAGTGCGCCGTCAGGATGTCGATGTGGAACTTGTCCAGCGTGATGCCGGGGTAAGCCTTGCCCATCTCGGCCACGCGCTCATCCCAGTAAGGCATCGTGATGGCGATGCCGTTGGACTTGGTGGCCGAGGTGAGGTGCTTCTTCGGGCGCGATTGCGCGAGCTCGAACGCGAACTTCAGCACGCGGTCGACGCCATGCCGCGTGAACACGCTCTCCTGGATGACCAACTCGCGCTCGGTGCCGGGGAACATGCGGCCACCCACCGACGAGTACTCGCCCTCGGTGTTCTCGCGCACGATATACATGTCGATCTCGCCAGGCTCGCGGCGGCTGCCATCCTTGCGCACGACCGGCGCGATGATGCCCGGCATCAGGCGCGCCGGCCGGAGGTTCACGTACTGGTCGAACTCGCGTCGGAACAGGATCAGCGAGCCCCACAGCGACACATGGTCGGCGATCTTCTCGGGCCAGCCGACGGCGCCGAAGTAGATGGCGTCGTGGCCGCCCACCAGGTCCTTCCAGTTCTCCGGCATCATGCGGCCGTGCTTCTCGTAGTAATCCCAGCTGGAGAAGTCGAAGTGGTCGAAGGCCAGGTCGATGCCGAACTTCGACGCCGCCGCCTCCATGACGCGAACCCCTTCGGGCATGGTTTCCTTGCCGATGCCGTCGCCGGCGATGACTGCTATGCGCTTCTTGCCCATGGTCTCAACTCCTGAAAAATTGCAAAACTTCGTCCTGCAGAAGGGCCGGGGCCTCTTCCGCGATGTAGTGGCCGCAAGGCAGGCTGCGGCCCGTGACCTGCGGTGCGCGCTCGCGCCACAGGTCCAGCACGTCAAAGCAGCGGCCGACGGCGCCGTGCTCGCCCCAGAGGACGCGCAGCGGCTGCGATAGCCGCGCGCCCGCGGCGATGTCCTCGCGGTCGTGCGCCAGGTCGACGCCGGCGCTGGCACGGTAGTCGGCGCAGATGGATCGCTCGGTGCCGGGAATGCGGATGCAGCGCTCGTACTCGGCCAGCGCTTCGGGCGCGAAAGCCGCCAGCCCCGCGTGCCGGCTGCCCATCACGCTGCGCAGGTAGCGCACGGGGTCGGATTCGATCAGTGCTTCCGGCAACGGCGGTGGCTGCACCAGGAAAAACCAATGCCAGTAAGCCTGGGCAAATGCGAGCGAGGTGCGTTCGTACATGGCCAGCGTCGGCGCGATGTCGAGCAGCATGAGGCGCTCCACGGACTGCGGGTGGTCGGCGGCCAGCCGGTGCGCCACGCGCGCACCGCGGTCGTGGGCCAGCACGCGAAAACGCGAAAAGCCCCGGTCTTGCATCACGGCCAGCGCGTCAAGCGCCATTTCGCGCTTCGAATAGGCCGCGCTGCCCTCGCCCGGCTCCGGCCGGCCCGAGTCGCCGTAGCCGCGCAAGTCCATCATCACGACGCAGAAGTGGCGGGCCAGTCCCGGCGCGACGCGATGCCACATCGCGTGGGACTGTGGATGCCCGTGAAGCAGCAGCAGCGGCTCGCCCGCCCCGCCAACGCGCGCCGCCAGGCGGACCCCGTCGCGTACCACCTCGAACTTCCTGAACGCTTCCAGCATGGCGCCGATTCTGGCTTGGCGGGCGGTCCGCAGCAAGCAATAATCCGGCAATCGATTGTTTCCATATTGGCAATACATGCAAGGCTTGCTCGACCGTGTGGACCTGGAATTGCTGCTGGCGGTGCGTGCGCACGGCAGCCTTGCCGCCACAGCGGCCGCGGCCGGTGTCGTGCCGTCGGTGGTGACCAAGAAGCTTGCGGCGCTGGAGACCAGGCTGGGCTTTCGCCTGTTCCAGCGCACGACCAGGCGCGTGGTCGCCACCGCGGAGTGCGAGGCCTTGTGCGAACGCGCCACCCACCTGTTGCAGGCCTTCTCGCAACTGGAAGCCGACCTGCAGGAAAAGCGCAGCGAGCCCGCCGGCGTGATCCGCCTGGCCGCAACGCTCGGCTTTGGCCGCCTGTGGCTGGGCCCGGCACTGGCCGATTTCCAGGCGCGCCATCCGCGGCTGCAGGTCCAGCTGCAATTGAGCGAGCAATTGCCCAACCTGGCCGTGGACGGGTACGACGGCGCGGTGTGGTTGTGGTCGGTGCGCGGGCCGCGGGCTTCGGAGTGGGTCAGCCGCCGCCTCGCGCGCAACCAGCGCGTGCTGGTCGCAGCGCCGCGCTACCTGCGCGAGCGCGGCACACCGCAGGCCGTTGCCGAACTGCCGGGCCATGAGTGCCTGATCGTGCGCGAGAGCGACCAGCGCTTTGACGTGTGGAGCCTGCGGCGCGAGCGCGAGAAGGCCGAAACGCGGGTGCGCGTGCAGGGCTCGCTGTCGAGCAACTCGGGGGAACTGGTGCGCGACTGGTGCCTGGCCGGGCGCGGCATCATGCTGCGCAGCCTCTGGGACATCGCGCCCCAACTCGCGTCGGGCCAGCTGGTGCGCGTGCTGCCGGGCTACGCCATGTGGGACGCGGACATCCACTGGCTGGCGCCACACCGTGCACAAACGCCCAAGCGCGTCCGGCTGCTCATCGACTTCCTGGCCGAGCGCTTCCGGGGCGAGCCCTGGAAGCTCAGCGCCCTGGCGAAGGCGAGCGCACCACGAGGCTCACGCCCGCCGCCGTCAGCGCCATCCCCGCGATCGTGAACACCGTGATCGCCTCGCCGAACAACAGCCACGCCATGACGGCGGTGCAGGGCGGCACCAGGTACAGCAGGCTGGTCACGGCCGTCGCGGCGCCGCGCTGGATCAGCAGGTAGAGCAGCGAACTGCCACCCAGCGTGAGCGCCAGGACCGACCATGCCATGGCGCCGGCCAGCTGCGGGTTCCAGTTCATGGCTTCGGGTTCGAGCAGTGCGAGCGGCGCCGTGACGACGAATGCGGCGCACAGTTGCACCAGGCTGGCGGTGCGCACATCGCAAGGCGCCACGAAGCGCTTCTGGTAGAGCGTGCCGGCCGTGATGCTGACGAGGGCGCCCAGCGCGAGCACGAAGTTGATCATGTGGATCTCGCCCAGGCCGAGCTTCTCCCACACCACCAGGGCCAATCCACCGAAGCCCAGGGCCAATCCCGCCCATTGCCGGGGCGCGACCACGCCGCCGCGCGACGACACCCAGGCCGCCGTCAGTACCGGCTGCAAGCCCACCAGCAGCGCCACCAGCCCCGCACCCATGCCCAGCTTGACCGCGGCCCAAACGCCACCCAGGTAGCCGGCATGCATGAGGATGCCGGTGACGGCGAGGTGCTTCACCTGCGTGCGATTCGCCGGCATGGCCGCGCGCGCCGCCATGGCCCACACGGCGAAGCAGGCGACCGAGCAGAAGTAGCGCAGCGCCAGGAATTTCATCGGCGGCGCGTACGGCATGCCGTAGCGCGCCACGATGAAGCCGGTGCTCCAGATCAGCACGAAGACGGCCGGCATGGCGCGCACCAGCGCGTCCTGACGCGAATCGGAAGTCATGTGCTTCGCCCTACTTCACCCGTTTGCGGATCTCGGGCAGGGCCTTCTGGAGGTAATAGACCATGGACCACACGGTCAGGATCGCGGCGACCCAGATCAGCCCGGTACCCCAGACCGCGGTATCGATCACGCCGAACAGGAAGCCGTCGAACAGCAGGAACGGGATCGCAACCATCTGCACCGTGGTCTTGACCTTGCCCAGCATGTGCACCGCCACGCTCTTGGACGCGCCGAGCTGCGCCATCCACTCGCGCAGCGCCGAAATGGCGATCTCGCGGCCGATGATGATCAGGGCCACGAACACACCCGCGCGATTCAGGTGGACCAGCACCAGCAGCGAAGCGCAGACCAGGAACTTGTCGGCCACTGGATCCAGGAAGGCGCCAAAGGCCGAGGTCTGGTTCAATTTGCGCGCCAGGTAGCCGTCCAGCCAGTCCGTGAGCGCGAAGACCACGAACATCACGGTGGCGATCAGGTTCTGGACCGACGCACCCCAGGGCAGGTAGAACACGCCCACGATCAGCGGGATCGCGACGATGCGCGTCCAGGTCATGATCGTTGGGATGGTGAAGAACATGGCTGATTCTGGCATGGGCCGGGCGCCGCCTAGTGCAGCGCCCGGTAAATCTCCTCGGCCAGTTCGCGCGAGATGCCTTCGACACTGGCGATGTCATCGACACCCGCCGCCGCCACGCCGCGCACACCGCCGAAGCGCTGCAACAGGCGCGCGCGCTTCTTGGCGCCTATGCCGGGGATGTCTTCCAGCTGGCTGCCACCCACGCGCACCTTGGCGCGGCGCGCGCGCATGCCCGTGATGGCGAAGCGGTGGGCCTCGTCACGGATCTGCGCCACCAGCATCAATGCCGCCGAGTCCCGGCCCAGGTAGACCTTCTCGCGGCCGTCGGCGAACACCAGTTCCTCCAGGCCCACCTTGCGGCCCTCGCCCTTTTCCACGCCCACGATCACGGCCAGGTCCAGCCCCAGCTCGGCGAACACCTCACGCGCCATGCTGACCTGCCCCTTGCCGCCGTCCACCAGGACCAGGTCCGGCAGCCGGCCGGCACTGCCCCCGGCACCGCGCGCGGGTGGCGTCGCCTCGGGCGAGTCGCGGCCGGCTTCCGCCAGCTTCGCGTAGCGGCGCATCAGCACCTGCCGCATGGCGGCATAGTCGTCGCCCGGCGTGATCCCGTCGATGTTGTAGCGGCGGTATTCCGAGTTCTGCATCTTGTGGTGGTGGAAGACGACGCATGATGCCTGCGTCGACTCGCCGGCCGTATGCGAAATGTCAAAGCACTCGATGCGAAAGCCGTCCAGGTCGTCGGGCGACAGGTCCAGTGACTCTGCCAGCGCACGCGTGCGCGCCTGCTGCGAGCCCTCTTCGGCCAGCAGGCGGGCCAGCTGGAGGCCGGCATTCTTCTGCGCCATCTCCAGCCAGAGGCGCCGCTGCTCGCGCGGGTTGTGCACGGCGGCGATGCGAATGCCTGACTGCTCGGACAACGCATCGACCAGTTCGCGGCTCACGGCCTCGCTGGTGATCAGCGCCGGCGGTGGCGGCACGCCGATGTAGTGCTGCGCGATGAACGCCTCCAGCACCTGCACTTCAACGGGGACGGACGGCGCCGCTGCGGCCTCGTCGTCCGCGAGCTTGTCGAAGTCCTGCAGCGCCGCGCCGTCCTCGATGTGCGACGGGAAATACGGCCGGTCGCCCAGGTGCCGGCCGCCGCGCACCATCGCCAGGTTGACACAGGCCTTGCCGCCCTGCACCTTCACTGCAAGGATGTCCACATCCTTGTCCGAAAAAGTCTCCACCGATTGCTGGTGCAGCACCTTGGACAACGCGCCCACCTGGTTGCGCAGTTCCGCCGCCTGCTCGAACTCCAGCCGCTGCGCGTGCGCCATCATCCGCGACTCCAGCGTGGCCAGCACGGCCTGCGTGTCCCCGCGCAGGAAGGCCTGGGCGTTGTCGACGTCGTGCTGGTAGTCCGCCGGCGTAATCAGGTTGACGCACGGGCCCGAGCAGCGCTTGATCTGGTACAGCAGGCAGGGCCGCGTGCGATTGGCGAACACCGTGTCTTCGCAGGTGCGCAGCCGGAACACCTTTTGCAGCAGCTGGATCGACTCTTTCACCGCCCAGGCGCTGGGGTACGGCCCGAAGTAGCGGTGCTTGCGGTCCACCGCGCCCCGGTAGTACGCCACGCGCGGAAAGGTCGTGGCCGAAGGCGCCACGGCTTCGTCGACCGATCGGTCCGGGCCGGTGATCTTCAGGTAGGGGTAGCTCTTGTCATCGCGAAACAGGATGTTGTAGCGCGGGTTGAGCGTCTTGATCAGGTTGTTTTCCAGCAGCAGCGCTTCGGCCTCGGAACGCACCACCGTCGTCTCCATGCGCACGATCTTGCCGATCATGTGGCCGATGCGCGTGCCGCCGTGGCTCTTCTGGAAGTAGTTGGCGACGCGCTTTTTCAGGTTGCGCGCCTTGCCGACGTACAGCACGCCGCCCTCCGCGTCGAAGTAGCGGTAGACCCCGGGCAGGGCCGGGAGCGCGGCGACCTGCGCCAGCAATTGTTCGGAATGGACCTCGGACATACAGGGCACAATCTTCCCTCAATTCGGCCGCACCATGCTCTGGGACATCTTCTGCAAGGTCATCGACAACCACGGGGACATCGGCGTTTGCTGGCGTTTGTCGGTGCAACTGGCCGCGCGCGGCCATGCGGTTCGGCTGTGGGTCGACGACGATTCCGCCCTCGCCTGGATGGCCCCGGGCGGCGACGCCGGCGTGCAGGTGCTGCCCTGGGACGCCCAGGGCCAACCCCCCGTTCCGGGCGATGCGGTCATCGAAGCTTTCGGCTGCCACCTGGATGAACGGTTCCAGGCCGCGATAGCCCGGACGACCCACCAGGGCCGGCCGCCGGCCTGGATCAACCTCGAATACCTCACCGCGGAATCCTTTGCCACGCGCAGCCATGGGCTCGCCTCGCCGGTATTGGCCGGACCCGCGACCGGCCTGGTGAAGCGATTCTTCTACCCGGGCTTCCAGGGCGGCACGGGCGGCTTGCTGCGCGAGCCGGACCTCGCCATTCGCATGGCGGCCTTCGACCGCGGTGCCTGGCTGCGCACTCAGGGCATCGCCGTGCAGGATGAACAGTTGGTGAGCCTGTTCTGCTACGAGCCCCAAGCGCTGGGCGAACTGCTCCTGCATTTCGCGGCAGCGCCCCGGCGCACGCGCTTGCTCGTAACGCAGGGCCGTGCACGCGCGGCCGTCCAGGTGGCGACGGCGCGACTGGACGCGACGCGACCCGGGTGGAACGACCCGAGTGCGCTGGCGATCGACTTCCTGCCCCTGCTCACCCAGCCGGAGTTCGACCACCTGCTGTGGGCTTGCGACCTCAACTTCGTGCGCGGCGAGGACTCGCTGGTGCGAGCCTTGTGGGCCGGCAAGCCGCTGGTCTGGCATATTTACCCGCAACATGACGATGCCCACCGCGCCAAGCTCGCGGCCTTCCTCGACTGGCTGGAGGCCCCCGCGTCGCTGCGTGAATTTCACGAGGCGTGGAATGGCATGGGCGCGGCGTCGCTGGGCGCGCCGGGCAGCGGCGCATGGACGGAATGCCTGCTCCGCGCCCGGCAGCGCCTGCTCGCCCAGGATGACCTCGTGACCCAGTTGCAGCGCTTCGCCACGGGAGCGAATCCCTCATGAGGCTGCTCCTGGTCGAAGACGACACCATGATCGGCCGCGCGGTGCGCCAGGGCCTCGACGCCGCCGGCTTCGTCGTGGACTGGGTGACGGACGGCAAGGCGGCGGAGCATGCACTGGGCAACGGTGTGTACGACCTGGTGGTGCTGGACCTGGGCTTGCCCGGAAAGGATGGAATGACGCTCTTGAAGGAAGCCAGGCGGCGGCGGGACACCGTGCCCGTGCTGGTGGTCACCGCGCGCGACGCTGTCTCCGATCGCATCGCGGGCCTGAACGAGGGCGCAGATGACTATGTGCTCAAGCCCTTCGACCTGGATGAACTGGTGGCCCGGGTGCGCGCACTGTTGCGCCGCCGGGCCGGCAATGCCAGCCCGTTGCTGGAGTGCGGGACGCTCGTGATGGACCCGGTACGGCGCGAGGTTCGCGTCGCCGGTGAAGAAGTGACCCTGTCGGCCAAGGAATTCGCGCTGCTGGAGAAACTGATGCAGCGCCCCGGCGCCGTGCTATCCCGCGAGCAGCTGGAGGACGCGCTTTATGGATGGGAGCGTGAAGTGGGCAGCAACGCCGTCGAAGTGCACCTGCACAACCTGCGGCGCAAGCTGGGCGCGCAGACGATCCGCAATGTGCGCGGCGTCGGCTACAAGGTGATGCAGCCATGACGGCCTCAATCCACCGCCGCGTGCTCCAGTGGGCGATGGGCGCCTTGCTGCTTGGCGCCGCGCTCCTGGTGGGCGGCTCCTGGTGGGTGCTGAACCACGAAATGAGCGAGGTGTTCGAAGACAACCTCAAGCAGGTCGCGCTGGCCGTCGCCAACCACCACGGAACGTACGGCATCGCCGGCCCGCCCCGCCTGGCCGAACAGCTGCCAAGGGTGTACGAGGAATACGGCAAGTTCGAGTTCGTCACCGCGGTCTGGACACGCGACGGGCGGCGCACGCACAGCTCCGACCCCAAGGTGGACCTGCCTTTCCGCTCGCGCAGCGGGCTGAGCGAGGTCATCGTCAACGGGGCGAAATGGCATGTCTACACGATCGTGCTGGACGACGGCATCGTGCAGGCTGGGCAGCTGGCCAGCGAGCGCGACGTGCTGGCCAGCGAAACCGCTTCCACGCTGGTGCCGCCCACGCTGGTGATGCTCGCCCTGGTCGCCGTGCTGCTGACCTATGCGCTGCGCCGCGGGCTCGAGCCGCTCTCCAGCGCCGCCAGCGAAGTGACGGCGCGCAGCGTGGAGGCGCTGCACCCGATTTCGATGGCCTCACAGCCGCTGGAGCTGCACCTGCTGATCGGCGCGGTGAACGACCTCATGGCGCGCCTGGGCAGCGCACTGGCCCTGCAACGCAACTTCCTGTCCGATGCGGCCCATGAGCTGCGCACGCCCATCACCGCCCTGCGCCTGCAATTGCAGCTGCTCGAACGCGCCGGCAACGAAGCCCAGCGCGTGGAGGCGCAGCAGGAACTCGGCGCGGGCATCGCTCGCGCGCAACATCTGGTCGAACAGTTGCTGCAGTTGTCGCGTCTGGGTCCTGAAGCGCCCGCGCTCAAGCAGGAGTCGGTCGATCTCGCGCAACTGGCGCGCAATGCGGTGTCGCGGTTCAGCGCGCGCGCCGACGAACGGGGAATTGACCTTGGCGCCGCGGCCGATGAACCGGTTGCCGTCACGGGCGACATCCACCAGCTCACCGTGCTGCTGGACAACCTGGTGGAGAACGCCCTGCGTTACACGCCGCGCGGCGGAAAGGTCGACGTCTCAGCCTTTCACGATGGCGGCGCTGCGTGCCTGTCCGTGATCGACAACGGGCCGGGCATTGCGAGGGAGGAGCGCGGCCGGGTCTTCGACCGGTTCTACCGCTCGGCCGAGTCGGTCGCCGCCAGCGGCACCGGGCTGGGCCTGGCGATCGTGAAGGCCGTCGCGCAGCGGCACGGCGCCCAGGTCGCGCTGGACGACGCCCCGGGCGGCGGCCTGCTCGTCAAGGTGCTGTTCCGGCACTGACGGTTCGTTGCGGCAGGGAGCGAACAGGTCCAGGCCCGCGTCGTAGGCCTTGGTCTGGACGTCGAGCACGCCCAGCAGCGAGTGGAACAGGTTGTCATGGGTGACGCGGCGGCCGGCGCGGCCCCTCATGCACGCCTGGTCGATGTGGAAGTCGCGGCGGAAGGCCGGCGACAGCCACATCACGAAAGGCACGTGCAGCTGCACGTCCGGCGCAATCGATTGCGGCACGCCATGCAGGTACAGGCCGCGCTCGCCCAGTGATTCACCATGGTCGGACACGTAGAGCATCGCGGTATCGTGCGTCGCTTGCGCCTTGTCCAGGAAGTCGATCACCTGCCCCAGCACAAAGTCCGTGTACAGCAGGGAGTTATCGTAGGCGTTGACGATCTCTTCCTGGCTGCACAAGCGCAGGTTTTCGGTCTCGCACGCGGGCGTGAAGCGCTTGAACGCCGCCGGGTAGCGCTTGAAATAGGCCGGCCCGTGGCTGCCCAGCTGGTGCATCACCACGAACAGGTTGCCATGGCGGTCACGGGTGACGCCATCCATCCCGTGCAAGAGGATTTCGTCCAGGCACTGGCCCTCGGCGCACAGCGCATCGACCTTGGCGCGGTCGAGCTGCTCGGCGCGCAAGCCGTCGCACACGCCTTTGCACCCACTCTGGTTGTCGCGCCAAAGCACGTCCAAACCCGCCCGGGCCAACACGTGCAGCAGCGATTCATGGGAGAGGATTGCTTCCTCGTCATAGCCGCGGCGGCCGTACGGCGAGAACATGCAGGGCAGCGAAACCTCGGTCGACGTGCCGCAGGCGCGGGCGTCGGGGAAGTTCACCACGTCCCGCGCCTGGAGGGCCGGGTTGGTGGGCCGGCCGTAGCCGTTGAGGGCGAAGTTCTGCGCCCGCGCCGTTTCACCCACCACGAGCACGAACAGCACGGGTCGCGTGCGCGCCTGCCACGCGGCGCCCATCCGCGCGTCGGCGGCAACCGGCAGCCTGGCCTGGCCGGGCCGCTTCGCGCGACCCCAGGCGTTGCCCACGCTGGCCGCGACGATGTTGCCCGGGGTCAGCAAGTGACGGATCTCCTTGTGGTTGCGCATCAGCGAAGCAAAGTCCGCAAAGACGAGCAGCAGGCTGGCCACGCCGGCGACCAGCGCAAGCACGACGCAACCGGCGCGGATGGCCACGGCGCGTCCCAGCGGCCGGGGCTTGAGGCGGACCCACCAGACCAGCGCCGACGGCAGCACGCCCAGTGCGAGGACGTAGCCCACCAGGTCCCAGCTGAGCAACTCGAACGCCTCCTTGAAGTTGGTGGCAAAGACATTGCGCAGCATGGCGCGGTCGAAGAACACGCCGTAGCGGTCCATGTAGCAGGCCGCTGCGGCCGCAACCAGGAAAAACAACGTGAGCAGGGGCTTCGCGGTGCGACGACCGGCCAAAACCCCCAGCGCGGCGAAGTAGAACGCGGTCAGCGAGGTGAACACCGCCGCGGCAAACAGCCAGGTCGAGGGGTCGGATGCCGCGCGTCCGGCCAGCATCGCGGTCCAGAACGCGCGGTTGGGCGCCAGCATGAGGAAGGCCGCGCCCACCAGCAGCAGTGTTTCGACCTGGACCGCAGGGCGTGTCCGCAGGGTTGGATCAAGCCGCACGAGACGCACCCACCCCTTCCTGCCCCGTCCAGCCCACCTGCATCGCGACATCGGCCAGCCAGGCGGATGTCCAGCAAAGCCATGCGGTCCAGAGCGTGTGGCTCATGAAGTGCGCGCCGCGCAGCTGTTGCGATACGCCCAGCGCGAACCCGGCCACCAAGGCGGTGGCCAGGCAGGCCCACGCCGCACGGGACGCCACGGGCTTGAATGCGAAATACCCGCCCAGGAATGAGAACCCGGCGGAGGCGTGCCCGGCCGGGAAACAGTGGCCAGGTCCACCATCGCCGCGACCCCAGGCCCAGTGCGTGAGGTAATTGGCGGTGCCGCCGAACTCGGCCAGGTCCCAGGGGCAGCTGGTCAGGCTTGAGTGTTTGAGCAGGTTGACCAGGGTGACGGACAGCAGGATGCTTGCCAGCCACTGCAGCCGCCCCGCGCGGGAGACCCTGCGCAGGACGCCGGTGGGAAACCAGACTCCCACCACGAGCCATGCGGCCACGGCGAACGCCACCTGGCGCATGCCCCCATGCAGCAATACGGCCCCGACCCAGTCATCACGCCACGCAAATGCGTGGCCCTGGGCCATCCAGCGTGCCAGGGCGAGGTCCAGCCCGCTCGCATCCCACGCCAAAACGACGCCCAGCAAGGCCGGCACCCCCGACCAAAGTCCCAGCCACTTGTGCGCCCCTCGCGCCAGCCCAACAGTTTTCATGCCGCCGAGTCTGGAAGCGCAACACTTAAGGGAGCCTGAACCCCCCAATGCCGGGCACGGACCCGGGATGCCAAAACGCGCTAAAATAAGGGGCTTTGCGCAGTGACCCCGGGCTAGCAGGCCCCCAGGCGCAACTCCCGCCGCGGAATTAACGCCTCCTCTTGATGCGCAGCGCGGCCCTCAATTTACTTAAATCGCTATGAAAATCGCTCAAGAAATCCGCGCCGGCAATGTCATCATGAACGGCAAGGACCCGATGGTCGTCCTGAAGACCGAATACGCCCGCGGCGGCCGCAACGCAGCCACCGTCCGCATGAAGCTCAAGAGCCTGATCGCCAACTTCAACACCGAAGTCGTGTTCAAGGCCGACGACAAGATGGATCAGATCATCCTGGACAAGAAGGACTGCACGTATTCCTACTTCGCCGACCCGATGTACGTCTGGATGGACGCCGAGTACAACCAGTACGAAGTCGAGAAGGAAAACATGGGCGACGCCCTGAACTACCTCGAAGAAGGCATGCCCGCCGAAGTGGTGTTCTACGACGGCAAGGCCATCTCGGTCGAACTGCCCACCAGCGTCGAGCGCGAAATCACCTGGACCGAGCCGGCCGTCAAGGGCGACACCTCGGGCAAGGTGCTCAAGCCCGCCAAGCTGTCCACCGGCTTCGAGATCGGCGTGCCGATCTTCGTGGCCCAGGGCGACAAGGTCGAAGTCGACACGCGCACCGGCGAATACCGCCGCCGCGTCTGAAGCGAACAGCGCTCCGCTACGATGAAGGCTCCGCAAGGAGCCTTTCTTCTTTTCCCTCCATGGACTTCGACTACAACAGGATGGCCGCGCCGTTTCGCATGCAACCGGGCCTGGCCCGTGTTGACTGCGCTGGGGTCCGGATGACTGCGCTGGACCCGCTCGGCCGCCTGCACGCCGAAAAGCTGGCGGTGTTCGAATCGGGCCGGTCACGGCTGGTGGTGCCCGGCTTCGACCCTGCCCCGGCGCTGGCTGCGATCGCGGCGCGATCGGCGAGCGCGCCCGGCGTGCCCGTGGAACTGGCTTGCGAAGAAGACTTCGCGGTGCTCGACGGCGAAACCGGCACCCTGCCCTGGCTGTGCGTCAGCGTCCCCTCGCATTGGGCGCCGGAAGAGAAATTGGGCCTGGACTTCGCGACGTTGCACGGCCCCGTCGCCGACAACGCAGTGCTCCTGGCCGCGTCCAGGCAACTGGTGGCGCTCGCGACCGGGGGCGATTGCTGGGAACGCTTTGTCTGGACCGTCAGCTCGTCGGGCCACTACGACCAGCATCCCGGCCGGCACCCGCGGTCCCCGTGGCCGGCCACCAGCGATGCCGAGGAATTTGCCCGCGGTTGCTGGCTGCGCGCAGAGCGCCAGGTGTTCTTCCCGGTGGGCCAGGGCACGCGGCAGGCGGTGTTCGCCATTCGCGTGATGCTGCAACCACTGGTCGAATTTGTCGCAGGGCCGGCGCAAGCGCAGCGCATGCACGACTCGCTGGCGACCATGTCGGACGCGGTGCTCACATACAAGAGCCTCGTAGCAGCCCGCGAGCCGCTCTTGCGCTGGCTGAAAGCGCGCACCTGATGGAACTCGCCGCCCGTATCGCGCAGGTGATCGTCCCGGTGTTCTTCATCGTGGCCGTGGGCTTCTTCTACGGCCGGCGCGCGCAGCCCGACCTGGCGTCGTTCAACCGCATCGTCCTGGACGTGCTGGCCCCGGCGCTGGTCTATTCCGCGCTGGCCGCGCGCGACTTCCGCCTGGGCGACCATGCAGTGCTGCTGTTAGGCGGCGCGCTGCTGATCCTGGCCAGCGGCGTCATCGGCTGGCTGGTGGCCCGCTGGACCCACACGCAGGCCCGCACGCTGGTGCCGGTGGTGATGTTCAACAACTGCGGCAACATGGGACTGCCCCTGGCCCTGCTGGCTTTCGGCGCCGAGCACTTCGGGGCGGCCGTTGCCCTCTTCTCCGTCAGCAACCTGATCCACTTCTCGCTGGGCGCGCGCATCACCAGCGCGCACGCACGCACGCGCGACCTGTTGCTCAGCCCGCTCATGATCGCCACCGCGCTCGGGTTTGCCAGTGCCGCCACCGGCGTGCGCCCGCCCGACGTGCTGTTCACCGGCCTGAAGATCATGGGCGAGGCAATGCTGCCCCTGATGCTGTTTGCGCTGGGCGTGCGGCTGACGGCTTTGCATCGCGCCGACGTGCCCAAGGGCCTGCTGGGCGCCTTTGTGCGGCCGGTTGCCGGCCTTGCGGTCGCGTTGCCGCTTGCGTGGGCGCTGGGCCTGGAAGGCGCATCGCGCGGCCAGCTGATCCTGTTCGGATCGCTGCCGCCGGCGGTGATGCAGTTCCTGCTGGCGGAGCGCTACCGGCAGGAGCCCGAAAAAGTCGCTGCGATGATCCTGCTGGGCAACGCGCTGGCGATCGTTTTCGTGCCGCTCGCGCTGGCCCTGGCGCTCTAGAACATCCGGCGCGGACCGAGCACGACCACCAGCAGCACGAGCAGCACGAGGACCACTGCGCCGATGGCCAGACCCGTCACCCAGAGCGCCCTGCGCTCCGGCGTCGCGGCCGCGCGGTCAGCGGACTCAGGCCAGGGCGTAGCGCCAGGCAACCAATCCACCAGTTCACCGGCAGATTCGTGCGTGAACATCTCGAGGGTCACATGCTGGAACTGGCCGGGCCGGGTTTCGGCCGTGCGCAGCCACAGGTCCACCTGCGTTCCCTTCACCCGGGCATGGACCACGTCGGCCAGCACCAGCTTGACCCGGTCCTCCTTCCAGCCCAGCCCCTTGCGGAAGCGCCCGGCGATGCGCAAAACCCCGGCCTGCACCCGGGCCTCAACCTCGCCCTTGAAGGCGGGGATGTCGACGCCCTTTCCCTGAACACCGAGCAGTGCTGCGGTGAACGTGGCCTGGACCAGGGAGAAACTGCCGCTGCGCTCGGGCGCGAAGGGCTTGGTGGGTCGCTGCCCGATGAGCTCGGCCACGGTCAGCTTCCCGCCATCGACGCCCACCAGGACATGCTCGCTTGTCAGTGTCTTCTTGATGCGCATGCCGACGATGGTGCGGCGGTCGTACGGCCCTACCATGCGCCCGTCCAGCAGCACATGAAACACGATCTGGTCCAACGAAAGTCCCCAATATTGCTTTGCCCGCAAGGATAACGGACAAGCCCCGGAACAGACGCAAAATGGGGCCATGACGTCCTCTACCCGCAACATCCACGATCCGCGCCTGGCGGACGCCTGGGCTACCCTCAAGGCGCACTCGGACGCCGGCCTCCCGCTCGACCCCGATGCCAGCCGGCTGGCCTTTGCCGACCCCGAGTTCCTGCTGCGGCGCGAAACGCGCGGCATCCGCTTCCAGCTGGAACTGCTCAAGCCCGACCTGGAGCAGGCGGCCATGGGCATCGAGAACACGATCGTCGTGTTCGGCAGCGCGCGCTTTCGCAGCGAAGAGGAATCCGGCGCGATGGTGGCGGCGGCGCAGGCCACCGGGGACGCGGAAGTGCTCCGCCGTGCACAGGCCCTGGCGCGCAATGCCCACTACTACGAAAAGGCGCGTGCGTTCGGCAAGCTGGTGGCTCAGTACAGCGCGGGCAAGGACCCGGCGGACATGCTCTTCATTTGCACCGGCGGAGGCCCGGGCATCATGCAGGCCGCCAACCGTGGCGCCCATGAGGCCGACGGCATCAGTGTGGGCCTCGCGATCGCGCTGCCGATGGAAGAGGCGGCCAATCCCTACGTCACGCCGGCGTTGTCATTCAAGTTCCACTACTTCGCGCTGCGCAAGATGCACTTCATGATGCGGGCCAAGGCCCTGGTGGCCTTCCCCGGCGGGTTCGGCACGCTGGACGAGTTGTTCGAAGTGATCACGCTGGTGCAGACCCGCAAGTCCAAGCAGGTGCCCATCGTGCTCTTCGGCACGGACTACTGGAAGCGCCTGCTGAACTTCGATGTGCTGATCGAGGAAGGCGTCATCTCGCCCGACGACCTGAAGCTCTTCCAGTACGCCGACGACGCAGAGACAGCGTGGGACCTGGTCAAGTCGTTCTATCGACTCTGAGTTTCATGGCCAACCGGGCGCCCCCGCCCACGACTGCGCCGACCACCCAGAACACGCCCGAAATGCCGATCACGGCGCCGGCCATGCCGAACAGCATCGGCATGGCGACGCTCGAGGCATTGATGGCCATCATGCGCAGGGCGAGCGCCTCGCCGTGCCGTGCTTCCGGCGTGATCTGGTGCAGCGTGCTCATGACCATCGGCTGCACGCTTCCCAGCGCCACGCCCAGTAGCACCGAACACGCACCCATTGCGAGCGGCGAGTACAGGAACGGGTAAATGCCGAACAGGATCGCCGTGGCCACCATGGCGCCGGTGATCAGCACCCATTCCTTCAGGTGGGCCGCCACCATCGGCAGGAATACGCGCACCACCGCCGCGGCCACGGCAAAAGCGCCCAGGATGGTGCCAATCACCGATGCCGACATGCCCCGCTCATGGCCCAGCACCGGCACGACGAAGGTGTGCACGTCCCAGCAGGAGGACAGCAACCAGTTCACGATGAGCAGGCGGCGGAACATCGGCTCACGCGCCAGGTTCCACGCAGGGCCATGGTGCTCGCCTTCGGCCCGGATCACCGGCGGCAACTCGGGGGTCCGCCGGATCCAGAACCACGAGGCGATGGGGAACAGCGCCATCAGGAAGAACGCCCATTGAAACCCCGCATGGTCGATCACGAGGCCGGCGCAGAACGGGCCGAGGAAATTGGAGACGGCGGGCCCGATCGCGAGCCATGAGAACACCTGTTTGAGCTGCGTTGTGTTTTCTGCGGCGCGGCCCACGTGCCTTTGCATTGCTATCGATGCCGCTCCAGTCGCGCCGCCGGTGCACAACGCGCTCAGGCAGAGCACCGGAAACACCGGAAAGGCGACCGCCGCGCCCGCGCCCACGACGGCCGCCACGATCGCAATGCCCATCGGCCGCTTGAGGCCGTGCCGGTCCGCATAACGGCCCGCGGGCAGCGACAGGAACACCTGTGTCAACGCGAACATCGCGAGCAGGACACCGACCGCCGCCTCGCTATAGCCTTCGCGCAGCGCCAGCAGTGGCGCGGCCATCCGGGTGCCCGCCATGCAGGCGTGCAGGAACACATGGCCTGCAATCAGCCGCGCGAGCCCGGTACTGAGGCCTCCGGTCATGGGTCGGTGGGCTCTTCCTCGGCTGTGGGGGGTAACAGGGCCTGGGCTTGCGCCTCGGGCAGGGCCTCCACGACTTTGAGCGCCCGGCGCATCTGGTTGGTGCGGGTGGTCGCGGTCTCGAGCGTGTCGGACGCCTTGCGTACCTGTTCGCGGATTTTCTCGACCCAGGTGCCGTAGCGCTCGAACTCAGTCTTCACCGCGCCCAGAACCTTCCAGACCTCCGACGCCTGCTGCTCCAGTGCGAGCGTGCGAAACCCCATGTGCAGGCTGTTGAGCATGGCCAGCAAGGTCGTCGGACCGGCGAGCGTCACGCGGTAGTCGCGTTGCAGGCTGTCCATCAGGCCCGGGCGGCGCAGAACTTCGGCATAGAGGCTTTCGATCGGCAGGAACAGGATGGCGAAATCAGTGGTCTGCGGCGGGCACAGGTAGCTCTCGGAAATCGACTTGGCTTCGGTGCGGATGCGCGACTCCAGCGCACGGGCGGCGATATCGGCCGCGGCCGGGTCGGCGCGGTCCTGGGCATCCAGCAGGCGTTCGTAGTCATCGCGAGGGAACTTCGCATCGATGGGCAGCCAGACGGGTGTGCCGTCGGCGCTGCGCCCGGGGAAGCGGATGGCGAAGTCGACGCGCTGGTTGCTGCGCGGCTTGGTCTCCACCTGCTTGGCGTACTGTTCGTTGGTCAGCACCTGTTCGAGCAACGCTTCGAGCTGCACTTCGCCGAACATGCCGCGCGTTTTCACATTGGTCAGGACGCGTTGCAGGTCACCCACGCCTTGGGCCAGTGTCTGCATTTCGCCCAGGCCCTTGTGTACCTGCTCCAGCCGGTCGGCCACCTGCTTGAAGCTCTCGCCCAGCCGCGCCTCCAGCGTGGTCTGCAACTTCTCGTCGACCGTCTTGCGCATTTCGTCGAGCTTGGCGATGTTGGTCTGTTGCAGCATCGCCAGTTGCGCTTCCAGCGTCCCTCGCACTTCCGCCATCCGGCGCGCGTTCGTTTCGCTCAGGTTCTGCAGCTGCACCGTCAACGTGTCCGACAGGCTTTTCTGCAACAAGGTGAGCTGCTGGCCAAATGCGTCGATCTGCGTGTTCTGCGTGCGCGTGGCTTCGGCGCCCTGCTTGACCAGCGCCTCCTGAAATGTCGCAAGCGTGTGGGTCAACTCGGTACGGGCGCCACGCGACGACTCGCTGATCTCGCGCCGCAATTCGCGCTCGACACGCTCGTTGGCGGCCAGCAGTTCAGCCCGCCCGGCGTCGTTGGCCTGCGGCTTGCGCAAAAGGACCATGAACGCCAGCACGAGGTTGGCGATGGCCAGCGCGATGATGAGCCAGATTTCCACTTGTCGCCCTTCAGTTCAGCGCTTCGGGATTCAGCGGGTTCAGCGCCTTGCCGTGCACGAGAAAACCAATCAGGTTGTCCGCGGCCAGGTTGGCCATGGCCATTCGCGTGGGCACGGTGGCACTCGCGATGTGCGGCGTCAGCACGACGTTGGGCACGGTGAGCAGGTCGGGGTGGACCCTGGGCTCACCTTCGAAAACGTCCAGGCCGGCGGCCGCAATGCGTTTCTCGCGCAGCGCAACGGCCAGGGCCGCGTCATCGACGATGCCGCCGCGCGCGATGTTCACCAGGTTGGCGGTGGGTTTCATCAGCGCGAGCTCGGCCGCGCCGATCGCATGGTGCGATTCCGGCGAGTACGGCAGCACCAGCACCAGGTGGTCGGCGGTGCGCAGCAGTTCTTCCTTTGTGACGTACCGGGCCTTGCACTGCGCCTCCAGATCCGGTGAAAGGCGCGAACGGTTGTGGTAGATCACGTTCATGCCGAATCCGTGCGCGCCGCGGCGCGCAATACCCTGCCCGATCCGGCCCATCCCGAGGATGCCCAGCGTGCTGCCGTGGATGTCCGAACCGGAGAACATGTCGTAGCTCCAGCGCTGCCATTTGCCGGCGCGCAGGAAATGCTCGCTCTCGGCCATCCGGCGGGCGGTCGCCATGATGAGCGCGAAACCGAAATCCGCGGTGGTCTCGGTCAGCACATCGGGCGTGTTGGTGCCGAGCACATGGCGCGCCGTCATCGCCGGCACGTCGAAATTGTTGTACCCCACGGCCATGTTGGCGCAGATCTTCAGCCCGGGCGCGTCCGCCAGTGTCTCGGCATCGATGCGCTCGCCGCCCGTGGTGAAGGCGCCCGTCTTGTCGCGCAGCTTGTCGGCCAGCTGCGCCTTCGACCAGGGCTCGTCGGACTGGTTGTGCTCGACGTCAAAGTACTGCCCAAGGCGCGTGATGACTTCGGGGAAAACGGCGCGGGCAACGAGGATGCGGGGCTTGTTCATGGCTTGACTGCTGTTTGGGTCGGGGTTTTGGTTTCGGGCGCGTGCGGCGTGTCTGGATGCCAGCCGAGCAACGCCAGGAGGACGAAGAACCCGATGACGTACGCCACGGCGACATGCCAACCGGCCTTCACCCACGCGCCAACGGAGCGGGCTTCGGGATAGAGGTTCGATAACGCGACGCCGGCAGACGAACCGAACCAGAGCATGGAGCCGCCGAACCCTACCGCATACGCCAGGAAGCCCCAGTCATACCCGCCCTGCCGCAAGGCCAGCGCGGTGAGCGGAATGTTGTCAAACACCGCGCTCACGAAACCAAGCCCCAGCGCGCTCTGCCACGACGCCTGCGGCAGGTGCTGCACCGGCATCATGGCAGCGCACATCACCAGCGCCAGCAGGAAGATGCTTCCCTTGAACGCTTCCGGCAGGAGGCCCCAGTTCGGGCGCCGCCAGCCGGCCGTGGCGAGGATCGCAACCCAGACGGCCACGCCGATTACCGGCACGCTGCCCAGTACCGCCGGGTTCGTCAGGTTGAAGAAGACATTGGCCGCGATCGCAGAAATGAGGATGATCGCGACGATCGCCAGCCGCGACCCGTGCAAGCTCGCCCCTTCCGGGTTCTCCTTCATGATCGGCTGGAACGCATGCTGCTGCCGGGCGGCAATCACCCCGAAGATCAACATCGCCGTGACGGCCGCGACATAGGCCTCGAACACCTGTCCGGGCTTGACGCCGGCAATCCACATCATCGTGGTGGTGGTGTCGCCCACGACGCTGCCGGAGCCGCCTGCGTTGCTGGCGGCGACGATGCCGGCCAGGAAGCCAATGTGCACGCGCTTGCGGTACAGCACCGCCGCCATCGTGCCGCCGATCATCGCCGCGGCGATGTTGTCCAGGAAGCTGGACATGACGAACACCAGCAGCAGCAGGCAAAAGCCGCCTTTCCAGTCGTCCGGCAGGTATTGCGGCAGCAGTGCGGGCACGCCGCTGCGCTCGAAGTGATCGGACAGCAAAGCGAAGCCGAGCAGCAGGCCCAGCAGGTTGGCGAGGGTCACCCATTCATGCCCCAGCAGCTTCAGCAGGCCGGCGGCGCCGCTGACACCGGCAAAGTCGCCGAACCCCAGCTTGTAGAGCGTGATGACCGCAAGCCCCGCGAGCGCCACGTACAACGTGTGGTGATGGAAGAGCGCCACGCCCAGCAGCGTCAGGGCGAACAGGATGAAGTCGAGCGGAACGCCGGCTATGGCCATGGGATGCCCTCGGTGGTGCTGATGGATGGGGTCTCGCGATTATGGCGTCTCAACTGTAGGCACCTGCCTACGCCGCCATTCCCGCGCGTCCTACCGGTGCGCCTCCCGTGCAATCCTAAAGTCGTCAGACCAACCGGGAGCGCACCATGAATCACGATCGCATCGAAGGCAACTGGAAACAGGTCAAGGGCAAGCTCAAGGAGCAATGGGGCAAGCTGACCGATGACGACCTCGACATCATTGCCGGCAAGCGCGAGCAGCTGCTCGGGCGCATCCAGCACCGTCATGGCATCGCCAAGGACGAAGCGGAACGCCAGGTCGAGACCTTCGAGCGGCGCAACCCGGATTTCGAGTTCGAAAAATCGCAATGAACCTGATTGCACAACCACCCAAGGACACACCATGAAGAACACCCTCCTCGCCCTCGCCGTCGCCGCCTGCTGCGGCTTTGCCGGTACTGCCGGCGCCGCCATGACCAAGGAAGACCACAAGGTCCAGAAGGACCGGATCCAGGCCGACTACAAGGCCGCCAAGGACAAATGCGGCCCGCTCAAGGGCAATGCGCAGGATGTCTGCAAGGCCGAAGCCCGTGGCACCTACGAAGTCGCCAAGGCCGAACTGGAACAGCAGTTCCAGCCGAGCCCGAAGCATGAAGCCAAGGTGAAGACCGAGAAGGCCGAAGCGACCTACAGCGTCGCCAAGCAGAAGTGCGAAGACCTCAAGGGCAACGAGAAGGACGTCTGCAAGAAGGACGCCAAGGCGAAGCACGAGGCCGCCAAGGGCGATGCGAAGGTTGCGAAGGCCGCCAAGGAAGAAGGCCCGAACTCCACCAAGGTTTCGGGCGCCGCCAAGGATGCGCGCGACGACAAGGCCGACGCGCAGTACGCCGCCGCCAAGGAGCGCTGCGACTCGATGTCCGGCCAGGCCAAGGACACCTGCATCGCCGACGCGAAGAAGAAGTTCGGCAAGATGTGAGCGACGCGGCGCGCTGCGCCGCCCCTGGACGCTAGTCCAGCCAGTGGGTGAACCCTTCCACCGGCACGCGCGGCGTGTGGAAGCCGTTCACCCTTTCTTTTTCATCGGCATAACCCAGCGACATGCCGCACACGAGCATCTCGTCGGGACCCGCGCCGATGTGCGGCAGGATGATCTTCGCGAAACCGTTCCATGCCGCTTGCGGGCAGGTATGCAGCCCCCGCGCGCGTGCCGCGACCATCATGTTCTGCAGGAACGCGCCGTAGTCCAATAACGAGCCTCGGCCCATCACACGATCAATGGTGAACATGAAGCCGACCGGCGCGTCGAAAAACCGGAAGTTGCGATGGTGCTGGGCATGCATCTTGTCCTTCTCGCCCTTCGCGATGCCCAGCAGCCCGTACAGGCCCCAGCCGTTCTCCCGGCGGCGGTCGATGTACGGGGAAATCCACTTTTCGGGGTAGTAGTCGTACTCCTCGCGGTACTCGGCGGCCAGCGCCGGGTTGGCGTAGATCGCGTCATGAGCCGCGCAGACCTTGTCCACCAGCGTGTCGCGGCTCGCCCCCTGCAGCACATACACCCTCCACGGCTGGCAATTGGTGCCCGACGGCGCGCGGCGTGCAACGTCGAGGATGCTGCTGATCGCCTCGCGCGGCACGGGCTGGGGCAGGAAGGCGCGGCAGGAGAAGCGGCTTTCGATCGCCGCATCGACACTGGCGCGGTCTTCGACATGCACGCTGACTTGGGGTTGGGTCACTTGAGGGCCTCCAGGACGGACCTGAGTTTTTCGGGAAGCGTCGTGGGCCGGCGTGTCGCACGGTCCACGTACACATGGATGAAATGGCCGCGGGCGGCCGTGAGGGGTTCGCCTTGCACGAACAGGCCCACCTCGTAGCGCACGCTCGACTTGCCCATGTGGGCGACGCGCAGGCCGGCCTCGACCACCTGCGGGAATTCGATCGCCGAAAAGTAGTTGCAGTGGGTCTCGATCACCAGGCCGATGGTCTCGCCCTTGTGGATGTCGAGCGCACCGGCCTCGATCAGGTGCGCGTTGACCACGGTGTCGAACCAGCTGTAGTAGACGACGTTGTTCACATGCCCGTAGGCATCGTTGTCCATCCAGCGGGTGCCTATGGTGCGAAAGGCCCGGTACGCGTCGCGCGTTTCAGGCTGCGGCTTGGCTTGGGTTGTGGGGTCCTGGCTCATCGCGCCTGATTCTGCCAGCGCGCGAAGTATTGCGTCCCAACCCGGAAAGTGTTGACCTGTGCCTGCACCGTGTCCTCGATGCGCGTGCCATAGCCCCCTGCCATTGCGAAGGCCAGCGGGATGCGGCGCTGCCACGCCCAGTCGAAGACCCGCCGGTCGCGCGCTTCCAGCCCGTCCCACGTGAGCTTGAGCCGGCCCAGCCGGTCGCCTTCGTGGGGGTCCGCGCCAGCCAGGTAAATCACCAGGCCGGGCTCGAAGCGGCGCTCCAGTTCCTCCAGCGCGCGTTCGAGCGCCTGCAGGTATTCATCGTCGCCGCAGCCATCGGGCAAGTCGACGTCGAGGTCGCTGGCCTCCTTGCGGAAAGGAAAGTTCTTCTTGCCATGCATCGAGAGCGTGAAGACGCTGGCGTCGCCCTGGAAGATGCGGGCGGTGCCGTTGCCCTGGTGCACGTCGAGGTCGATGATCGCCACTCGCAATGCGGCGCGGGTCGTTCGCGCGCGTTCGGCCTGCACGAGGCGGGTGGCCACAGCAGCGTCATTGAATACGCAAAAGCCACCCCCTTTGTCACGGTATGAGTGGTGCGTGCCGCCTGCAATGTTGGCCGCAACGCCTTCGCTGAAGGCGGCGCGGCAGGCGGCAATGGTCGCGCCGACCGAGCGCCTGGCCCGGTCGGCCATGGCCGGGCTCCAGGGGAACCCGATTTCCCGCATCACTGCGGGGTCGACCGAGCCATCCGTGATCGCCTGGATATAGGCCGGGCTGTGGACCAGCGCCAGTTCACCATCGGTCGCCGGCAGGGCCTGCCCCAGCCGGACCACAGGCAGCTCATCCGCCAGCCGGTCGCGCAGGAGCTGGTATTTCCCCATCGGAAAGCGATGGCCCGCCGGCAGCGACAGGACGAACTGGGTGGCATAGAAGACCTGCATCCCGTCCATTGTGGGGTGGCCCGAAAACGCCCTTTTTAGGTGACGCGTTCTAGATTGTTGCAATGCAGCAAAAAAGCCTTGCAATGTCACGCGCCGCCCTTATACTTCTACCCATGCTGCACTGCAACATAAAGCGGGTCCAAGCCCCGGTTCAGAGCAGATATCGATCGTCACCCTAACTACTGGAGATATTCATATGCTGACCGCTGAACAAGTCCTGGCCTCCCAAAAAGCTTCCATCGAAACCCTGTTTGGCCTGACCGGCAAGGCTTTCGAAGGCGTCGAGAAGCTCGTCGAGCTGAACATGACCGCTTCCAAGGCCGCCCTGGCCGAAGCTGCCGGCACCACGCAAGCCTTCATCGGCGTCAAGGACGCGCAAGAGCTGCTGGCCCTGCAAGCTGCCCTGTTCCAGCCCCTGGCCGAGAAGACCGCCGCCTACAGCCGTCACCTGTATGACATCGCCCAAGGCACCGGCGCCGAATTCACCAAGGCTTTCGAAACCAAGGCTGCTGAAGCCCAGCAAACCTTCGTCGGCCTGGTCGACAGCGCTTCCAAGAATGCACCCGCCGGCTCGGAAACCGCCGTTGCCGTGCTGAAGAGCGCCGTGGCTGCCGCCAACAACGCTTTCGAATCGGTTCAGAAGGCTGTCAAGCAAGCTTCCGACGTCGCTGAAGCCAACTTCAACGCCGTGTCGACGCAAGCCGTTGCCGCCGCCAAGACCGCGACCGCTTCGCGCAAGCGCTAAGCCGCCGGCTACACCAGTTGTCTCCTTGGGTCCTCACGGATCCAATTCAGGGCCTCATCTTCGGATGAGGCCTTTTTTTTTCGAGCACTTTTGCTCGCCCCCAGGCTGCGCCACCGGCCTTCGATAATGCGGGTCTTATTTCAGGAGACTTTCAATGCAGATCGACGGCAAGGTTTTTATCGTGACCGGTGGCGCTTCGGGCCTAGGCGAAGGCACGGCGCGCATGCTGGCGGCGAACGGCGGCAAGGTGGTCATCGCCGACATGCAGGCTGAGAAGGGCGAGGCCGTTGCCAAGGAAATCGGCGGCGTGTTCGTGAAATGCGACGTGAGCCAGGAGGCCGACGGCCAGGCGGCGGTTGCCGCGGCACAGAAGCTCGGCAAGCTGGTGGGCCTGGTCAACTGCGCGGGCATCGCGCCGGCCGAGAAGACCGTGGGCAAGAATGGCGCGCACGCGCTGGCGGTGTTCAGCAAGACCGTCACGGTCAACCTGATCGGCAGCTTCAACATGATCCGCCTTGCGGCAGAGGCCATGAGCAAGAACGAGCCCGAAGCCACCGGCGAGCGCGGCGTGCTGATCTCGACCGCCTCGGTCGCGGCCTACGACGGGCAGATCGGCCAGGCCGCCTACAGCGCCTCGAAGGGCGGCGTGGTCGGCATGACGCTGCCCATCGCGCGCGACCTGGCACGCAACGGCATCCGCAACATGACTATCGCCCCCGGCATCTTCGGCACGCCCATGCTCTTCGGCATGCCGCAAGAGGTGCAGGACGCATTGGCCGCCAGCGTGCCCTTCCCCTCCCGCCTGGGCACGCCCGAGGACTACGCCAAGCTCGCCAAGCACATCATCGAGAACGACATGCTCAACGGGGAGGTGATTCGTCTCGACGGAGCGATTCGACTTCCGCCCCGGTGATCGGCGGCACCGCCGTGCTGCCGGTGCGGTCCAGCCGCTCGTACTGGGCAATGACCTGGGCGCCCAGCAGCACGAGCGTGGCGGCAATCTCCAGGCTCAGCAGCACCACGATGGCCGTGGTGAGCGAGCCGTAGACCACGTTCACCTGCGAGAGCGTCGAGAAATACCAGATCAGCACATGCCGCGTGCCCTCCCACAGCAGCGCGGCGGTCACCCCGCCGAGCAGCGCGTGGCGCAGCGACATGCGGCCGGCCGGCATCACGAGGTAGAGCGAGGTCAGCATGAAGATCTCGCCGCCCAGCCCCAGCAGGTAGAGCAGCATCCCCGACACACCCGACAGCGACCAGTCGCGCCCGAACAGGTCGACGCTTTCCTGCCCGACCAGTTGCAGCGCGCCCGATACCAGCGTGACCAGCAGCAGGCCCACGCACAGGCACAGGATGTACAGGTACGGCATGACGGCGGAAACCAGGAAATGCCGCCGGTGGTCGGCCTTGCGGTGGTGAAAGATCACCGCCATGGCGCTTTCGAGCACGCTGAAGGCCAGCGAGCTGAAGAAAATCATCGTCACCAGCAGCACCGGGCCCATCACGTCGCGATGGTCGAGAAAGTTCGACAGCTCCGTGACAATCGCCTTCGACTGGCCCGGCAGCAGCCATTCGAGGTACCTGCCGATGGTGCGCAGCAGTTCGGCCTGCTCGATCAGGTGAGACATCGCAATGACGCTCACGATCAAAAGCGGCACGATGGACAGCAGCGCGTAGTAGGCCACCGCGCCCGCGAGCAGCAGGCCCTGGTTGGCGCGGAAGGCCTTGAGTGCATCCCAGACAAAATTCAAGGGATGGCGCAGCAACAGCGGCGCGGCGTGGTGCAATGGTTTGGGCGTCGTCATCCGTGGACTCCGGATCATTCCGAGTATGGCGCCCGCGCGCGGGCGTTCGGCCGCTTGCGTATGATTTGCCGCTCTTCGCCTACATGACCATCCCCGCCTCTTTCATCCAGGAACTCATCGCGCGTGCCGACGTGGTGGAAATCGTCGGGCGCTACGTGCAGCTCAAGAAGGCCGGCGCCAACTTCATGGGCCTGTGCCCGTTCCACGGCGAGAAGTCGCCCAGCTTCTCGGTCAGCCCGAGCAAGCAGTTCTACTATTGCTTCGGTTGCGGGGCGTCGGGCGACGCGATCCGGTTTCTGAGCGAGCACCTCGGGCTTTCGTTCGTCGAATCGGTGCGCGAGCTCGCCGGCCGCGTCGGCATGCAGGTGCCCGAAGAGCAGGTCAGCGCCGAAGAGCAGGTGCGGCGCGACAAGCTGCGCGAACGCAGGCTGTCGATCGGCGAGGCGCTGACGAAGGCGGCCGCGTTCTTCGGCGCGCAGTTGAAGACCAG
>DATHWV010000449.1:0-9188 GCA_035460205.1 Ramlibacter sp.
TCGGCGATGCCGAGGTCGCGGTAAAGAAAGAAGTCCCGCAGTCCGCCCGACACGTAGTCGGTGTCGGACGGCTTGACGTGAGAGAAACGGGTTTGCGTGCGATCGAGCATGACGTTCTCCTGGGCGCCGGATAGGCCCCCCCAGCCCTGCCAAGCAGGTTCCGTTCCCGCCTCTGGGATAATCGGGCGCATGAGCGGGAACACCTTCGGAACACTCTTTGCCGTCACCAACTTCGGCGAGTCGCATGGCCCGGCCATCGGCTGCGTCATCGACGGCTGCCCGCCCGGCATGGCGCTGTCGGCCGAGGACATCCAGCCGGACCTGGACCGCCGCCGTCCCGGCACCAGCCGCCACGTGACCCAGCGCCAGGAAGAAGACAAGGTCGAAATCCTGTCCGGCACCTATGAGGGCAAGACCACGGGCACGCCGATTGCGCTCCTGATCCGCAACACCGACCAGCGCAGCAAGGACTATTCGGAGATCGCCCAGACGTTCCGTCCCGGCCACGCCGACTACACCTACCTGCAGAAATACGGCCTGCGCGACCCGCGCGGCGGCGGTCGTGCCTCGGCCCGCCTCACCGCACCGATGGTGGCGGCCGGCGCCGTGGCCAAGAAGTGGCTGGCCGAAAAGTACGGCACGGTGTTCCGCGGCTGCATGCAGCAGGTCGGTGACATCGCCATCGGCTTCGAGGGCTGGGAGCATGTGCCGAACAACCCCTTCTTCGCGCCGGTTGCCGACGTGAGCGCGCTCGAGGAGTACATGGACACCTTGCGCAAGGCGGGCGACTCCTGCGGTGCGCGCATCCGCGTGATGGCTTCCGGCGTGCCGGTCGGCCTGGGCGAGCCGCTGTTCGACAAGCTGGACGCCGACATCGCCTACGCGATGATGGGCATCAACGCGGTGAAAGGCGTGGAGATCGGCGCGGGCTTTGCGAGCGTCACGCAACGCGGCACCACGCACGGCGATTCGCCGACGCCCAATGGCTTTCGCACGAACAACGCGGGCGGCATGTTGGGCGGCATCAGCACTGGGCAAGACCTGGAAGTGTCGATCGCGATCAAGCCGACCAGCAGCATCATCACGCCGCGCGAAACCATCAACCTCAAGGGCGAGGCAACCGAGGTGGTCACCAAGGGCCGCCACGACCCCTGCGTGGGCATTCGCGCCACGCCCATCGCCGAGGCGATGCTGGCGCTGGTGGTGATGGAGCACGCCTTGCGCCAGCGCGCGCAGAACGCCGACGTCGTCTCGCCGGTCGCACCCATCGCCGGCTCCATCCGTTAGGGGAATCGCATGCAGTACACCCGCCTGGGCAACACCGGCCTGAAGGTTTCGCGCATCTGCCTGGGCATGATGACCTACGGCACGGCGCAGTGGCGGCCCTGGGTGATGGAAGAGGGCCCGTCGCGCCCCGTCGTCAAGCACGCCGTGGACTTGGGCATCAACTTCTTCGACACTGCCGACATGTATTCCGGCGGGCAGAGCGAAGTGCTCACCGGCAAGTTCATCCGCGAGTTCTGCAAGCGCGAAGAAGTCGTGATCGCCACCAAGGTGTACTACCCGGTGGACCTGGGTTTCAAGGGTGGAGCGAGTGCCGCGGCCAAACCGGACCGCCGCCCCAATATGGACGGCCTGTCGCGCAAGCGCATCTTCCACGCGGTGGATGAGAGCCTGAAGCGGCTTGGCACGGACTACATCGACCTGTACCAGATCCACCGCCTCGACCAGGACACCTCGATGGAGGAGATCATGGAAGCGCTGCACGACGTGGTGAAGGCCGGCAAGGTGCGCTACCTCGGCGCGAGCAGCATGTACGCATGGCAGTTCGCCAAGATGCAGCAGATCGCGCGCGAACACGGCTGGACGCCTTTTGCCAGCATGCAGAACCACTACAACCTGGCCTATCGCGAGGAAGAGCGCGAGATGATCCCGCTGTGCCGCGACCAGGGCGTGGCGCTGATCCCGTGGAGCCCGTTGGCACGCGGCTTCCTGGCCGGCAACCGCAAGGCCGGCGACAAGGAGTCGGGCGAGACCAGCCGCGCGAAGACCGACGATATCGCGCAGAACTACTACTACCGCAAGAGCGACTTCAAGGTGGTCGAGACCCTGGGCAAGCTGGCCGCGAAGAAGGGCGTGAGCAACGCCACGCTGGCCTATGCGTGGTTGATGCACAAGGGCGTTACCGCGCCCATCGTCGGCGCGAGCAAGACCTACCAGCTGGACCAGGCGGCGGCTGCCGTGGACGTCCAGCTCACCGCAGCGGAAATCGAGAAGCTGGAAGCGGCCTACGAGCCCCATCCGGTCCTGGGCCACGTGTAGGCCAGCTCCTACGCGCTGCGCTCGCTTCTGTCGACACAGCAAGGCGCCTGCGCGAGGCGATAGTGGCAGCTTCCATTTCGGGAGCCGCCATGCCCAAGCCCACCGCCAAGAACCCGCCGCGACAGAACAGCGCCGGAGACACCCCCGAAAAGCAGCGCAGGCTGCAGCGCGAACAGGATCGCAAGGACGCGGCCGAGGCCAAGTCCGAAAGCAAGCCGAAGAAGGCGGTGCAGACCAGCGCGCGCAAGCAGCCGGCGCCGCCGATGCCGGCGCAGCACCTGCAAAAGCCCGGCATCGAAGCCGAGATGGCGCTCAAGCCGCAGTTCTACGCGCCGGACTACCGGGGCAGCGGCAAGCTCAAGGGGATGGTGGCGCTCATCACCGGCGGCGACTCGGGCATTGGGCGCGCGGTGGCCGTGCTCTACGCACGCGAGGGCGCCGACGTGGCCATCTGCTACCTCGACTCGCATGAGGACGCGCAGGAAACGCAGCGCCACGTCGAGAAGGAGGGCCGCCGCTGCCTGCTGATCTCGGGCGATGTGAAGGACTCGAAATTCTGCAAACGCGCCGTGCAGGGCACCGTCGAGGAGTTCGACCGGCTCGACATCCTGGTGAACAACGCAGCCTTCCAGCTGCACGCCAAGTCGCTGGAGGACGTGACTGACGAGAGGCTGGAAGAAACGATGCGGACGAATATCTTCGGCTACGTCTACATGGCGCGCGCGGCGTTGCCGCACCTGAAACGGGGCTCCTGCATCATCAACACCGGCTCGGTGACGGGGCTGCGCGGCAGCTCGCACCTGCTGGACTACTCGGCGACCAAGGGCGCGATCCACGCTTTCACCATGTCGCTGGCCAGCAATCTCATCGACCGCGGCATCCGCGTCAACGCGATCGCGCCGGGCCCGGTCTGGACGCCACTCAATCCTGCCGACGCGCCCGCGGACAAGGTCGCGAAGTTCGGCGCCAGCACCGACATGAAGCGGCCGGCCCAGCCGGAGGAGCTGTCACCCGCCTATGTTTTCCTGGCGTCGCCGGTGTGTTCGAGCTACATCACGGGCATTGTCCTGCCCATCACGGGGTCGGTCGGCAGTTGATACGATGGGCGCCATGACTGCCCTGAAGATTGATTTCGTTTCCGATGTGTCCTGCCCCTGGTGCGCCATCGGCCTCTCCGCGCTGGAACGCGCGCTGGAGCGCCTGGGCGATGACGTGCAGGCCGAGCTTCACTTCCAGCCCTTCGAGCTGAATCCCGCGATGCCGCCGGAAGGCCAGGAGATCGGCGAGCACATCACCCAGAAGTACCGCACCACGCCGGAACAGCAGGCGGCCACGCGCGAAATGATTCGCCAACGCGGCGCCGAGGTCGGCTTCGAGTTCCGCAAGGAAGGCCGCGGCCGTATCTACAACACCTTCGATGCACATCGCCTGCTGCATTGGGCCGGCGAGGAATTCCCCGAACGGCAGCAAGCGCTGAAGAAGGCTTTCCTGAAGGCGTACTTCACCGACGGGCGCAGCCCCGGTGACCATGAAGTGCTGGCGAGCGCCGCGCAGGAGGCGGGGCTGGACGTCGCGCGGGCCCGCGCGATCCTCGGCAGCGACGAATATGCCGCCGATGTGCGCGAGCGCGAGCAGTTCTACCTGGATCACGGCATCCATGCCGTGCCCGCCGTGATCATCAATGACCGGCATTTGATCCAGGGCGGGCAGCCGCCCGAAGTGTTCGAGCAGGCCCTGCGGCAGATCGCGGCGGAAGCGCCTCAGGCCGGCCGGTAGCGCTCGTTCACGTCCAGCCAGAAGTCGTGCACCTGCCGCATCTTGCGGCGCATCTCGTCGTAGTCGGTGGCTTTGCGCACGTAGCTGTTGGCGCCGTTGGCATAGGAGGCGGCGATGTCGCTCTTTTCACCGGACGACGAGTGCATCACCACCGGGATGGTGGCGGTGCGCGGGTCCTGGCGCATGGCCTTTAGCACGTCCAGGCCGTGCAGGCGGACCAGCTTCATGTCCAGGATCACCAGGCGGGGTTGCCAATTCGTGTCGCGCCCGGTATGGGCGCCGCGGCCGAACAGGTAATCGAGTGCCTCGACCCCGTCGGCCGCCGTGGCGATGTTGTCAGGATCGCAACAGTCACCCAGTGCCATCACCGTCAATTCGAGGTGATCGGGGTTGTCGTCCACCACGAGGATCGCGGCGTCATTCATCTTCTGGCCCAGACGTAAGAACGTTGGTTAACGGCCGGTGGCCGAACTCTCCCCGTCGCGTTGCCGGCTCATGCCATCGGCCGGCTGGGGGGTTATTTTGGCATACCGCGGGACAGGTTCGCGCAGTAATCCAGCAGCGCGTCGGTTTCGATCGACTTGTCGAAGACGCCGTCGCAGCCCAGCGCCTCGCACTGCTTTCGGACGTCGGGGTTGGCGGTGCCGGTCAGCACGACCATCTTGCGGCCGGGCTTGCGGTCGCGCAGGGCATTGAGCACGCCAAAGCCGCTGCCACCGGGTTCAAGGATGAGGTCGACGATGGCAATGTCCCATTCGTTGGCAGGATCGGACAGCCAGGCGATGGCGGCTTTTTCGCTGCCGGCGACCCCGGCGGTCTCGATGCCGGAAAGCTCCGTCAGGGCCTCGATCAGGCTCTCGCGAATCGAAACGTTGTCTTCCACCACGAACGCTTTGAGTGCCAACTCCAGTCTCCTTGCCGCTGACGCCACGGCTTGCTTCCATCCGTGCCGCCACTTTACCCTTGTGCGGGCCGGCCGGGGGACGCCTGCGGGTTTATTCGCATCCTGCGACACACCGGCGCCGGGCGGCCTCAGCGTTGCAGCAACACCGGCAGGGCCGAGAACAGCATGGCCGCGCCCGACGCCGTGACCAGGGCGAGGATGACCTTGCGGAAGGTCGCCTCGCTGATGCCGAGGTACACCCGGGCGCCCAGCAGCGAGGGGACCAGCATGGCCGGCGCGACGATGGCGAATAGCGGCAGCATCTGGCGGGTGGCGATGCCGCTGGCGACGTAGCTGGCGAAGGTCACGGCCAGCATGGCGAGGTTGAAGTTCTGGATCACCGCGCGCTGGGCGTCCTTCTCGAAGCCACGGACGGTGCACCAGAGCGTCGGCACGACCCCGGTGAATCCGCCCAGGCCACCCATCACGCCACCGGCGACGCCCGCCAGGGCGTCACCGGCCCGTCCGCCGCGACGGATGTGGGGCAGGCGCGGCGCGAAGAACATCAGCGGGCACACGATGACCAGGATCACCCCCAACAGTCCCTTGAAGAGGGGAACGTCCAGCCTCGGCAGGATGTAGAGGCCCAGCGGCAAGCCGCAGAGCCCGCCCAGCACGAAGGGGAGCAGCCGGCGCAGCTCGAAGCCGCGGCGCACAGTCACCGCCTGGATGAGCTGCCCGGTGAGGCCGCCGAAGACCGCCAGCGCGGCGGCAAGTTGCGGCTCCAGCGTCCAGGCCCAGAGCGACATCGCCGTCAGGCTGAAGCCGAATCCCGACAGCCCCTGGACGAACCCGGCCAGGGCGGCCCCCCCGATGACGATGAGGACCAGCGGGTCGATGGCGCCGGTCCGTTATTCGTAGGCCGACATCGGCACGCAGGCGCAGAACAGGTTGCGGTCGCCGTACACGTTGTCGACGCGGCCGACCGGCGGCCAGTACTTGGCGTGGCGGCGCTCGTCGAGCACGGCGGCGCCCACATCGCGCGGGTAGGCGTGGGGCCAGTCGCCCTTGAGCAGGCTGGAAGCGGTGTGCGGCGCGTGCTTGAGCGGGTTGTCGTCCTGCGGCCATTCGCCGCGCTCGATGCGGCGGATCTCCTCGCGGATGGCGATCATCGCGCCGATGAAGCGGTCCAGCTCATCCAGGGTTTCGCTTTCGGTGGGCTCGACCATCAGCGTGCCGGCGACCGGGAAGCTCAGGGTCGGCGCGTGGAAGCCGTAGTCGATCAGGCGCTTGGCAACATCCTCGGCGGTGACGCCGCTCGTTTCCTTGAGCGGGCGCAGGTCCAGGATGCACTCATGGGCCACGTGGCCGTTGGCGCTGGCGTAAAGGGTGGGGTAGTGGTCCTTCAGGCGCGCGCTGATGTAGTTGGCCGAGAGGATGGCGATTTCCGTGGCCTGCTTCAGGCCTTCGGCGCCCATCATGCGGCAGTACATCCAGCTGATCGGCAGCACGGCCGCATTGCCCAGCGGCGCTGCGGACACCGCGCCCACGCCGTGGTCGGCAAGGCCTCCCGACTTGTGGCCGGGCAGGAAAGGCACCAGGTCTTCCACCACGCACACCGGGCCGACGCCGGGGCCGCCGCCGCCGTGCGGGATGCAGAACGTCTTGTGCAGGTTGAGGTGGCTGACGTCGCCGCCGAACTCGCCCGGCGCTGCCACGCCGACCAGCGCGTTCATGTTGGCGCCGTCCACATAGACGCGGCCGCCATGCTGGTGCACCAGCGCGCACAGCTCCTTGACCTGCATCTCGAACACGCCGTGCGTGCTGGGGTAAGTGATCATCACGCAGGCCAGGTTGGCGCTGTGCTGTTCGCACTTGGCTTGCAGGTCGGCGAGATCCACGTTGCCGTTGCTGTCGCAGGCGGTCACCACCACCTGCATGCCCACCATCTGGGCGCTGGCCGGGTTGGTGCCGTGCGCCGATGAGGGGATCAGGCAGATGTTGCGATGGCCCTGGCCCTTGCTCTCATGGAAGGCCTTGATCGCCAGCAGGCCGGCGTACTCACCCTGCGAGCCGGCATTGGGTTGCAGGCTGATGCCTGCGTAGCCGGTGGCCTGGCACAGCCAGGCGCGCAGCTGCTCGTCCAGTTCGGCGTAGCCCTGCAACTGGTCGCGCGGCGCGAAGGGGTGGACCTGCGCGAACTCCGGCCAGGTGATGGGGATCATCTCGCTGGTCGCGTTGAGCTTCATGGTGCAGCTGCCCAGCGGGATCATGCTGCGGTCCAGCGCAAGGTCCTTGTCGGACAGCGCGCGGATGTAGCGCAGCATGCCGGTCTCGGAGTGGTGGGTATTGAACACCGGGTGCGACATGAACTCGCTGGTGCGGCGCAGCCCGGCCGGGATCAGCGGCTCGATGCCTTTCTCGAACTTCGCGAAGTCGGGCAGCGCCTGACCCGGCTTGGCAAACAGCGACCAAAGCAGGTGGATGTCGTCGCGGGTGGTCGTCTCGTCCAGCGTGATGCACAGGTACTCTTCGTAGTACACGCGCAGGTTGGCCTGGCGCGAACGGGCACGCGCGGCGATGGCTTCGGTCTCCTCGCCGGTCTTCAGGCTGAGCGTGTCGAAGGCGCCACCGGGCCGCGGCGTGTAGCCCAATTGCTCCAGGCCCTTGGCCAGGATGGCGGTGTAGCTGGCCACGCGCTGCGCGATGCGCTTGAGGCCCTGCGGGCCGTGATAGACGGCATACATGCTCGCGACAACCGCGGGCAAGACCTGCGCCGTGCAGATATTGGAGGTGGCCTTCTCGCGGCGAATGTGCTGCTCGCGCGTCTGCAGCGCCAGGCGATAGGCGGGGTTGCCGTGCGAATCGATGCTCACACCCACCAGGCGGCCGGGCAGCGAGCGCTTGAACTCGTCGCGGCAGGCCATGTAGGCGGCGTGCGGGCCGCCGGCGCCCATGGGCATGCCGAAGCGCTGGGTCGTACCCACCGCGATGTCGGCGCCGAACTCGCCCGGCGGCACCAGGAGCGTCATGGCCAGCAGGTCAGCGGCGACGATGAAGGCGGCCTGTTTCGCGTGGACCTTCTCGACGTCCGCGCGCAGGTCATCGATGCGGCCGCTGGTCGAGGGGTATTGCGCCAGCACGGCAAAGAATTCGCTGGCCAGTGCGCTGTCCCATTCGCCGGCGGAATTGGCCAGCACCACCTCGATGCCCAGCGGTTTCGCGCGGGTCTGCACCACCTCGATGGTCTGGGGATGGCAATCGCCGGCGACGATGAAGCGCTGGCTCTTGCTTTTCACGCTGCGCTTGGCCAGCGTCATCGCCTCGGCCGCGGCGGTGGCTTCGTCCAGCATCGACGCATTGGCAATCGGCATGCCCGTCAAATCGCAGACCATGGTCTGGAAGTTCACCAGCGCCTCCATCCGGCCCTGGCTGATCTCGGCCTGGTAAGGCGTGTAAGCGGTGTACCAGGCCGGGTTCTCCAGCACGTTGCGCAGGATCACGCCCGGCGTGTGCGTGCCGTGGTAGCCCTGGCCAATGAAACTCCTGAACACCTGGTTGCGCGAGGCCATGGCCTTGAGCTCGGCCAGCGCCGCCGCTTCGGTGGCGACCGGCGGCAGCTTCATCGGCTCGCTGCGTGCGATGGAGCGTGGGACGATGCTGTCGATCAGGGCGCGACGCGACGCTTCGCCGATCACGCCAAGCATCAGCTTCTCGTCGGCTTCGTCAACGCCGATGTGGCGGGGGATGAACTCGGAGGCGTTCTCGAGCTCGCCGAGCGGGCGGGCGGATTGCATCAGCATGAGGGGCTTTAGTGGTCTTTGGAGAATTTGGCGTAGTCGGGCGCGTCCATCAGCTGGTCGAACTCGCCCATGCCCGGTTCGGAGATCAGGACCTTGAAGAACCAGCCGTTGCCCATCGGGTCGGTGTTGGCCAGCGAGGGGTTGGCGCGCAGTTCTTCGTTCACTTCGGTAACCTCGCCGGCGACCGGCATGAAGATGTCGGCGGCCGCTTTCACGGACTCGACCACGCCGGTCACTTCGCCCTTCGCGTAGACACGGCCCACCTCGGGCAGGTCGACGAACACCACGTCGCCCAGCGCGTCCTGCGCGTGCAGCGTGATGCCCACGACGGCGGTCTCGTGGTCTTCCAGCTGGATCCACTCATGCTCTTCGGTGTATTTCACGGTCATGCTTTTTCTCCTGGG
>DATHWV010000450.1:0-2286 GCA_035460205.1 Ramlibacter sp.
TGGGCCAAGATCATCAAGGACGGCGGCGTGAAAGGCGAGTCCTGATGCAGCCATCGGGAAGTCGCCCGCTACCGCTGGCGGGCGTGAAGGTCCTGGACATCAGCCAGGTGATGGCAGGGCCGTACGCGTGCATGTTGCTGGCGGACCTCGGTGCCGACGTGATCAAGATCGAGCCACCCGGCACCGGTGACCAGACCCGCGGGTCCATGGGCTTCAAGATGAAGGGGGCCGACAGCATGGGCTTCCTGAACATGAATCGCAACAAGCGCAGTGTCACGCTCAACCTCAAGTCCGAGGCCGGGCGCGAGGTGCTGCTGCGCATGGTGAAGGATGCGGACATCCTGCTCGAGAACTACCGGCCGGGAGCGATGAAGCGCCTGCGCCTCGGGTACGAAGACCTGAAGCACCTCAACCCGAAGCTGGTCTACACCAGCATCTCCGGCTTCGGCCAGACCGGGCCGTGGGCCGACCGCCCCGGCTTCGACCTGATGGCGCAGGCGATGTCGGGCGTGATGAGCGTGACCGGCTACCCCGACAGCCCGCCGGTGAAATGCGGCGTGCCGGTGGCCGACATCGGCTGCGCGCTGTTTGCCGTGTACGCAACGCTCTCGGCCTACATCGGTGCGAAGAACACCGGCCTGGGCCAGTACGTCGATGCGTCGCTGTTCGACTCGGCACTGGCCTTTTCGATCTGGGACATCAGCGACTACTGGGGCACGGGCAAGCCGCCGGAGCCGCTGGGCACGTCCAACAAGATGACCGCGCCTTACCAGGCGATGGCGTCGTCGGACGGCTACTTCGTGATGGGCGCCAACAACCAGAAGCTCTGGCAGCTGCTGTGCAACGTCATCGGACGGGTCGAGTTGCTCGCCGATGAACGCTTCTCGACCATCTCGCTGCGGCTGAACAATCGCGCGGCACTGGAGAAAGAGCTGGAGCGTACTTTCCGCCAGAAGCCCAAGGACTACTGGGTGGACACCTTGCTCGCCGCGGGCATTCCCGCAGGGCCGATCCTCACTTACCCCGAGGCTTTCGAGGGCGAGCACGGCCGCGCGCGGAACATGCGCATGGAGATCGATCATCCCATCGAGGGCAAGGTGCCGAACATCGGCTTCGCGGTGAAGCTTTCGGGCACGCCGCAGCAGGTCCGGCGCCATCCGCCGCTGCTGGGCGAGCACAACGACGAGGTGCTGGCCGAGTTCGGCTTTGGCGACAGGGAGCGGGCGCGGCTGCAGGAGCAGGGCGCTTTCGCGGCATGAGCCCAATCGACCAAGGTGTCGCCCACCACGGCGCAGTGCGGCTTTCGATCGAAGGCCCCGTCGCCAACATCCTTTTCGATCGCCCGGCGGCGCGCAATGCCATGACCTGGGCGATGTACCAGCAGCTCGGCGAAATCTGCGAGCACTTGCGCACTGACCCGGACGCGCGCGTCGCCTGCCTGCGTGGCGCGGGCGGCGAGGCGTTTGTCGCCGGGACCGACATCGAGCAGTTCAAGGCTTTCGAGGACGGCCAGTCAGGCGTGGACTATGAGCGTGGCATCGACGCCGGCATCGCGCAGCTGGAAGCGCTGCCGATTCCGACCGTGGCCGTGATCGAGGGTTGGTGCGTGGGCGGCGGGCTGGCCATTGCGACGGCCTGCGACATCCGCATCGGCACCCCCTCGGCGCGCCTGGGGGTGCCGATTGCACGCACGCTGGGCAATTGCCTGTCGATCGCCAACATCGCGCGGCTGGTCGCCGCTTTCGGCAAGCCGCGCGTGCAGCGCATGCTCATCGGCGCGGAGCTCCTTGCCGCCGACGAAGCGCTTACCTGCGGCTACCTGGCCCAGCTGGTGGGGGCCGATGAAATCGATGCGGCATCGGCAACGCTTTGCAACCGGCTCGCCTCGCTGGCGCCGGTGACGCAGGCCGTCACCAAGGAAGCACTGCAACGCCTGTTGCTGCAGGGCCTGCCCGAGGCGCAGGACCTCATCATTCGCGCCTACGGCAGCGAAGACTTTCGCGAAGGCGTTACCGCTTTTACGGAAAAGCGCGCACCGGTGTGGCGCGGACGCTAAGCCACCGCGCTTGTCGCTGAGGCAGCGCGCGCCGGTGTCCTACACCGGCGCGCCATGAAGCCATCCTAGGATGGGCTCATGAATACGACAGACTCAACCCTGGACCTGCTGGAGTCCGCCGCCGGTGAAGAAGACCCCGGCGCGGGCGTTGAAGTGCTTGCGCCTCCCACGACTGTGCAACCCATGATGACGGGCGGTGTCGATGAGTGCCCCGAATGCGGTGGTACCGG
>DATHWV010000451.1:0-7615 GCA_035460205.1 Ramlibacter sp.
CCTGCACATAGGGGGCGGGCTTGTCGGTGCGCACGGTGTTCAGCGGCAGGGCCAGGGCCGAGCTGGTGCCGATGCCCAGCGTGCCTTGCGCGAACAGGCCCTGGCGCAGGCCGGCCGGCTCGGAAACTTCCAGGTAGGCCAGCACGCTGCGGCTGCCGGCCTGGGCGCTCGGGTTGATCCGCACCACCTTGGCGTGCACCGGGCGGTTGCCTTCGATCTGCAAGGTCGCTTCCTGGCCGACGCGCACGCCTACCGAGTCGGCGGCGCTCAATGTTGCTTCAAGTTCGAGGCGGCTCAGGTCGACGACTTCGATGACCTTCGCATCCACGCTGACGCGCTCGCCGGCCTGCACGGCCCGCACCGACACCACGCCGTTGATCGGCGAGCGCAGGACGGTGTCGTCGAGATTCTTGCGCACCATGTCCACCGCCGCGAGCGCGGCATTGTGGTTGGCCTGCGCGGCCGACAGGTTGTTGCCCGAGGTGTCCAGCGCCATGCGCGAGATGAAGCCCTGGTCCACCAGCGCCTTGTTGCTGTCCCACTGGCGCTGGGCGATGTCGAGTTGCGCCTTGGCCGAGTCCGCCTGCTGCTGCAACTGCTTGACGCGTGCGGCGTACTCAGTGGCGTCGACCTTGGCGACCACCTGCCCGGCCTTGACCATGTCGCCTTCGCGCACCGTGAGGCCTTGCAGTTCGCCGGCCGCGCGGGCCTTGACCACGGCGGAATTCACCGCCTTGAGCGAACCGGAGATCGGCAGGCCCTGCGCGAGTTCGCGCACCTGGGCCGTCACCACGTCCGACGCGGCGAGTTCCACCACGCTTTGCACCTTGGCCACGCTGGCCTGTGCCACGGCTTCCTGCTGCGCCTTGCGCGCGGACAGCGCCCGCACGACGCTGAAGGCGATCAGCAACAGGACGACGCCGAGCGCGATCCATTTGTAGTGGCGTTTCGTCATTTCCGGCCCCGTCCCTCGTTCTGTTTTTCTTCCGCTCGCACCTTCAGGCCATTCAACAGCGTCTCGACCTGCGAGTCGATGTAGCGCTCCGGGTCCAGCGGGTAGCCCGCGGGCATGCAGACCCCCATCGAGTGCTTCATCATGATCAGGAAGATCATGGGCGCGCTGATGCTGAAGGTCGCGTACTCCATGTCATGCACGTGGAACTCGCCGCGGTCGACGCCGCGCTGCAGGATGCGCTGGATCAGGTCGGTGCCGGGCTTGATGACTTCCTGCTGGTAGAAGGCTGCGATGTCGGGGAAGTTGCGCGCCTCGCTGATGATCAGCTTGGTGATGCCGGAGGCGCGGGTCGCACCCACGCGCTCCCACCAGATCTTCATGCAGGCACGCACCATGTCGGCGCTGCTGCCCTCGAAGGTCTGGAACTCTTCATTCCATTCCTGGAAGCGGCCGGAGATGTTCTCGCGCACCACCGCCTTGAACAGTTCTTCCTTGCTGGGGAAGTAGAGGAACAGCGTGCCCTTGGAGACGCCCGCACGGGCGGCAACCTCTTCGGCGCGGGTGGCGGCGAAGCCTTTTTCGACGAACAGCTCCAGCGCGGCGTCCAGCAGTTCGCCGGGCCGCGCCTCCTTGCGGCGCTCGCGCTTGGCCTGCACTTCGTCGCTGCGGGCGCCGATCAACTTGGAAAGGGACATGGGGAAATTAATGACTGACTGGTTAGTAATGTAGCTTTTGGGGTTCCAGCCGTCAACCGTCCGGCTACGAAAGTGCCTGTTTTGGAGGTAAAGGCCGGGTAAATCGGCCGCAAACAGGCACTGGGCCGCAAAGGGAACATGATGGGGGTCATTCCACAAGGGAGAGCGGTATCAATTCATATATCTGGCTGGTCGTCGGCGCCGGGGTCGGTTGGCTCATGGGCATGATGCTGAAAAAACCGGGGGACGGCCGCATCGTCATGATCGAAAACACGCTGGTGGGCGTGTTCGGGGCCTTCATCGGCGGTGACTTCGTTCCCGCAATGCTCAACAAGGGCGTCGTGAACGACAAGGTCTTCAACGCCGGGTCGCTGGCGATGGCGATCGCCGGGGCGGTCGTCATGATCATTGTGCTCAAGCTCATGCGAACCCTGGTCGGCCCGCAGCACGTCGGCAAATCCAAGAAGCGCAGCTGACCGTCGCTCCGCAGCGCCTGCTGCGCAGTAAGATGGCGCCCTTTGCCGCGACCAACTGGCTTTTGCGGAGTTAGAACCATGTCCTCATCCCCACAGACCCTGGTTTTGGGCGGCGGCTGCTTCTGGTGCACCGAAGCCGTCTATGTGAAGGCCCGCGGCATCACCGACGTGGAGTCCGGCTACAGCAACGGCAAGACCGAGCGGCCCAGCTATGAGCAGGTCTGCACCGGCACCACAGGGCACAACGAAGTCGTCAAGCTGGTCTATGACCCGGCGCAGATCAGCACCCGGCAGATCCTTGAAATCTTCTTTGTGGTCCACGACGCCACGACCCTGAACCGCCAGGGCAATGACACGGGCACGCAATACCGCAGCGGCATCTACTACACGACGCCGGAACAGAAGGAAGTGGCCGAGGAGATGATCGGCCAGATGAACCGCGACAAGGTGTTCGGCAAGCCGGTGGTGACCGAGGTGCTGCCCCTGGCCAACTACTGGCCGGCGGAGGAATACCACCAGGACTTCTTCGAGAAGAACCCCAACCAGGGCTACTGCGTCGCCGTGGCCGGCCCGAAGGTGGCCAAGTTCCGCAAGACCTTCTCGGAGCTTGTGAAGCACTGATGATCCAGACCCGCGCGCTGCGCTACCGGTATGCCGGCGGGCCGGTGCTGGATTTCCAGGACGTCGATGTGCCGCAAGGCGCGACCCTGCTGCTGCGTGGCAACTCGGGCAGCGGCAAGTCGACCTGGCTCGCGCTGGCAGCCGGGCTGCTGACGCCGGACGCGGGCGAGGTGGTCGTCGCCGGGCAGCCGCTGTCCCGCTTGTCGCGCGGCGCGCGCGATGCCTGGCGCGCGGGGCACCTCGGATTCCTTCCCCAGAAACTGCACCTGAGCGATGCGCTCACCGTCGAGCGCAACCTTGCGCTTGCGTTCTACGCCGCCGGTGTACCCGAGGACCGGGCCGCGATCGAGCGCTCGCTCGAGTTGCTTGGTGTGGGCGACCTTGCCGGCCGCAGGCCCTCACAGTTGTCCGGCGGCCAGGCCCAGCGTGTCGCGCTGGCCCGCACCATCCTGATGTCACCCAAAGTCATCCTGGCCGATGAACCCACCGCCAGCCTCGACGACGAAGCCGCGACCGCAGCCCTCAGCCTGCTGCAAGACAGCGCCCGCCGGTGCAAGGCGACGCTGGTGATTGCCACCCACGACGCGCGCGTGCATGTGGCACTGCCCGAAGCGGTGGTCCACCGGATCGGTGGCGCGGCATGAAGACGATTGCGCTGGCTTTCCGCTACCTGTGGTCGCGCCCCTTGCAGGCGGTGTTGAACCTGCTGCTGCTCACGCTCGGCCTGGCGTCCATCACCTTCGTCCTGCTGGCGAGCGAACAGGTGGACCGCGCCTTCCAGCGTGACCTGGCGGGCATCGACCTGGTGGTCGGCGCCAAGGGTAGCCCGATGCAACTGATCCTGGCCGGTGTGTTCCACATCGACACGCCTCCCGGCAATATCGCGCTGCAGGACGTGCAGGAACTGCGCAAGCAGCCGATGGTGGCCAAGCTGATTCCCCTGAGCATGGGCGACAGCTTCCGCGGCTTTCGCGTTGTGGGCACGACCACCGAGTACCTTGCGCACTACGGCCTGTCGTTCGCGCAGGGCAAGGCATGGGAGCAGCCGATGGAAGCCGTGCTGGGTGCGCAGGTGGCGCAGGCCACGGGCCTCAAGGATGGCGACCGTTTTTCCGGCAGCCATGGGCTGGGCGGTGGCGGCCAGGACCATGGCGATGCAGCCTACCGCGTCAAGGGCGTGCTGGCGCCTTGCGGCTGCGTGGCCGACAGGCTGGTCCTGACCTCGCTCGAGTCGGTGTGGGAGGTCCATGAGTCCATGGAATCGAAAGGGGCGCACGCGCAGGACGAGCACCGCGAAGTGACCATGGCCCTCATCACCTACAAGAGCCCGCTGGCCGCAGCCTCGTTCCCGCGCTGGGTCAACAGCAGCACGCGCATGCAGGCGGCCGCCCCGGCATTGGAAGTGTCGCGGCTGTTGCGACTTTTGGGCGTGGGGACCGACGTGCTGCGCGGTGTGGGCGTGGTGCTGCTCGTCACCGCAGCGCTCAGCGTGTTCATCGCGCTGTGGAACGCGGTGCGCGAAAGGCGCGATGACCTCGCGATGCTGCGCATGCTGGGTGCCACGCCGGGCAAGGTGGCTGCCCTTTTGTTTTCAGAGGCCTTGTGGCTCGCGCTGCTGGCGTCCGTGCTGGGGCTGGCCATCGGCCATGGCCTGGCGGGGCTGGTCGGCGCCATGCTGGAAGCCCAGCGTTCGCTGCCCATCAGCGGCGCGGTGTGGGTGACGGCCGAAGGCTGGATTCCGGTGGCGGCCGTTGCCGTGGCCGCGCTGGCCGCGTTGATCCCTTCGGTGACCGCCTATCGCATCGACGTGGCCCAATTGCTCAATGCCCGCTGAAGGTTGAAAATAGGGCCGTCCCAGGAATTGAACATGAAAAGCACCGTAGTCCTGCTTGCCGCCCTGGCCGCCTTCTGTGCCCAGGCCCAGTTGAGTTCGCCGCTGCCCGCTGGCACCGGCCCCGGCGTGCACAGCCCCAACAGCCCGTTCGCGCCCCTGCCCGAGCGGCGTGACGTGGTGCCGTGGTCGGTGCTCACCGCCGTCAAGACCCGCGCCGAGAACAACAAGCTGCTGCCCAACTTCGAAAAGCCGCAGCTCGCGCTCAACCAGAAGACGCAGCGCGTGCAGGGTTTCATGATGCCGCTGGAACCGGGCGAGAAGCAGACCCACTTCCTGCTCAGTTCCGTGCCGCTGTCCTGCTCGTTCTGCATGCCCGGCGGGCCCGAGAGCATGGTCGAGGTCAAGACCCGCACGCCGGTGCGCTACACGCTGGAGCCGGTGACGGTGGAAGGCAAGTTCGCGGTGCTGGCGGACGACCCGTACGGCCTGTACTACCGCATCACTGAAGCGGTGGGCGTCAAGTAATGCAGTTGCGGCGCGGCCTGCTGTGGCTCGTGCTGTTTGCGCTGGTGTCGGCGCAGACGCTGGGCCTGATGCACCGCGTCGTCCATCCCTCGAACATTGAGCACGCGGTGGAGTCGCCGGCGCGCGGCTGGGTGCTTGCCCTGGTCGGCCAGCATGACGATTCCGGCTGCCGCGTCTTCGACCAGCTGGGGCAGGGCGGTTTCCTGCCCAGTGTGCCGGTCGTGCCGCTGCCCCTGCTGCTCCCTTCGTTTGTTTTCCAATGGTTCCAGGGCGAGGTGCTCGCCCGCTGGGCCGCGCTGTTCGACGCGCGCGGCCCGCCTTTGCTTCGTTGACTTCCCGCCGTTGCCGGTGACGGGCCTTGCGGCCCGCGCCGGTGTTCCATCGCCGGATCAACCGAAGCATTTCCATGAAAACCGTGTTCCTGCGCGGCGCCGCCGGCGCTGCATTCCTCTTCCTTTGCGGCTCGGCCGCCTCGCAAACCCCGCCACCTGCCACCACCACGCTCAAGCAGGTGACCATCACCGGCAACCCCCTGGGCGCCGACGAACTGGCTGCGCCGGCCGCGCAGTATTCCGGCACGGGGCTCCTGCTGCGATCACAGACCACGCTGGGTGAAACGCTCAGCGGCACGCCCGGGGTCAGCAGCACCTACTTCGGGCCCAACGCCAGCCGCCCCGTGATCCGGGGCATGGACGGCGACCGCATCCGCATCCTTTCCAACAGCGGGGCGTCGGTCGACGCATCGGGCTTGAGCGGCGACCATGCGGTCGCGATCGATCCCATCAGCATCGAACGTATCGAGGTGCTGCGCGGCCCTGCGGCACTGCTTTATGGTGGCAGCGCCGTGGGTGGCGTGGTCAACGTGATCGACAACCGCATCCCGCGCGAACCGCCCGGGGGCGTCAGCGGCAAGGCCGACCTGGGCCTGGCCAGCGCCAACCGCGAGCGTGGCGGCGGCCTGCTGGTCGAAGGCGGCACGTCGCGGCTGGGACTGCATGTCGATGTGTTCGAACGCCATACCGACGACGTAAAGGTGCCGGTGTCGCTCGCGTGCACGCAGGCCGGCATGACGCGATACGCCGGCCGCATCTGCAACTCCGCGAGCCATGTGCGGGGCGGCGCGGTGGGCGGTACCTTGTTCTTCGACAGCGGCTACCTCGGTGCTTCAGCGTCCACCTACCGCAACGACTACGGCACCGTGGCCGAGGACGAAGTGACCATCGGCATGCGCTCCGACCGCTACGCGCTGGAAGGGGAATGGCGCGACCTCGGAACCCTCTTCAAGAGCGTCAAGGCGCAGGCCAGCCACACCGACTACCAGCACACCGAGTTCGAGGCGGGCGCGCCCGGCACCGTGTTCCGCAACCAGGGCAACGACTACCGTATCGAGGCGCGGCATGGCCGCTGGGGTGAGCTCGAAGGCGTGATTGGCGTGCAGGGAGAGCGCACGCGTTTCTCCGCCGACGGCGCGGAGGCGTTTGCGCCGCACAGCCGGTCGCAGCAGGACGCGCTGTTCGTGCATGAGGAGTTGGGCACGGCCTGGGGCAAGCTGAGCCTGGGGGCGCGCACCGAATCGGTCGACGTGGAATCGTTCGGCAACCCGCTGGTGCCACGCTTCACGCCGGCGCGACGGAGTTTCAACCCTGCCAGCTTCGCCCTGGGCGCCTTGTGGAACGTGACACCGGGCTGGCAGCTCACGTCGAACCTGTCGCGCACCCAGCGCGCACCCAAGGACTACGAATTGTTCGCCGACGGTGGGCATGTTGCAACGGGTGCGTACGAAGTCGGCAACCCCGACCTGGAAAAGGAACGCTCGTCCCACATCGACCTGGGCCTGCAGTGGAAGCGTCAGCAGGACAACTTTCGCGTGAGTGCGTTCCAGGGCCGCTTCGCCAACTACATCTCGCTGCAGGCCAGTGGGGCAGAGCGCGAGGTGGACGGCGAGTCGCTGCCGGAGTTCGTGTACCGGCAGGTGCGGGCGCGTTTCCGCGGCCTGGAAGCGGGTGGCAACCTGAGGCTCATCGACGACGCTTCGAAACTGGACCTGGAACTTCGGGGCGACCTCGTGCGCGCCACCGACCTGGACAGTGGGGAACCCTTGCCGCGCATTGCGCCCTGGCGCGCGGGCGCGACGCTGTCGTGGACTCGCGATGCCTGGGGTGCGCGCCTCGGCTTCGACCACTTCGCCGAACAGCAGCGCGTCCCCGCAGGCGACCTGCCGACATCGGCCTACACCTTGTGGACAGCGGCAGCGACTTACCGCATGGAGGCCGGCGCATCTACGCTGCTCTGGTACGCCCGCATCGACAATGCCGGCGACAAGCTGGCGTACAGCGCCACCTCCATCCTCACGCAGACCGCGCCGGGCAAGGCGCCTTTGCCGGGGCGCAGTTTCAGGCTGGGATTGCAGGCGAGCTTCTAGGGCCCGGGTCTGCGGCTAGACTGGCTGCTTGAATTCCCCCGTCCTGTCCGCGCTGATTCCCGTCGTCGTGATGATCGCGCTCGGCTT
>DATHWV010000452.1:0-3475 GCA_035460205.1 Ramlibacter sp.
GCAGTTTGGTCAGGATGTGGCGGCGGTGCAGCGTGCGGGCGATCTCGGCCGCACGCTCCCAGCTCGGGCGCTGGTAGTCCAGCCCGTCGACCTGGTTGTACGGGATCATGTTCAGGATCGCGTACTTGCCCTTCAGCAGGCGTTCGATCGCCTCGATCTCGTCGTCGCCGTCGTTGACACCGGCCAGCAGCGTCCACTGGTACTGGATCTGGTAGCCGGTGCTGCGCGCGTACTGCTCGCCCAGTTCGACCAGCTCGTCCGGTGTGATGCGCGGCGCGCGCGGCAACAGCTGTTCGCGCAGTTCGGGCTTGGTGGTGTGCAACGACAGCGCCAGCGCGGGCTTGACGCGACCCAGTGGCAGGCGCTCGAACACGCGGCGATCGCCGACTGTCGAGAACACCAGCTGCTTGTGGCCGATGGCGCCTGCCGTGCCGAGCAGGTCGATCGCGTCGAGCACGTTGTCCAGGTTGTGGGCCGGCTCGCCCATGCCCATGAACACCACTTTCTTCACGGGGCGCAAGGTGCGGGCCAACACGACCTGGGCCACGATCTCGGCACTGCCGATCTGGCGCAACAGCCCGTCGCGTCCCGTCATGCAAAAGAGGCAGCCCACGGCGCAGCCGACTTGCGATGAGACGCACAGGCCGCCGCGCGGCAGCAGCACCGACTCGCAGGTTTGCCCATCGGCCATGCGCACCAACAAGCGCATCGATCCGTCCTGGGCAGGGTGGCGGGATGCGATGCTGGCAAGGCCCTCCAGATCCGACACGATGCCCGGGAGTGCATCGCGCAATGACAGGGGCAGGAAGTCTTCGACCTTGCGCCGCCCACTGTCCTGCGGCAGGGCCTGAGACCACAGGCGCAGGACGCGCCGCTCGTGCACGGGCCGGGCACCGGCCGCGCGCAGGCGCTCTCGAAGAAGGGTGATCTGGCTCACCCCGAGAGCTTAACGGCTGGTGGCAGGCAGGGTCTTGTCGATCACCTTGTCGTCGGGCACGTCGTGCGGGCCACGCTCGTCCGGTGTGGGCGGTGGCTGGCCGTCGCGGGTTTCGCCGGCGACCGGCTCATCGTTGAGGTCGTCCTGCTGGGTTCGTTCGGTGGGTTCCATGGCTTGCTCCTGCGTTTTGCATCGCAGCAGAATCGCGCGCTTGCGTGCCGCGCGAAGCCAGCCTCGTCCGCTATCGGTGTAGGACGAATGCGCCACCCCACCCTGTAGGTCCAGCCTTGCGCCACAAGTGGCGGCTGGCCGATGCCCTCTGCGCGAGGATCGTTTCACACTGGCCTCACATTCCGCGCATCCCATGCGCGGCACAGGAGTAACTCATGAAAGCGTATTACCTACTTGCCCCTCTTGGCCTTGCCATCCTGACCGGTTGCACGGTCTATCGGCCGACCCCCGTGGCGTACGTGGCACCGACCCCGACGTACGTACAGCCTTCGACAGTCATCATGGGCGCTCCGGCGGCCATCATCGACAGCGACGGTGACGGCTACGCCGACTCCGTCGACCGTTGGCCGAACGACGCGCGCTATCACTAAGACTAAGCGCGACTAAGCCTGGGCACGCCGCCCAGGCCGGCGCACGGCCCTGACTTTGCCGCTTTTGCCTCCGCCGCAAAAGAAGCGGTCAGCGCCGTCGGATTCGAGTCCCGAGATGCCCACGCCCGTGGGCATCTCGAGTTGCTCGAGCACGTTGCCCGTGGCCGGGTCGATGCGGCGCAGGTCGCTCTCCTCACCTTCCCAGGTGGCGTGCCACAGTTCGCCGTCGACCCAGCTCACGCCGGTGACGAAGCGATTGCTTTCGATGCTGCGAATCACCGCACCCGTTTCCGGGTCGATCTGGTGAATCTTCTTCTCGCGGTAACTTCCCACCCACAGCGTTCCCTCCGCCCAGGCGAGGCCTGAATCCCCGCCGGCGCCCGGCGCGGGAATGGTCGCAATCACGCGGCCACTGTCCGGATCCACCTTGCGGATACTGCCTTCGGCAATCTGGAACAGGTGCTTGCCGTCAAAGGCCGTGCCCGCGTGGGCCGGGACCGGGATGGAGCCCACAACCTGGCCGCTGTCCGGGTCCATCGCATTCAACTTGTCCCCGCATGCCAGCCACACCTTCCGGCCGTCATAGGTGACGCCACCGATCTGGTCCACGCCCGGAAAGGGGCCGTACTCACGCACGATTTCAGCTGCTTGTTTTTTCATGCCGCCATCCTAGCCACCCGGAACGGAATTCGGGAGTAACAGTGTTGTCGTGAATCCTGGCACCGGTTGCGCCGTCATCCAGCGGCGCGCGCGTGCATGCCCCACCCATTGCACCTTGCCGGTTTCGGCCAGTGACTCCAGCGCGCGCTGCACCGTGCGCTGGCTTGCCCCCAGCGCCAGGGCCAGGGCCGAGCTCGACCACGATTCGCCATCGGCCAGGAAGGCCAGCACCTCGCCATGCGCCTCCTCGGTGGGCGGCGCGAGCACGGCCACTTCGCCGGCGTCGTGGGGTTCGAGCAGGAAGCCCAGCCGCGTCGCGCGAATTCCGGCCATGGGCGCAATGAGTGTGCGCAACCGGCCCATCTCCACCCGAAGGCGGGCCCGATAGGACTCGTCAGCTTCCTTGCCGCGAAATGCGCGGGCGACCAGCGTTTCGCGCGTGACATCGTGCGGCCAGGCCTGCGCCAGCGTGCGCGCAAGAACGAACAAGACAGGGCGGCTCGCAAGCGGCACCGACTCGCCCGCCTGGCGCACTGCATAGCGGAACTGGTCGACGACCAGCGCCTGCGAAGCCAGCAGCGCCTCCACCTCCCCGAGCAACAAAGTGCGTTCATCGCCACGCACGAACAGGCGCGCGGCCGGAAAATCCAGCGCACGCGAAGCGGCCTCGACTTCCGCCACCAGCGCGGGGATTGCGGCCTGGACGGCGGCGCGCATCGCGTCGGCAAGCGCCTCGCGCGCCAGCTGGGTGTGCAAGCGGCGCACGGCGAGCCCCGCCACCACCAGCGCGTGGGCCGCGCGAGTCGCGGGCGGCAAAGGCGTGGGGTCGAAACCCGCCAGCGCTTGCCCGGCATCGTCGAGCTGCCCGACGAGCAGGAAACGCCGCGCCTGGAGATGGCCCGCGTGCGCCGCGTTCACCTTGTCACCGTGCGATGCCAGCGTGACACGAGCCGCGTCCAGCTCTTTCGCGGGCCAGCCCAGGTCGCGGGAGACCAGCGCGATCTCCGCTTCGGCCACCACGCATCTCGCACGCGCCACTGCCTCGCGCGATCCGAAGGCACGCGCCGCGCTTCGCAGCAGCGCACGTGCGCGGACGAGATCGCCCAGCCGGGCCATTGCGATGCCGCGCAGCGCAAGCGCGGGTGGGTCGTCGCGCAACGCGACGCGATTGAGCGCACCGAAAACATCACCGGCCGCGAGCGCCAGCGCCGCCGCCGTGATCAGCGAGTCCAAGGGAATCCCGCCACACTTGTCACTCTCACCCTTCGCATGATCG
>DATHWV010000453.1:0-4883 GCA_035460205.1 Ramlibacter sp.
GGTACGGGCTCGGCCTGGCCCGACCTGGCGGTCGCAGGCGTGATGGCCCTGCTCGCCATCAGCGGGGGCTGGTCCGTGATGCGCCAGGCCCGAGGCGAGCTCGCTTCAGCCGCAGCGCGTTAGCGCAGGATCTTGCCCAGCAGCAGGCCGAGCGCAAAGGCACCGGCCACGGTGGTGAGGGGATGCGTCTTGATCTGCTCGCGCGCATAGGCGCCGTACTCTTCCTGCATCGTCATCACCCGGTCGCTGCCGGTGGCCACCGACTGCTCGAGCTTGTCGACGGTCTCGTGCGCTTTCTGGGCGACGCGATGCACGACACCGCTGTTGCCGTTCAGGCCGGCGCCGGTGGTGCTCAAGGTGGCGCTGGGGTTGCTGGTTTCGCTGTTCATGGTGGGTTCCTCTCGGGCTTATGTTCGAAGGTTGGGGTCGAAGGCGCCGGCAACGCCGGCGAGTCATCCACTGTAGGAAGCTCGGCATGGCCCGCCTGTCGGCCAAAGTCCCGCAGCGCCTGTAGGACCCGTCCTGCGCGGGGCTGCGGTTAGCATGGCGGCGCCCGCCGACACTTCCATGACAACATTGCATCGCCTGTGCGCAGCCCTTCTTTGCAGCCTTGCCGGCGCCGGTGCCGGCGCGCACGAATTCTGGATGCTGCCGGATCGCTTCACCGTCGCACCGGGGAGCGCGGTCGGTGTATCGCTACACGTCGGTGAAAACTTCTCCGGTGAAACGGTCGGCCTGTCGCGGCCGCTGTTCGCGTCCTTCCGGAGGTACTCGGCCGCCGGCCCCGCGAACCTGGCGCCGAGTGTGCCGCAGCAGCCGGCGGCGAGCATCGCCGTGACCTTGCCTGCCGCCGGCACCCACCTGCTGGCCATCGACACGCAGCCCAGCGAGATCGTGCTGGAAGCCGCGAAGTTCAACGCGTACCTCATCGAGGAAGGCCTGGAGACGGTGGCCGCCACGCGCCAAGCCAGCGGCACTGCCGATGCGCCCGGGCGTGAGCGCTATCGACGAAACATCAAGACGCTGGTGCAGGCCGGCGAAAGGCGGGACACCACCTATGCAGTGCGCACCGGCCAGCGGCTGGAGATCGTGCCCACGACGGATCCGTCGCGGCCCGCGGCCGATGGGGATGTTTCATTCCGCGTTTTTTTCGACGGCCGGCCGCTGTCCGGCACGCTCGTCAAGCTGTGGCACCGGCGGGACGGGCAGCTGCACACGATCCGCGCGAAGACCGATGCGAAGGGCAAGGTGACCGCGTCGCTGCCATGGCCCGGCGCCTGGATGGCCAGCACCGTCCACATGATCGCGGCCACGGGGACTCGCGACCACGACTGGGACAGCTACTGGGGCAACCTCACGTTCGAAGTTCCACCCGGCGCCGCGCCGGCGCGCTGAACCCGCTTCTCAGCGCAGGTTGCCGGTGTGGCCCAGCGAGTAGCGGCCCGGCTGCGGCCAGACTGTGAGGCCGTGCGGCTCGCGCCCGACCTTCACCTTGTCCACCGCGCCGGTAGTGGTGTCGAAGCGGTATACCTCGTCGTCGTAGCGCCCGGACAGCCAGAGCCACTTGCCGTCCGCGCTGACGTTGCCCATGTCGGGGCTGCCGCCGCCGGGCACCACCCAGGTCGCCACCACCTTGTCGGTAGCGAAGTCGATCACCGACACGCTGCCGCGGCCGGCCTTGCTGCCGCGGATCTTGTTGCTGCCGCGATTGGCAACGTACAGGCTCTTGCCGTCGCGGCTGGGGTACAGGCCGTGCGTGCCGACGCCGGTCTGGATGTAGCCGACCTGGCGGAACGACTCCAGTTCGACCACGTGCACGCCGTCGGCAACCATGTCGGCCACGTAGAACTTCTTGCCGTCCGGCGATGCACGCACGTCCTGCGGCATGCCCAGCAGGCTGCCCTTGACCGGCGAGCCATGCGCGTGGGCCGAGCCGTGCCCGAGCTTTTTCGCGGCTTCCTTTTCCAGCGTTTCCTGCACGCCGGGCTCCGCGAACTTCGGCGACAGGCGGATGGTGCCCAGCACCTTGCGGTTGACCATGTCGATCTTGGTGATCGCGCCGCCGAACTCGCAGGTGAACAGCGCAAGCCGGCCGTCGATGGAAAAGTCGGCGTGATTGATGCCCGCGCAATCCGGCGTGGGAATCGAGAACTCCATCTTCATCGTCTTCGGGTCACGGAAGTCCAGGCGCTTGTAGGCCTCGGCCACCACGATCGCGTACTTGCCGTCAGGCGACCAGTACAGGTTGTACGGGTCGTCCACCGGGATGCTCGCACCGGGCTTGCCGGTCTTCGGGTCGATCGGCGTCAGGCTGCCGTCCTTGCGGCCCTCTGCATTGTTGGCCACCCACAGGGTCTGCAGGTCCCACGAAGGCACGACGTGCTGCGGGTCGATGCCGACCTTGAAGGTGTCCACCACCTTCAGCGTGGCCGGGTCGATCACCGACACCGTGCGGCTCGTGCGGTTGGGCACGTACACGCGCTCCAGTGCACCGGCGACCGCCGGTGAGAGTTTGCCCGCCACTGTTTCGCTGTAAAGGTTGTTGCGATCCGGCACCGGCGGCATGCCGGGAACCGTCGCAACCGCGGGCGCGGGGGGCTTCGCTGCTGCCGAAGCCGCCGAAGCCGGCTTGGCCGGCTGTGCGCCCACCTGCAACGCGCTGCCCGACAACGCCACCGCGGCGGCCACTGCCACCCAACTGTTACTGCACTTCACACTCATCATCGCTCCTTGTTTGCCGCCGGCTTGCGCGCGGCGATGGCCTGCCGGATGGCGGCCACTGTCTTGTCCACGACCAGGTCGACGCCGACCTGGCCCAATGCCGCGCTGGCCTGGCCGGGGTCGCCCCCCAGGCCCAGAGCCGGCGAAGCGGCGTCGGCAGCGCGCAGGCGGTCCGCCCGCACGCGCGACGCATCGATCGCCATCATCAGCGAAGTATCGGCGACGCCGGCATGGGTGCCGCCCGGCTGGCTGCCGGCGCCCCGCGCGCGCAGCGCCTGCGCGAAGTCGGTCGTCGCCGCTTCGTAATAAGCCGCAACGTAATGCACGCGTGCCGGGCTGCCCGCCCACTCACGATTCAAACGCTGCGCAATGCCCTTGAGTTGACCCTGGTAGTTGCCGGAGTCGCCCAGCAGCACCACGTCCAGGAAGCCGGCCTGCTTCAGGCTGCGCGCCGCCGCGGCGACCACAGCGGCAAAAGCATCGTCTGGAACCGAGATTGTCCCGGGAAAGCGCATGTGGCCCGAAGGGGGCGACACATTGCCCTCCGGCACGTAGGCCACCACCGGCGCCACCAGCGTGTGCCCCAGCTGGCCGGCAATGCGCGCGGACAGCACTCCCGCGCGCACGTTGTGCTTGCCCAGCGCCATGTGCGGCCCGTTCTGCTCCGTCCCGCCCACCGGGATGATCACCGTGGTCGTGCCCGCGCGCAGGCCATCGCGCACCTCGGTCCAGGTGAGGTCGTCGAGTTGGAGGCTGGCGGCGCCGGCGGGGGTGGCGGAAAGAATCATCAGCCCGGCCAGAACCCATCCGGCGCAAGCAGTGCGTGTCGGCATGGAGGCGAATTATTCCAGATGCGCCCATGGATAATGGATTTCATGGCCCCACGCAAAACCAGAGGTTCGATCACCGACGTGGCCGGCATCGAAGTCGGCCACTTCACGGACACCCGCCGCCCGACCGGTTGCACCGTGGTGCTGGCCCGGGAAGGCGCCGTCGCCGGGGTGGATGTGCGCGGCGCGGCGCCGGGCACCCGTGAAACCGACCTGCTGGCGCCGACCAACCTGGTGGACCGGGTGCACGGCATCCTGCTGGCAGGCGGCAGCGCCTGGGGCCTGGATGCCGCCACCGGCGTAGTGCAGTGGCTGGAGGAACAAGGCGCCGGCTTCCCGGTGGGGCCGGTCCGGCTGCCGATCGTGCCGGGCGCGGTGTTGTTCGACCTGCTGGTGGGCGACGCCAGGATCCGCCCTGATGCAGCTGCCGGCTACCGCGCCTGCGAACTGGCGTCGAACAAGGCGCCCGCCGAAGGCAACGTGGGCGCAGGCGCAGGTGCTGCGCTCGGCAAGATCTTCGGCATCGAGCGCGGGATGAAGGGCGGCATCGGCTCCGCGTCGGTCACCGTAGACGGCATCACGGTGGGCGCGCTCATCGCCTGCAACGCGCTGGGTGACGTGATCGACCCCGATACCGGCCGGCCCATCGCCGGCGCGCGCACGCGCAACGGCAAGTCGCTGCTCGACTCGCGGCGTGCGTTGCTGCGCGGCGAACCGCCCAAGCCGCACCTGGCGGGCACCAACACCACCATCGGCGTGATCGCCACCGACGCGGTGATCACGAAAGCGCAGGCTTCGCGGCTGGCCACCATGGGCCATGACGGGCTGGCGCGCACCATCAACCCGGTCCACACCATGTCCGACGGCGACACGCTGTTTGCACTCGGCACCGGCCGTGCGGGCAAGTCGCTGGGGATGATGGTGTTGGGCACGATGGCCGCCGAAGCCGTGGCGCTGGCCGTTGTGCGCGCCGTGCGCGCTGCGCAAGGCATGAAGGTGGGCAAGTTGCACCTGCCCTCGGCCGCCGACCTGGCCTGAGCTTTTTTAAAGCTTGATGTCGAGGCTGTTGCGCAAGGCAGCCTGGGCCACCGCGTCGAGCGCGCCGTCCACCACGGCCTGGCCGGAAATCACGCGCAGCGTGCCGCTGGCCAGCATCTTGTCCAGCATGCGGCGGGTCATCGAGTGGTTCTTGCCCGCGGCATTGGCGAACATGTACAGCGTCGCATGCGGGCTCGCCCAGGTGACCTGGTAGCGGCCCCAGCCGCCGTCGATCATCATCTCCACCCAGCCACCGGGCTGCACACCGGCCTCGCGCACACCGGGCGACAACTC
>DATHWV010000454.1:0-2898 GCA_035460205.1 Ramlibacter sp.
CACGACACCGCGGGGCTGATCGCGTACGACCCGCCCTCGGGCAAGTACAAGTTCACCACGCAATTGCAGGACGGCCGCGCCGGCGTGTTCGACGGCGTGATGCAGGGCGACACCTTCAGCTGGAAGCTGCCGTTGCCCGGCGCGCACGTGCGCTACGACATCTCGCGCAACGAAAAGGGCCAGTGGCACGAACTGGGTTTTTACTGCCGCGACGGCGCCGAATGCGCTTCCATCTTCCGCATGACACTGGACCGCAAGGGCGACGCGCCATGAGCACCGAATCCATCTTCATTACGCCCGAGCACGAGCTGTTGCGCGACCAGGTCGCGAAGTTCATCGCCCGCGAGGTCGAGCCGCACGCGGACCGTTGGGAAGAGCAGGGCTTCGTGCCGCGCGAAGTGCTGCGCCGCATGGGGGACGCCGGCCTGTTCGGCCTGATGTATGAAGGCGCCTACGGGGGCGCGGAAAGCGACGCGCTTACCAACCTGGTGTTCGCCGAAGCGCTGTCGCAATCGACCTTCGCCGGATTCATCATCACCGTGCTGGTGCACACCGACATGGCCAGCCCGCACCTGCACCATGCAGGGACACCGGCACAGAAGGAAAAGTACCTCGGGCGCGTGATCAAGGGCGAGCTCATCACGGCGGTGGGCATCACCGAGCCCGGTGCAGGCTCCGATGTGGCGGGTATCCGCACGACAGCCAAACGCGACGGCGATGAATGGGTGCTCAACGGCACGAAGATGTTCATCACCAACGGCGTGCATGCCAACCTGTATTTCATTGCCGCGAAGACCGGCACCGGCAAGCGCGACATGTCGATGTTCATCGTCGAGAAAGGCACGCCGGGATTCTCGGTCGGCCGCGCGCTGAAGAAGACCGGCTGGCTGTCGTCAGACACGGCCGAGCTGGTGCTGGACAACGTGCGCATTCCCGCCGGCAACCTGCTGGGCGAGGAGGGCAAGGGCTTCTACTCGGTGATGAAGAACTTCCAGACCGAGCGCATCGCGCTGGCCGCGATGGCGGTGGGCCATTGCCAGCAGGCGCTCAAGCTCACGCTGGACTACGTGCGGCAGCGCCAGGCCTTTGGCGGCGTGCTGTGGGAGCAGCAGACCATTCGCCAGCGCATCTCGATGCTGGATGCCAAGACCCGCGCCGCGCGGCAGTTCATGTACCACTGCGCCTGGCGCGTGACGCAGGGGCATGACATCGTGCAGGACGTGTCCATGCTCAAGGCGCTGACCGGCGAGCTGGTCAACGAAGTCGTACAGACCTGCCAGCAGTTCCACGGTGGGATGGGCTACATCCGTGAGACCGCGATCGAGCGACTGTGGCGCGATGCGCGTGTGCTGGCGATCGGCGGCGGTGCGACCGAGGTGATGCTGGAAGAAGTGGCCAAACGGTACTGAGGGATTCACTATGAAACACCTGGAATTGCGTTTCGACAGCGGCGTGGCGACCGTCACGCTCAACCGGCCGGAAGTGCGCAACGCGTTCAACGACGAAGTGGTCACCGAGCTGACGGTGGTGTTCGCCGAACTGGCCGAACGTCCCGAGGTGCGGTGCATCGTCCTCGCAGCCAACGGCAGCGCGTTCTGTGCGGGCGCCGACCTGAACTGGATGAAGCGCATGGCCGACTACACGCGCGACGAGAACATGGCCGACGCCATGGCGCTGGCCAACATGCTCAAGGCAATCTACCGCTGTGCCAAGCCGACCATCGCGCGGGTGCAGGGTGATGTCTATGCGGGCGGCACCGGCCTGGTCGCCGCTTGCGACATCGCTGTGTCGGTGGACACAGCGAACTACTGCCTGAGCGAAGTGAAGCTCGGCCTGATCCCGGCCACCATCAGCCCATACGTGATCCGCGCGATGGGCGCCCGCGCCGCCCACCGCTACTTCCTGACGGCGGAACGCTTCAGTGCGGCCGAGGCGCTGCGTATCGGTTTCGTGCACGAGGTGGTGAAGGCCGGCGCACTCGACGGCAAGGTCACCGAGATTGCACAGGCGCTGGTGTCGGCCGGGCCGGCCGCCGTCAAGGCGTGCAAGTCGCTGGTGCAGGACGTGGCCGGCGAGGACATCGGCCAGCGCCTGATCGAGCGCACGGTGCAGGACATCGCAGACATCCGCGTGAGCGAGGAAGGCCGCGAAGGCATCCAGTCCTTCCTGGCCAAGCGCAAGCCGAACTGGTTGCCGCAGGGCTGAACCCATGGACGCGTTCGCCCACTTGCTTGACGCACCCCAGTTGCTGGCCCTGGCGGCGGCGCTGGGCTGGGCCAGCGGCGTGCGCCTTTACGCGGCGGTGTTCCTGGTGGGCGCGGCGGGCTTCATGGGCTGGATCGACCTGCCGGCGGGGCTGAAGGTCCTGCAACACCCGGCGGTGCTGGGCGCCAGTGGCTTCATGTGCTTTGTCGAGTTCTTCGCCGACAAGATTCCCTACGTGGACACGGTGTGGGACATGGTCCACACGGTGATCCGCATTCCCGCTGGAGCCGCGCTGGCGGCCGGCGCCTTGGGGGCGGACGGCCCGGCGATGGGCTGGGTGGCTGCGCTGCTGGGCGGCAGCCTGGCTGCCACCAGTCATGCCGCAAAACTGACCACGCGGGCGGCGGTGAACACTTCGCCGGAGCCGTTTTCCAACCTGCTCGTCTCGCTGGCGGAAGACGGCTTTGTGGTGTTCATGCTGTGGCTGGCGGCGACGCACCCCGCGATCTTCGCGGTCGTGCTGGTGCTGACCCTGGTGGCGGCGGTGCTCGTGATGGTCGTGCTGGTGAAGTTCCTGCGCGTCGTCGTGCGCAAGCTGGGCGAATTTTTCTCGGGGCATGGCGCCCCACAAGGAAGCTAGATGTTCAAGAAAATCCTGATCGCCAACCGCGGCGAGATCGCCTGCCGCGTCGC
>DATHWV010000455.1:0-14478 GCA_035460205.1 Ramlibacter sp.
CAGGACGCGCAGCACAAGTTCTTCCGGCTGGGCGTCAACACCATCGCCTACAGCGACGGCCACATGCAGGTGATGAGCGCCTCGCTGCTGGGTCCGGGCGACTGCCTGGTGGTGATCTCCAACTCGGGGCGCACTCGCGACCTGATGGATGCCTGCGACATAGCGCGCAAGAACGGCGCGACCACCATCGTGATGACGGCCACCGGCTCGCCGCTGGCGTCAGCCGGCCACATCCACCTGGCCGCCGACCATCCCGAAGGCTACGACCGTTACAGCCCGATGGTGTCGCGCCTGCTGCACCTGGTGATCATCGACGTGCTGGCCACCACCGTGGCCCTGCGCATCGGGCCGCGCCTGCAGCCGTTGTTGCGCGAGATGAAGAACAATTTGCGCAACAAGCGGTATGCCTGACCGGCCGATATTCATTCACGCCTGGTGGCGATCGAGCAGCACTTATGTCTGGAGCAAGTTGCGCAGCGACACCTCGCTCATGTGCTTCAACGAGCCATTGCACGAGCGGATCGCGAGGCTCGACGCTGACAAGGCGCTCAAGCCCATGCGCGCCAGTTACAGCAAGATGCTGAGGCATCCTTACGTCGAGAAAGGCTACTTCACGGAGTATTTCGAGCTGGACCCCCAGGGTCCGCGACTCTACAAAGCCGAGTTGGCGTACCACCGCTACTTGCTGCGCCCCGATGAACGTGCTCCGGGATTGCATGCCTACCTGTCCAGCCTCCTCGCCATGACAGAGGGCGCCAACCGGCGCGCCGTGCTCTGCTTTACCCGCAGCCAGATGCGCAGCGCATGGATGCGCGATGCCTTCGACGCACTGCACATCGCCCAGATCCGCAATCCGCGCAGCCAGTGGAAATCATTCCACATCGACAGCTACTTTCTCCAGAGATTGGCGCTGGCCGCACTGAGGCTGCACAGCAGGCAACCCGCGGCCTTCCAGCACATCGCACCCTTCCGGAACAGGCCCGCGGGAACCGCCGACACCGCGCAGTTCACGCTTTCCGATCGCGACCTGTGCCGTGTCTTCCTCTTGTTCTGGATCGCCTCGACGATCCAGTCGATCACTGCCAGCGACTTCGTGCTGGACGTGGACCGGCTGGCCGCCGAACCGGACTACCGGACGCAGGCCAGCTCGATGTTCGCCGATGCCGGCTGCACATTGGACTTCGACGATTGCGAGACGCCCAAACCGGACGATGAAGGTGCGGACGCGAGGGTGGCATTTGGCGCGCTGGTGGACGAAGCGGTCGCGGCGTTGAAGTCCCACGCATCCGCACTCATCGTGCAAGGTCCTTTTCCGCTCCACGAGCGGGCAGAGTTACTTTCGCGGCCCAGCGCCGCTATCGTGGGGCAATACCTCCACGGCCTGGCACCGTCGGCGAAGGCCGGGGCTCAAGCCCTTAACCTGCCGTAAAGGCAGGTATTGCGCAGGCTGCCGTCCGGCGCACGCCGCTCGTGGCGCTGCGTGCCTTCCAGCGTGAAGCCGCAGCGCAGCGCGACCTGGCGCGACGCGAGGTTTTCCTCGTCGGTGACGATTTCCAGCCGCAGCGCACGAAGGTGCTCGAAAGCGTAGTCGATGATGGCCGACACGCCTTCGATCACGAGGCCCTGGCCGCTGCGTGAAGCCCGGCACCAGTAGCCGATCTCGACTTTCGGCACGGTCCACTCGGGGCGGTGCAGGCCGATGGCACCCACCAACTCACCGGTGTCGCGCGTGAACATGAGGAAAGGGAAATCCTTGCGGGCGATGAAATTCGCGGACGCGTTGCGCGCCCAGGCCTCCGAGAGCTGGGGACTCTGCTCGCCGCCGACCCAGGGCAATGAGGCGAGAAACTGCCGCAGCGCCGGCAGTGTTTCCACGATGCCTTCGTACAAAGCCTGGCCGTCGCCCTCGCGCGGCGGGCGCAGCGCCAGCCGCGCGGTCTGGATCGCCATCGGCAAATCCAGCAGCAACGGATCCTTCACCGGGCCGTTCAAATCCGACCCTCCTCCACCGCATGGCATGCGATGCGAATGCCTTGCAGTTCCTGCAGCTTCGGCCGTTCGGCCGAGCAGCGCGCGTTGGCATGCGGGCAGCGCGGATGGAAGGCGCAGCCGGCGGGAGGGTTGAGCGGGTTGGGCACCTCACCCTGCACCGGCGTGCGCGAGCGGCCGGTGTCGTGCATCTTGGGAATGGCGTCCAGCAGCATGCGCGTGTACGGATGGCGCGGATTGCCGAACAGCTGGTGCTTGCCGGACAGTTCGACCAGGCGGCCCAGGTACATCACGCCCACCTGGTCACTCACGTGGCGGACCACGGCCAGGTTGTGCGAGATGAAGAGGTAGGTGAGGCCGCGCTGGCGCTGCAGGTCCTTCATGATGTTGAGCACTTGTGCCTGCACGCTCACATCCAGCGCCGAGGTGGGCTCGTCGCACACCAGGAACTCCGGCTCGGTCGCGAGCGCGCGCGCGATGGAGATCCGCTGGCGCTGCCCGCCGGAGAACTGGTGCGGGTACTTCACCCCGTCCAGCGGCGACAGGCCCACCGACTTGAGCAACTCGCCGACCTTGTCCTTCAGCTGCGCGCCGGCGGCGAGGATGCCGTGCTCCTGCAGCGGCTCCGCGATGATGTCCTCGACCGTCCAGCGCGGGTTCAGGCTGGCATACGGATCCTGGAAGATCATCTGGATGCGCTTGCGCAACTGGCGGCCCTGGGGCGAGCGGTACGCGGCATGCGCGTCCTGGCCGTCGAAATCCAGGCCACCTCGCGTCGGTTCGTACAGGCCCACCAGCAGTTTGGCGACCGTGCTCTTGCCGCAACCCGATTCACCCACCAGTGCCAGCGTCTGGCCACGGGCGATGTCGAAGCTCACACCGTCCACCGCATGCAGCAGCTGGCGCGGGCGCCGCTCGATCACGCGGTTCAGCCAGGGGGCCGAAACGTCGAAGGTCTTCGCGAGGTCCCTCGCCTGCACCAGCGTCTTGGCGCCGGCGCTCATGCCGCGGCCCCTGCGGTGGCGTCGTGCAACCAGCAAGCGGCGCGCGTGGCCCCGGCGTCGAGCAGGCCGGGCCGCTCGACGCGGCAGCGGTCGAATGCGCGCGGGCAACGCGGGTTGTAGGCACAGCCCGGCGGAATTGCATCAAGTCGCGGCATCGCGCCATCGATCTGGTTCAGGCGCTCACGTTCGATCGTGATGTCAGGAATCGCGGCCATGAGGCCGGTGCTGTACGGGTGCGAGGGCTGGTTGATGACTTCATGCACCGGGCCGATCTCCGCGATGCGGCCGGCGTACATCACGGCCACGCGGTCACAGGTCTCGGCAATCACGCCCATGTCGTGCGTGATCAGCATGACGGCGGCGCCGCGGTCCTTGCAGACGCGCTTGAGCAACTGGATGATCTGCGCCTGGATCGACACGTCCAGCGCCGTGGTCGGTTCGTCTGCAACGATCAATTTCGGTTCCGCGGCGAGCGCCAGCGCAATCACCACGCGCTGCCGCATGCCGCCGGAGAACTGGTGCGGGTAGTGGTCGATGCGCTGCGCCGCGGCCGGGATGCCGGTGTCTTCCAGCAAACCAATGGCACGTCGCCGCGCCTCGGCAGCGTTGACCGGCAGGTGCGCCTGGATGGTTTCGGTGAGTTGCCGCCCCACGGTGTACAGCGGGTTGAGCGAGGTGAGCGGATCCTGGAAGATCGCGCCGATCTTGCGGCCGCGAATGTGCCGCATCTGGGCGTGCGCCAGGTTGTCGATGCGCTGGCCTTCCAGCACGATCTGGCCCGACGCGATGCGCCCGGGCGGCTCCAGCAGGCCGATGATCGATGCGCCGGTGAGTGACTTGCCGGCGCCCGACTCGCCCACCACACCGAGGATTTCACCGGGCGCAATTTCGAAGCTGATGTCGTCCAGCGCGCGCAGCGTGCCGCGGCGGTGCGGGAATTCGACGACAAGGTTCTGGACTTGGAGCAGCGACATGTTCACCGGAGCCTTGGGTTCAGCGCGTCGCGCAGCCAGTCGCCCAGCAGGTTCACCGACAGGGCGATCGCCACCAGCATCACGCCGGGGAAGACCGTGATCCACCAGTTGCCGGAGAAAAGGAATTTGTTGCCGACCTGGATCAGCGTGCCCAGCGACGGCGAATTGGGCGGCGCGCCCACGCCGAGGAATGACAGCGTGGCCTCGGTGATGATGGCCGTCGCCACCTGGATGGTGGCCAGCACGGTCACCGGGCCGAGGATGTTGGGGAGCACGTGGCGCCTCATGATGCGCAAGGGTGCGACCCCCGTCACGCGAGCGGCCTGCACATACTCACGGCTGCGCTCCACCAGGGTCGAGCCGCGCACGGTGCGTGCGTACTGCACCCAGCCGTTGCCGCCCGCCAGCGAGATGGAAAGGATCAGAACGCCGAACACCACGATCTCGCTCGCATTCGGGAACATCGCGCGGCCCACGCCGGCGATCAGGAGCGCCACCAGGATGGCCGGGAACGAGAGGATGACGTCGCACAGCCGCATGATGAAAGCATCGGTGCGGCCGCCGACGAATCCGGCGATCAGGCCCAGGGTGGCGCCGATCACCACCGACAGCAGCACCGAAACCAGCCCGACGAAAAGCGAGATGCGCGCGCCGTACATCAGCGCCGACAGGATGTCGCGGCCCTGGTCGTCGGTGCCCAGCAGGTATTTGGAACTGCCGCCCGTCACCCATGCCGGCGGCAGGAACGAGTCACCCAGCTCCAGCGTCGCCAGGTTGAAAGGCTGGTGCGGGGCGACGACATTGGCGAACACGGCGCAGAACACGCAGACAAAGGCAACCAGCCCCGCCCCCACCGCCATCGGTGAGGTGCGGAAGCTGTGGCCTATGTCGCTGTGCCACGCCCTGTGGAACCAGCCCTCTTTCGCGGGCGTACCTGTCATCACTTGACGGTGATGTACTTCCACGGCATGCCGTTGTCGGGCCATTGCACGACTTCGATGTTCTTCTTGGCGCCCCAGTTCAGGGACTGCGCGTGGAGCGGGATGTGGCCGATGTCGTCCTGGTGGATCTTGATGGCCTCGTGGATCATCTCGGTGCGCTTCTTCTGGTCGGTCTCGGATGCGACTGCAGTGGTCAGCTCATCGACCTTCGGGTTGCTGTACGCACCCAGGTTGAACTGGCCGCGGCCACCGTCACCGGGAGAGGACATGATGGGGTAGAGCACGTTGTGCGCGTCCACCGTGCTGGAAGTCCAGCCCAGCATGTAGAAGCTGGTGTCGCGGCGCAGGATCTTGGGGAAGTAGGTGCCCTTGGTCTCGACTTCCAGCTTGATCTTGATGTTGGCGCGCGCAAGGTTGGCGGCGACGGCCTGGCAGATCGCGCCGTCGTTGACGTAGCGGTCATTCGGGCAGTTCATCGTGACCTCGAAGCCCTGCGGATAGCCGGCGTCGGCCAGCAGCTTCTTGGACGCTTCCACGTCGAAGGGCAGGCGCTTTTCCAGTTGGGGCGCGAAGCCGTTCACTTCCTTGGGGAACATCTGCGCGATCGGCGAGGACGCGCCGCGCATGACCGAGCGCTTGATGCCCTCGATGTCGATGGCCTGGTAGAAGGCCTGGCGCACGCGCTTGTCCTTGAACGGGTTCTTGCCCTTCACGCTGGAGAACAGCAGTTCGTCGCGCTTCTGGTCCATGCCCAGGAAGATCACGCGCAGCTCGGGGCCTTGCAGCACCTTCAGCTTGGGGTCGGCCTTGAGGCGGTCCACGTCCTGCACCGGCACCGGTTCCATCAGGTCCACTTCGCCGGAAATCAGCGCAGCCACGCGGGTGGCATCGTTGCCGATCACGTTGAACACGACTTCGTCGACGTTGCCCTCGACCTTGCCCCAGTAGTTGCCGTTGCGCACGAAGGTCGTGCGCACGTTGGGCTGGCGCTCGCGCACGCGATACGGGCCGGTGCCGTTGGCGCGGAACGAGGCGGCGTTCTCTATGCCCTTGCGGCGGTCCACCGGGCGCGTGGCCTGGTTGGTCTCGCACCACTTCTTGCTCATGATGTTGAAGTGGGTGAACAGCTCGGGCAGGATGGGGAACGGGCCGTTGGTGGTGATGTCGATCGAGTGGTCGTTGATCTTCTTGATTTCCTTGACCACGCCGACATAGCTCTTCATGTCGGAGCCGTCGGCCTTGGCGCGCTCGTAGCTGAAGATCACGTCGTCGGCGGTGAACGGCGTGCCGTCATGGAATTGCACGCCCTTGCGCAGGTCGAAGTGCCAGACGGTGGGCGAAGTCTGCTTCCACGCGGTGGCCAGCTGCGGCTCGATCTTGTAGGTCTTGCCGCGCGTGGTGAGCGACTCGTAGACGTTTTCGTTGACGGTGATCTGCAGCGACTCGTTGAGCGAGTGCGGGTCCAGCGACAAGGCGTCGCCCTGGTTGGCAATCCTCAGGGTGGCTGCGCCGGCCGCCAGGCTGGTCGCGCCCAGGGCCGCGGCTGCGGCGGCTGCGAGCAGGGTGGTATTGAACTTCATCAGGAACTCCTCGTAAAAGTCGTGGGGGCTGTCGTTGGAATCAGGGGGCCAGTGGCATGGCCTGCTCGACCAGGCCGGCATGCAGCGCCGAGCCCAGGGGCAGGATGTCGTCATTGAAATCGTAGCGGCTGTTGTGCAGGAAGCAGTTTTCGCCGCCCTGGCCAATGCGCATGTAGGCACCCGGCCGGTTCTGCAGCATGAAGGAAAAGTCTTCCGCACCCATGCTGGGCTCCATCTCGCGGTCGACATGCTCGCTGCCGACCAGGCTCTCCGCCACGCGACCCGCGAAGTTCGCCTCGTCCGGCGAGTTGATGGTCGCCGGATAGGAGCGCTCGTACTGCACGGTCGCCGTCGCACCCATGCCCAGCGCGATGGCGCTGCACAGCTCGGACAGCCGGCGCTCGACCAGCGACTGCACTTCGGGCTTGAAGGTGCGGATGGTGCCGACGATGGTGGCCTTGCCGGGGATCACGCTCATCGCGTGCAGGTCGCCGGCCTGCATCGCGCACAGGCTGACCACGGCGCTGTCGATGGGCCGCACGTTGCGCGACACGATGCTCTGCGCGGCGGTGATGATGTGCGCCGCCACCAGCACCGGGTCGATGGCGAGGTAGGCGTGCGCGCCGTGGCCGCCCTTGCCGGTCACCTCGATGGTCACGCGGTCGGCGGCGGCCATCATCGGGCCGGCGTTGAGGCCGATGGTGCCGGGCTTCATCGCCGGCCAGTTGTGCATCGCGTAGATCGCGTCCACCGGGAAGCGGTCGAACAGGCCGTCCTCGATCATCTGGCGCGCGCCGGCGAAGCCTTCCTCGCCGGGCTGGAACACCAGCACCGCGGTGCCGTCGAAGTTGCGCGTCTCGGCCAGGTAACGCGCGGCGCCGACCAGCATCGCGACATGGCCGTCATGCCCGCAGCCATGCATCATTCCCTGCTTGGCGGACTTCCACGCGAAATCGTTCTGCTCGCTCATCGTGAGCGCGTCCATGTCGGCGCGCAGGCCGATCATCTTGCCGCTGGCCGCGCTGCGGCCCTTGATCACCCCGACCACGCCGGTCTTTCCGATGCCCGTGTGGATTTCGTCCACGCCGCACAGCTTGAGCGCTTCCTGGACACGTCCCGCGGTGTAGACCTCCTCGAAGCCGAGTTCCGGGTGCGCGTGCAGGTCGCGCCGCAGTGCCGTGAGTTCCGGCAGGAACTGCGCAATGTGCGCGAACGCGCGGCCATTGGCCTTGAGGCGGGGTGCAAGCATCAGTGGGCTCCTGCGTTGGCGGCACGCAGCCGCGGGTCGACTGCGAAGTACAGCAGGTCCACCACGAGGTTGATCACGACGAAGATGAGGGCGATCAGGCAGAGGTAGGCCGCCATCACGGGGATGTCGGCAAACGTGACCGCCTGGATGAACAGCAGGCCCATGCCCGGCCACTGGAACACCGTCTCGGTGATGATCGAGAACGCGATCAGCGCGCCCAGTTGCAGGCCGATGATGGTCATCACCGGCACCAGCGTGTTCTTCAGCGCATGCCCGAAGTGCACGGAGCGGTCCGGCAGGCCGCGCGCGCGCGCAAACTTGATGTAGTCGGTGCGCAGCACCTCCAGCATCTCGGCACGCACCAGCCGCATGATGAGCGTGAGCTGGAAGATCGCCAGTGTGAGCGCGGGCAGCACGATGTGGTGCCAGCCGTCGCGGGTCAGCAGGCCGGTGGTCCACCAGCCGAAACGCGTGGTGTCGCCGCGGCCGAAGCTCGGGAACCAGCCCAGGAGCACCGCGAAGATCAGGATCAGCAGGATGCCCACCAGGAAGGGCGGCAGCGACACACCGAGCAGCGAGACGGTGAGGAACACCTGGCTGGTGAAGGTGCCGCGCTTGAGCGCCGCGTAGACACCCATGGGGATGCCGACCACTACCGCGACCACTGCGGCGACGAGTGCCAGCTCCAGTGTGGCGGGAAAGCGCTCGCCGATCAGCCGCGATACCTTGGCGCCCTGGCGCAGGCTCAGGCCGAATTCACCCTGCGCCGCATTGACGAGGAAGTGCCAGAACTGCACGAAAAAGGGTTGGTCCAGTCCCAGGTCGGTGCGCAACTGCGCGATCTGGTCGGGCTTGGCGTCCTGCCCGAGCAGGAAGACCACGGGATCGCCGACGTACTGAAACAGCATGAAGGCGATGAACGCCACTGCGACCATCACGATCACAGCCTGGAACAGGCGACGTAAAACGAAGGCGACCATCGTGTGATATTGCGGGCCAGATCTTCAGCTCTGACCCCAACCATTCAGGGACAGAAAGCGACAGGCGATGCTAGCAGAGCAAGCACCGGGCCGACACAGGGATTTCCTTCAGGCCTAAAGCAATTGCGCCCTAGCGGCGCGCGCTGCCCAGCCGCACCGGCCCGTACCAGGCTTGCGTGGTCGCGCGCGTGTTGTCGCTGTCGGTCATGATCCCGATGCCCACCAGCGCGCCGGGCTTCTCGCCGAACGCCCGCTCATAGTCCGCACGGATGTTGCGCTCGTAGTCCAGCCATTGATTGAGCTTGCCGGCGCCTGATTCCACGACCAGCTTGCGGACACGGTCGGTGCGCGGGCTGGTGATCACCGTGCCCGGCTCGCGCTTGTTGCACCACACGTACATCAGCGTGGCGTAGGGCATCTCCTCGCCCGACACGGCACGCACCAGTTCTGCCAGCATCGCGTCACGCGACGAGAACTTCGAACGATCGCCTTCAAAGAACAGGACGACGCGGACCGGCGAGTCGTCGGCCTCGCGCGTGGCCATGTCGGCTCCGGCGATCAGCTCGGGCACCTTCCACGAAAAGCGCACGCTTCCCAGCCCGGACGGGTCGATGCGGACCTTGCTGCGCAGCATGCTGGCCGACGAGGCGGACAACACGGCGATCGTGTCGCGGCCGTCCTTCCGGGCATAGCTGAACCTGGTCGCGGTCTTCCCCGGGAGGGTGAGGTGCTGCCATCCCGGATGGGCGGCCGCCGGCGGCGTGGCCGCGGGTCCGGATTGCGCTGTCCACGGATTGCTCTGGAGTTCGGGGACGCCGTCGGCCACGGGGGCGGTCGCACAGCCGCCCAGGGCGGCGGCGGCCAGCAGCAAGGCCCCCAGGGGGTGTCTCATCGAATCGGTCCCAACGTCATGTGTTTGCGCCGACGATACCGGGAATCGGCGGCGGTGTGCAGGGAGGTATCCCCATAAAAAAAGCCGCCCGAAGGCGGCTTTTTCAAGTTTCTTGATTCTGGGCTGGCACGAGGCCAGCCTGGAAATCAGAAGCTGTGACGGATACCGAAGTCGTAGCCGGTCGAGTTGGCGTTGGCTGCACCGCCAGCCTGGTTCAGGGCCAGGCCTGCGCCGCCTTCGTTGCTCAGGTGAGCAAACGTGGCGTACAGAGCCGTGCGCTTCGACAGGTTGTGCACGTAGCCGATGGCGTACTTCTGGATTTCCGGGGTGGTGGTCGCGGTGTCGACCTTGTAGGTCGAGTACGACAGGCGGATTTCGCCGGCGCCAACCGGGATCAGGCCACCGATCAGCCAGCCCTTGCCGTCGAGGCTCGTGGCGGGGGTCAGGCCGTCCAGCTTGTTGCTGGCGTAGTGACCCATCAGCTTGGCAACACCGAAGTCCCACTGGCCACCGATGTTCCAGGTGGTGAAGTCGCCGACCGCGAAGTTGGTCTTGGCGAAAGCCAGGGCAACGTTGAACGGGCCGGAAGCGTAGCCGAAGCGAACGGCGAGGCCGGAGCCGTCGTCTTCCGTGGCAGCGCCGGTCTGCAGGTTTTCACCCATGTAGTACTGGGCTTGGCCGTAGAAGCCGCCGAGCTTGCCGGGCAGGAAGTAGCCGATGCTGTTCGAAGCACGGACCGTGACCGGGTCGCTGACGCTGTTCGGGTTGTTCAGCGTGGCGGTGGTGCCGACGCCGTTCGTGCCGAACGGATCGAACACGGTCAAGTTCCAGAATTGCGGGGTGTAGTCACGACCCAGACGCAGTTCGCCCCAACCGCCAGCCAGGCTGACCGTCGAACGGCGATTGAACGTCAGGCCTTGACGGCCGGCAACAGCTGCACCGGTACCGGTAGCTTGGTTGTTGGAGCTGGTGGCGGCGCCTTGGCCGTCATCATTCGCAACACCGGCTTCCAGCCAGAAGGATGCGGACATGCCACCACCCAGGTCTTCCGTACCACGGAAGCCGAGACGCGAGCTGTTGTAGCCCGAGTTGGTCAGGTGGGTCTTGTCGCCACCGTCGCCTTGGCCGATAGCCAGGGTCGCGTCAACGACGCCGAACAGCGTGACAGACGATTGGGCAGAAGCCGCGCCGGCAGCAGCCAGAACAGCCAAAGCAATCAGGGACTTTTTCATGCAAGTTTCTCCAAGGTTAAACATAGGGCTCCGGTGCGAAGGGGTCACGAAGTGCAGGCAATTTATGCTCCCGCCGGATCCCCGGGCCAACCTCCTTTTGGGAAGGTTGGAGGTATTGCACCAGAGGGGCCTTCCTTTCGCAAAGTATTTAGCCTCCGGAGCGGGGTTTCGTTGCAGCCGGACAACAGAAACGAATGGCTCAGTGGAAGCCGCGCAACAGGCCCTGTTCCAGTTTCGGATAGCGAAAAATACCCCGAAAAAGCTGACGCCGTGACGCGCCCCGCCGGACTGGCCGTCCGGCCCGTAAACTAGCGCCATGGACCGCCTGCTGGGCGCTGCCGACAGCGCGCTGAAAACCCTTTTTGCCAAGCCGCGGGCGATGCGCCCCTGCCCGGTCGTTCCCGGCGATGAAACGCAGCTGGATGCGGCCCAAAAACGCCATGCAGCCGCCCTGATGCGGGTCAACCACGTGGGGGAAATCTGCGCCCAGGCGCTCTACACCGCCCAGGCCCTTTCGACGGCCGATCCACAGCTGCGCAAGCACTTCCAGAAGGCCGCCGACGAGGAGACCGACCACCTCGCATGGACCGCGGAACGCCTGGCCGAACTGGGTGACCGCCCATCGCTGCTGAACCCGCTCTGGTACGCCGGCGCCTTTGGCCTGGGCCTGCTGGCCGGGCGGCTGGGCGACAGCATCAGCCTGGGCTTCGTGGTCGAAACGGAAAAGCAGGTCGAGGCGCACCTGCAAAGCCACCTGGACCGCCTGCCGGTGGGCGACCACGCGTCACGCGCGATCGTGGCCCAGATGAAGGACGACGAGGCGGTGCACGCGGCGCAGGCGCTGGACGCCGGCGCGCTCGAATTGCCTGCGCCCGCGAAGGCCATGATGCGCGCGGCGGCCAAGGTCATGACGACCACGGCCCACTACATCTAGGCGGGGCGAACCTCGAAACTGGTGGTGATTTCCGCCGTCTTGCCCAGCATGATGGTGGCGGAGCAGTACTTGTCGTGGCTCATTGCCACGGCCCGCTCCACTGCCGCCGCCGGCACGTCGCCGGTCACGGTGAAATGCATGTGGATCTTCGTGAAGACCTTGGGGTCGGTGGCCGCGCGCTCCGAAGTGAGCTTGACCGAGCAGCCGCGGACATCATGGCGCCCGCGCTTGAGGATCAACACCACGTCATAGGCAGTGCAGCCGCCCGTGCCGGCCAGCACGGTTTCCATCGGCCGTGGCGCCAGGTTCTGGCCGCCGTTCTCCGGCTTGGCCGCGTCCGGCGCGCCGTCCATCATCAGCGTGTGGCCGCTGCCCGTCTCGGCCAGAAAACCCATGCCCGAACGGGCTCCCGTTGCGCCTGTCCAACTCACCGTGCATTCCATGGCCTGTCCTCATCAATTGCCGCTGGCGTGAAAAAAGTCCGCATGCCCCGCGGGTTGTCTCACCTTGAGACACTCACCGTTGCTGCATCGCAGCAAAAGGCGGGCTATACTGGTTTCGCAGCATAACGATTTCGTTGTGCCCCGATTGTCTCCTCCACCTCTCCTTTGGTGGATTCAGCCCCCAGGCCGCAAGGCCCGGGGGCTTTTTTCTTGGCCCTTTATGATGCTTTGGTTATGAAAAAGCATCTTTCCCCGGCCGATTACCTCAAGAAGATCCTCAACGCCAAGGTCTACGACGTAGCCGTGGAGTCGGCCCTGGAGCCTGCCCGCAGCCTCAGCCGGCGCCTGCACAACAAGGTGCTGCTCAAGCGGGAGGACCAGCAGGCGGTCTTCAGCTTCAAGCTGCGGGGCGCCTACAACAAGATGGCGCAGCTCACGGAAGAGCAGCTCAAGCGCGGCGTGATCTGCGCCTCGGCCGGCAACCATGCGCAGGGCGTCGCGATGGCGGCCCACAAGCTGGGCAGCCGCGCGGTGATCGTCATGCCGGTCACCACGCCCCAGCTGAAAGTGGACGGCGTCAAGACGCTGGGCGGTGAAGTGGTCCTGCATGGCGAGAGCTATTCGGATGCGTACACGCACGCCGCGGAACTTGAAAAGAAGCAGGGCCTGACCTTCGTCCACCCGTTCGACGACCCCGACGTGATCGCAGGGCAAGGCACCATCGCCATGGAAATCCTGCGCCAGCACCAGGGGCCCCTGGATGCGGTGTTCGTGGCCATCGGCGGCGGCGGGCTGGTGTCGGGCGTGGCCAACTACATCAAGGCCGTGCGCCCGGAAGTGAAGGTCATCGGCGTGCAGATGAACGACTCCGACGCGATGATGCAATCGGTCGCCGCGAAGAAGCGCGTGACGCTGCCGGACGTGGGCCTGTTCTCCGACGGAACGGCGGTGAAGCTGGTGGGCGAGGAAACCTTCCGCGTCGCCCGCGGCCTGGTCGACGAATTCATGACCGTGGACACCGACGCAGTGTGCGCGGCGATCAAGGACATCTTCATCGACACCCGCAGCATCGTCGAGCCCGCCGGCGCGCTGGCGGTGGCCGCGATCAAGCAATACGTGGCCGAGAAGAAGACCCGTGGCGAGACCTATGCCGCCATCCTGTGCGGCGCCAACATGAACTTCGACCGCCTGCGCTTCGTCGCCGAACGCGCCGAAGTCGGCGAGGAACGCGAGGCGCTGTTCGCAGTCACCATCCCCGAGGAGCGCGGCAGCTTCAAGCGCTTTTGCGAGGTGATCGGCACCTTGCCGGGCGGCCCGCGCAACGTGACCGAGTTCAACTACCGCATCGGCGACGCTGCCAGCGCGCACGTCTTCGTGGGCCTGACCACGCATGGCAAGGGCGAGTCGGCGCGCATCGCGTCCAACTTCGGGCGCCACGGCTTCGAGGCACTCGACCTCACGCACGACGACCTGGCCAAGGAGCACATCCGCCACATGGTGGGCGGGCGCTCCTCGCTCGCCCACGACGAGCGGCTGCTGCGTTTCGTCTTCCCCGAGCGGCCCGGCGCGCTGATGAAATTCCTCTCGCACATGCGCCCCGGCTGGAACATCACGCTGTTCCACTATCGCAACCAGGGCGCCGACTACGGCCGCATCCTGGTCGGCCTGCAGGTGCCCGCAGCGGACAACAAGGCCTTCAAGGCATTCCTGGACACGCTGGGCTATCCCCATGTCGAGGAAACCGGCAACCCGGTGTACCGCCTCTTCCTGCAGAGCTAGCGCGCTAGCGCCACGCGAAGCGCATCCGCGTCTACCATGGCGCATGGAATTCCTGCGCCAATACCTGCCGCGCGCCAGCGCCGCGCACGTCCCCGCCGTCGGCTGGCTGGTCGGCTTCGCCGGTTGCGCCGCGTTTGCGCTGGTGGGCCTGGCCCTTCCGGCCACCCCGTTCGCGGCGCTGGCAGCGGCCGTCGCGAGCACCGCGGTGACTGCCGTGCTGACGGGTGGCGCCCACGAAGCCGGGCTTGCGCATGCGGCCGACGCACTGGGTGCGGGCGTGGCGCCGGCACGGGCGCTCGGGATCATGAAGGACCGCCACCTGGGAAGCTTCGGCGCGCTGGCGCTGGTGCTCGCCTTGCTGGCCAAGCTCTCGCTGCTGGCGGTGCTGGCCGCGCAATCGCCGGTCGCGGTGCTGGCTGCGCTGCTGTGCGGCCATGTCGTCTCCCGCTTCTGGCCCTTGCTGCTCACGCGCACGCTGGCC
>DATHWV010000456.1:0-10426 GCA_035460205.1 Ramlibacter sp.
AGATTTTGAAATGGTGCAAATTTAAAAGGGCGGCGTTTGTTACATCTTCGGATGATGCCGCCCCCAAGCAGTTACAAATGAGGAGCAGCGTCAAGTGAGCACGACTGGGTTCAAGGTGCTGGTGATCGACGACAGCAACACGATCCGGCGCAGTGCAGAGATTTTCCTGAAGCAGGGTGGCCACGATGTCTTGTTGGCCGAGGACGGTTTTGATGCGTTGGCCAAGGTCAACGACTACCAGCCCAACCTGATCTTCTGCGACATCCTCATGCCTCGCCTCGATGGGTACCAGACCTGCGCCATCATCAAGCGCAATGCCAAGTTCGCCGCGGTTCCCGTGGTGATGCTTTCATCCAAGGACGGTGTGTTCGACAAGGCGCGGGGCCGCATGGTCGGCTCCCAGGACTACCTGACCAAACCGTTTACCAAGGACCAGCTGCTGCAGACGGTGCAGCAGTTCGGGGCCGCTAAAGAAGGAGTGATGTGATGGCGATAAAAAAAGTACTCGTTGTGGATGATTCGAAGACCGAGCTGATGTTCATGACGGACCTGCTCCAGAAGTCGGGCTTTGCCGTGAAGACGGCGGAGAACGCCGAGGACGCCTTCCGGCGCCTGGCGGAGGAAAAGCCCGACCTGATCCTGATGGACGTCGTGATGCCCGGGCAGAACGGGTTCCAGCTGACCCGCGCCATCACCCGCGATCCGCTCTATGCCGACGTGCCGATCATCATGTGCACCAGCAAGAACCAGGAAACCGACCGCGTCTGGGGCATGCGACAGGGCGCCCGCGACTACATCACCAAACCGGTGGACGCGGACGAACTCATGGCCAAGATCAAGGCCCTGAGCTGATCCGGACCCCGGACTAGACCATGGCCAATCGTGAAGCCCTCCGCGAGTTGCAGAGCCGGCTGGCAAGCCGCCTGCAGGCCGCCCGGACCGAGGGTGTCCAGGCGTCGTGGCTGGCCGTCGAGGCCGCCGGCGCGAAGTACCTGTTCCCGCTGGCGCAGTCGGGCGAAATCTTCCCTTTTGCCAGCGCCCAGCCGGTGCCGTACACCCAGGCCTGGTTCCTGGGTGTGGCGAACCTGCGAGGCGGCCTGTACGGTGTCGTCGACCTGGCCAGCTTCGTTGCCGGCCGTGCCCCCAGCATGCGATCGGACGCGACGCGCGCCGAATCCCGCCTGGTGGCCCTGAACGCACTCCTCGAAGTCAATTGCGCCCTGCTGATCGACCGGCTGGCGGGCCTGCGCAACCTTGACGCTTTTTCGTCGTCCAGCGAACCTCCCGAGGGTTCGCCCGGATTTTTTGGCAGCGGCTACACCGACGCCAACGGCACGTACTGGCAGGAGATCAACCTGCAAGCGCTGTCGCAACAACCCCAGTTCCTGAGCATCAGCGCTTAAGTCAAGTTTTCCCGGAAGGCTCGCATCATGTCGTTGACAGACAAACTCTCCAGCATTTTCTCGAAAAAGAAATCCTCCGACCCCTCGGGCGAAAACAGTGGCGAACTGAGCCTGGCAATGCCGGACGCCTCGATGGACCCGATGATGGCCACCGGCGGCATGGAAGTGCATTCCACCACGGCCGTGATGGAGCCTCACGACCCGGACAGCGTGTCGGAAGACTCGGTCGACCAGCTCGACTCGATCCAGGAGGCGGAGCTCGTCTCCGTACCGCTGCTCGGTCGCCGCACCATCATTACGCACCAGCGGATCCTGTTCACCTTGCTGGCGCTGTCACTCGTCGTGCTGGGCTCGGTGGCCATCTTCGCGGTGCGGCAGGCGGATACGGTCGCCCAGCAGGTGGCGGGTACCGGCCAGTCGCTGATGCAGTCGCAGCGGCTCGCGAAGTCGGTATCGCAGGCGCTGGTGGGCAGCCCCCAGGCCTTCCCTGACGTGAAGGAAAGCGCGGACGTGCTGGCCAAGACGGTGCGCGGCCTGAAAGCCGGCGACGATTCGCTGCGCCTGCAGCCTGTCGTGGCCGAAATGCAGGAAGACATCGACAAGATCTCGCCCCTGATGGAGCGCGCCGAAAAGAACGCCGGCACCGTGATGGGACAGCAGAAGATCCTGACGCAGGTGGGCAACGCGCTTCGCACCATCAACCGCCAGTCGTCCGACCTGCTGGAAATCGCCGAGACGGTGTCGTCGCTCAAGCTGCAACAGAACGCGGCGCCTGCGGAAATTTCCGCGGCCGGCCAGCTGGTGATGCTGACGCAGCGTATCGGTAAGTCCGCCAACGAATTCCTGACGATGGAAGGCGTGTCGCCCGAGGCCGTGTTCCTGCTGGGCAAGGACTTGAACTCGTTCAAGGAAATCGCACAGGGCCTGCTGGACGGCAGCCCCGAACTGCGCCTGGCCGGCTCCAAGGACCCGCAGACGCGCGAGCGCCTGGAAGCGCTGATGAAGCTGTACGAACAGACCCGCACGCAGGCCGGCGCCATCCTGGGCAACCTGCAGGGCCTGGTGTCCGCACGCGAAGCGCAGGCGGCGATCATTGCGGACAGCGAGCCGCTGCGCCGCTCGCTGGAAGACCTGCAGGGCAAGCTGTCCGCGCAAACCGGCCTGGGTGTCGGCGCGCTGGTTGCCCTCGGTATCGCGGCATTGTTCGCGATCGCCTGTTCGATCGGCCTGGCGTACGTGCAGCTGCAGGACAGCCGCAAGCGCCAGACGGTGGCCGAGCAGCAGCGGCTGGAAGCCGAGCAGCAGGAGCAGGAAGCCAAGCGCGTGAACGACGCCAACCAGGCGGCCATTTTGCGGTTGATGAACGAACTGCAGACAGTGGCTGAAGGCGACTTGACGCAGGAAGCCACGGTGACCGAGGACATCACGGGCGCCATCGCCGACTCGGTGAACTACACGGTGGAAGAGTTGCGGCAGCTGGTGGGCAGCGTGCAGTCCACGGCGACCAAGGTGGCCCAGACGACGGCGCAGGTGGAAAGCACGTCGACCGAACTGCTGGCGGCATCGACCGAGCAGCTGCGCGAAATTCGCGAAACCGGCCAGTCGGTGCTCGACATGGCGGGTCGAATCAACCAGGTGTCCGGACAAGCGCAAGAGTCCGCCCAGGTGGCCCGCCAATCACTGATGGCCGCCGAGTCGGGCCTGCAGGCCGTGCAGAACGCCATCGGCGGCATGAACTCCATCCGCGACCAGATCCAGGAAACCTCCAAGCGGATCAAGCGACTCGGTGAGTCGTCGCAGGAGATTGGTGAAATCACGGAACTGATTTCCGACATTACCGAACAGACGAACGTGCTGGCCCTGAACGCCGCCATCCAGGCGGCGTCAGCCGGCGAAGCAGGACGAGGCTTCTCGGTGGTGGCCGAAGAAGTGCAGCGGCTGGCTGAACGTTCCGCAGACGCCACGCGCCAGATCTCGGCGCTGGTGAAGGCGATTCAGACCGACACCCAGGACGCGGTAGCCGCCATGGAACGCTCCACGCAGGGTGTGGTGGAAGGGGCCAAGCTGTCGGACAACGCAGGTACGGCGCTGACCGAGATTGACCAGGTGTCGCGCAAGCTCGCCGACCTGATTGAGCAGATCTCGAACTCCGCTTCCAAGGAAGCCGAATCCGCCAACGTGGTGGCCGGCAACATCCAGCACATTTTCGCGGTGACGGAACAGACCGGAGAAGGTACGCGCTCCACGGCGCAGCAGGTGCGCGAGCTCTCTCGCATGGCCGAGGAACTTCGCCAGTCCGTATCGCGATTCAAGATCGCCTGATCGCGCCCACCCGCGCATTCACTGGGTGAGCCATGCAAGCAGAAACCACTGACATCGACGTTGCGACCAACGACCTGGGCCCCCTGGCCTGGGTGCTGGACGAACTGCGCAAATCCCTCGACTCGGCATCCGCTGCGTTGCGCCGCTTCGTGCGCGACACCGCGCTTGCGCGCGGCTCCGACATGGCTTCGGTCGACGGCGGCCACCTGCGCATCGCGCGCCAGCAGTTGCACCAGGCGGTGGGCGCGCTGGAGATGGTGGGCCTGGGCGCACCGGCCCACATGCTGCGTTGCATGGAAGCGGCGGTGCAGCGGTTCGTCGAGAAGCCCGAGCTGTGCAACGAGGCAGCCTCGGCCAAGGTCGAGCGTGCTGGTTTTGCGCTGACTGAATACCTCGAAGGCGTGTTGCTGGGCAAGCCCGCATCCGCTGTTGCCCTGTTCCCGCAGTATCGCGACGTGCAGGAGCTCGCCGGCGCCGACCGCGTGCACCCGGCGGACCTGTGGAACCTGGAGTGGCGCTGGAACGATCCGGCTACGCCGACGGTGGTAGAGGCCCGGGTGTACGACCCGGCTGTGCGTTCGCGCATGGACCAGTCGGTGCTCAAGGTCGTCAAGTCGGGTGACGCCGAGGCGGCGCGCGAACTGACGAACATCTGCCTGTCGCTGGCGGCGACGCAGACCGCCCGCCAGCCCAAGATCTTCTGGAAGATCTGCGCAGCTTATTTCGAAGCCACCGGCCGCGGCCTGCTGCCGCTGGATATTTACGTGAAGCGCGCGGGCTCGCGCATCCTGCTGCAGTACGCCTCGCTCGCCAAGGGCGACCTGGGCGTCTCCGACCGCCTGGCGCAGGACCTGGTGTTCTTCTGTTCGCAGGCCGTGCCGGCCAGTGAATCCGATGCGCCCTGCCTCGCAGCGGTGCGCAAGGCCTGGGGGCTGGCAAGGTTCGCCCCGGTCGACTACCAGACGCCGCAGTACGGCCGCTTCGACCCGGTGCTGCTGTCGCAGGCCCGCAAGCGCATCACCGCCGCGAAGGAAACCTGGTCCACCCTGTCCGGTGGCGATGCCGCGAAGCTCAAGGGACTGGCCGACCAGTTCAACCTGGTCAGCGATTCCCTGGTCAAGCTGCACCCGGCGAGCGAGCCGCTCGCAAAAGCCTTGTCGAGCGTGATCGACGCAGTGGTGCGCACCGGCCAGGCGCCCGGCGCGGCGCTGGCGATGGAAGTGGCGACGGCCGTGCTCTACCTGGAAGCGGCGTTCGAGGACCTGGACCCGGCCGACACCCAGCTGGCCAAGCGCACCGCGCGCCTGGCCGAGCGCCTGGAGACCGTCCGCAAGGGCGGCCAGCCGGAAGCGCTGGAGCCCTGGATGGAAGAGCTCTACCGGCGCGTGAGCGATCGGCAGACCATGGGCAGCGTGGTGAGCGAGCTTCGCGGCACGCTGGCCGAACTCGAGAAGCTGCTGGACCAGTTCTTCCGCAACCTGCAGGACAAGGGGCCGCTGCGCGATGCGCCGGCACACCTCTCCCAGATGCGCGGCGTGCTCTCGGTGCTGGGCCTGGACCAGGCCGCGCAGGCCGTGCTGCGCATGCGCGAAGCGGTCGAGGAAATCATCGTCAACGAAGTCGATGAGGAGCGTGCCCGCACGGCCGGCACCTTCGACAAGCTGGGCAACAACCTTGGCGCGCTCGGCTTCCTGATCGACATGTTGAATTACCAGCCGTCGCTGGCCAAGAAGCTGTTCGTCTATGACGACAGCACCGGCGAGCTGCGGCCCCTGATGGGGCGCACCGGGCACCCCATGCAGGATGCGGCGGCATCGAACGAGCTTTCGCAGGAAGTCCAGGCCGTGGTGAGCGAAGCCGCGGAGTCGGGCTTTGGCGACCTTTCGGACAAGCTGGGCAGCATCGAGGCGCACGCAACCCTCGCCGACAACCGCGGCGTCGCCAATGCGGCGCGCGAAGCTTCGGCAGCGGTGTCCGCCCACGATTCAGGCGCCGCGGCCGCGGCGCTCAGCCAGTTGGCCGCCGCCGTCCAGGCCGCGCCCGTGGCCGCCATGCCGCCTGCACCGGCCGAGCCGGACATCGAAGAAGACGATTTGCGCGACATCTTCCTGGAGGAAGCGCGCGAGGTGGTGCAGAACGGCCTTTCGGCGCTCGAGGCGCTCACGGTCAACCCCGCCGACGTGTCCGAAATGACGACGTTGCGCCGCGCCTTCCACACGCTCAAGGGCAGCTCGCGGATGGTAGGCCTCACCGAATTCGGCGAGGCAGCCTGGTCGATGGAACAGGTCCTCAATACCTGGCTGGCGGACCAGAAGCCGGCCAGCGACGGCCTGCGCGTGCTCGCAACCGAGGCCATGCGCGGCTTCGGTCGCTGGACGGAAGACATTGCCCGCGACACTGACGGCGCCTGGAAGGCGAACATGTTCCGCGCGCCGGCCGACGCGCTGCGCACCGAGAACCGCCTGGTCGCGCTGGCGCTGCCGGCAGGTGGCGCGGCGGCCGAGGCGCCGGTGGTCGAGGAAATTGAAGTCATCGAGGTGGTCGAGGCGGTCGAAGTGGTATCGCCGGCACCGGTCATGGAATTCGAACCCGAAGCGAGCCAACCGATGGTGGTGGAGCCCGCGCCGGCCGAGCCGGTTGCCGTGCAGCCCGAGCCCGAGGCGGTGTCCTTTGAGTTCGAACTGCCGGAAGCGGAGCCCGAAACCCCAGCCGCCATCGAAGCCGCAACGCCCGCTTCGTTCGACCAGACCCAGGTGATTCGCGGCGAACCCCCGGAGGCCGCTGAAATCCCGCACCATGAATTGCCGGCGGACTTCGATTTCGAACCTTCGCCCACGGTGGTGTTGCGTGATCCGCCGCTGGCGCCGGAAGCGCCCGCGGAGATCGAAGGCATCGATTTCGCCAGCCTCGCAGCTGTCTCGGGCACCGACGTTGCCCCGCCGGCCGAGGCTCCGCCCACGGTCTCTGCGGCTGCGATCGCCGACCTTGGCGGCGGCATGGAAGTCTCGTTCTCCGAGCCGGGCATCGACCCGTCGATCGACCTGGCCGATTTCGGCCTGCCGCCGGAAGAGCCCGTCGCGGCCACGGCCGAAGCCATCGAGATGCCGTCGGCGCTCGACGAGCAGGTGAAGGTGATCGGCGACCTGCGCATCGGCATCCCGCTCTACAACGTTTACCTCAACGAGGCCGACGAGTGGTCCCGCCGCCTCGCGACGGAAGTCGCCGAGTGGGCGCTGGAACTCAACCAGCCCGTGCCGGATTCGACCGTCGGCCTGGCCCACGCACTGGCCGGCAGTTCGGCCACGGTGGGTTTTCATACCCTGTCGGACATCGCACGGTCGCTGGAAAGCGCGTTGCTGCACACGCAGACGCTGGCTTTTGGCACGCCCGCGCACGGCAAGGCCTTCACGAATGCCGCCGAAGAAATCCGTCGCCTGCTGCACCAGTTTGCCGCAGGCTTCCTGAAGGACGCCGATCCCGGCGTGAGTGATGGACTGCTGGCGCTGAAGGACCTGGACGTCCCGCAACGCTCGGAAGGCGATCCGGATTCGACCCGCGACTCGCTCGATGCCCAGGCAGTGGAGATGGCCGAGCCCGAAGTCCTGCCGGAGATCGAGAATCCGGCCGACGTCGCGCCGGAGCCCGTGCGTCAGCCCGTGTTGCGCGAAGTGCCGCCGCTGGCCAGCGTTCCCGCCGCACCCGTGACGACGACCCGTACCACCGCATTCGCCGACGACCAGGAAGACATCGACGTCGCGGACGCGATTGACCCCGACCTGTTCCCGATCTTCGAGGAAGAGGCGGCCGAGCTCTTGCCGCAACTGGGCGGCAGCCTGCGTCAGTGGGGCGCTCGCCCCGACAACCGTGGCGCCCGCGACGAAGTGCTGCGCGCGCTGCACACGCTCAAGGGCAGCGCCCGGCTGGCCGGCGCCTTGCGACTGGGCGAACTGGCGCACCGCATGGAGTCCGAGCTCGAATCGGTCGGCAACGAAGGCATGAGCCCGGCCGACCTCGAGTCGCTGATGCACCTGTTCGACGGTGTGCAGGCCAACTTCGACGCATTGCGCGAGACCGGTGGCGTGCCCGCCGAGGAGACTGCAATCGGGGTCGCGGCCGAAGTGGACCCGCTGCCGGCCGACACGGTAGCCCAACCGGAGCCGGGTTCCGAACCCGTCTCTGCGCGTGCCTTGCTGGCACGCCCGGTCCAGACCAACCTGGCGCCGCAGCGCGCCGCTTCCAACCAGGCAGTGCGGGTGCGTTCGCAGTTGCTGGACCGCCTGGTCAACCAGGCCGGCGAAGTGATGATCACCCGCTCGCGGCTGGAGGCCGAGTTGCGCCAGTTGCGCGGCTCGCTGACCGACCTCACGGGCAACCTGGATCGCTTGCGCACCCAGCTGCGCGACATTGAATTGCAGGCCGAATCGCAGATGCAGTCCCGGCTGGCGCAGGCCAAGGACTCGGCGGCCGGCTTCGACCCGCTCGAGTTCGACCGGTTCACGCGCGTGCAGGAACTGACGCGCATGATGGCCGAGTCGGTGAACGACGTGGCGACGGTGCAGCGCAACCTGCAGCGCACCGTGGAATCGACCGAAGACGACCTGATCGCGCAGGCGCGCCAGACGCGCGAGCTGCAGCGTGACCTGCTGCGCACGCGCATGGTGGAGTTCGAGGGCATCTCGGACCGCCTCTACCGCGTGATTCGCCTGGCCTCCAAGGAAACCGGCAAGCAGGTGAAGCTGGACATCACCGGCGGCTCGATCGAAATGGACCGTGGCGTGCTGGACCGCATGACGCCCGCTTTCGAACACCTGCTGCGCAATTGCGTGGCCCACGGCATCGAAACGCCCGGCGTTCGCACCGCTGCAGGCAAGGACCCGGTCGGCACCATCCTCATCGGGCTGCACCACGAAGGCAACGACGTGTCGGTGGAATTCCGCGACGACGGCGCCGGCCTGAACCTGGCCCGCATTCGCGAAAAGGCCCGCCAGCAGGGCTTGGTGCCCGCCGGCCAGGACGTCACCGACCAGGACGCCGCCAACCTGATCTTCATGCCCGGCTTCTCCACGGCGACGGAAGTCACCGAACTGGCCGGTCGAGGCATCGGCATGGACGTGGTGCGCGCCGAAGTGAACGCGCTGGGCGGCCGCATCGAAACCAGTACCGCCGCAGGCCAGGGCACCAGCTTCAAGCTGGTCCTGCCGCTGACCACCGCTGTAACGCAGGTGGTGATGATCCGCAGCGGCACGCTGTCGATCGGCGTGCCGGCCAACGTGGTGGAAATCGTCCGCCGCGCAACCGCCAAGGATCTCGAGAAAGCCTACAACAGCGGCACGTACGAACTCGGCGAAGACCAGTTGCCCTTCTACTGGTCGGGCGCCCTTTTGCAGGCTTCGCAGCGCAGCGCCGAGCCGCAAGGCAGGACGACGCCGGTGGTCGTGTTCCGAAGCGCCGCACAGCGCATCGCGGTGCACGTGGACGAAGTGCTGGGCAACCAGGAAGTCGTGGTGAAGAACCTCGGCCCGCAGCTGGCCCGCCTGCCGGGCCTGGCCGGGATGACGGTGCTGGCATCCGGCGCCGTGGTGCTGATCTACAACCCGGTGGCGCTGACCACCGTCTATGGCGAGCAGGCACGCCAGTTGAGCGCCGACCGCGCCCAGCCGGACATGCTGGAGCAGGCCGGCCAGCCGGCCGTGCCGGTGATCGCCGCGCCTGTGGTTCCCCAGATCCCGCTGATCCTGGTGGTGGACGATTCGATCACGGTGCGCCGCGTGACGCAGCGCCTGCTGCAGCGCGAAGGCTACCGGGTCTCGATGGCGGCCGACGGCCTGCAGGCACTGGAGCGCCTGGCCGAGGAGCGGCCCACCGTGGTCCTGTCGGACATCGAAATGCCCCGCATGGACGGCTTCGACCTGGCCCGCAACATCCGCGGGGATACACGCCTGAAAGACCTGCCGATCATCATGATCACGTCGCGCATCGCGGAAAAGCACCGCGAGCACGCCAAGGAACTGGGTGTGGACCACTACCTGGGCAAGCCCTACTCGGAAGAGGAATTGCTCTCCCTGGTCAAGCACTACAGCGCGGCTGCGGCTCTCGCGGCCTGATCAGGCCGGCGGTTTGCGCGCAACCGCGTAACGTTCCAGCGTTCTTTGGCGCGCCTCGTCGTGCGCGACGATGGGCATCGGGTAGTCCCGGCCCAGTTCGACGCCGGCCGCCGCCAATTCCAGGGGACTGGCTGTCCAGGGGGCATGCAAGGCGGCGCCTGCGAGTCCTGCCAGCTGCGGCAGGTAGCGCAGGATGAACTTTCCTTGCGGGTCGAACTTCTCGCTTTGGCTCACCGGGTTGAAGATCCGGAAGTACGGCTGCGCATCGCAGCCGCTCGAGGACGCCCACTGCCAGCCGCCGTTGTTCGCCGCAAGGTCATAGTCGTTGAGCTTCTCGGCGAAGTAGCGCTCGCCACGGCGCCAGTCGATCCCCAGGTCCTTGGTGAGGAAGCTTGCCACCACCATGCGCAAGCGGTTGTGCATGTAGCCGGTTTGGTTGATCTGCGCCATCGCAGCGTCGACCAGCGGGTAGCCGGTACGGCCTTCGCACCAGGCTGCAAAGAGCGCATCGGCCTCCGGGCCTTCTTCCCACGCGATGGCGTCATAGGCCGGCTTGAAGCTGGCACCGCCTGCGCCTTCGCCCGCCACGTGCGGAAA
>DATHWV010000457.1:0-14322 GCA_035460205.1 Ramlibacter sp.
ACGCGGCAGGGCGTGCACTGGCCGCAGGACTCGTGGTGGAAGAAGCGCATCATGTTGCGCGCGGCGTCGGTCGCGGTGTCCTTGTCGGACAGCACCATCACCGCAGCGGAGCCGATGAAGCAGCCGTACGGTTGCAGCGTGTCGAAGTCCAGCGGGATGTTGTTCATCGTCGCGGGCAGGATGCCGCCCGATGCGCCACCGGGCAGGTAGGCATAGAACTTCTGGCCGTCCAGCATGCCGCCGCAGTATTCGTCGATCAGCTCCTGGATGGTGATGCCCGCGGGCGCCAGCTTGACGCCCGGGCTCTTCACGCGGCCGGAGACCGAGAACGAGCGCAGGCCCTTGCGGCCGTTGCGGCCGTGCGAAGCGAACCAGGCGCCGCCCTTTTCGATGAGTTCGCGCACCCAGTAGAGCGTCTCGAAGTTGTGTTCGAGCGTCGGGCGGCCGAACAGCCCCACCTGCGCCACGTAGGGCGGGCGCAGGCGCGGCATGCCGCGCTTGCCTTCGATCGATTCGATCATGGCGGACTCTTCGCCGCAGATGTACGCACCTGCGCCCCGCCGCAGCTGGATCTCAGGCATCTGCTCGAACGGCGGCGCCAGCTTCAGCTTCTCGAGTTCGGTTTCGAGCATGGCACGGCAGCCGTGGTATTCGTCACGCAGGTAGATGTAGATGCGTTCGATGCCGACGGCCCAGGCCGCGATCAGCATGCCTTCCAGGAAACGGTGCGGGTCGCGCTCGAGCAGCACACGGTCCTTGAAGGTGCCGGGCTCGCCCTCGTCGATGTTCACCGCCATCAGGCGCGGGCCTTTTTCAGCGCGCACGATGCGCCACTTGCGACCGGCCGGAAAGCCTGCGCCGCCCAGGCCGCGCAGGCCCGAGTCTTCCATCACCTTGATGATGGACTCGACGTCATGCTTGCCGGAAATGCAGTCCTTGAGCAGCGCATAACCGCCCCCATGGCTGTAGGTGTCGAAGTCGATGAAGCCTTCGGGAGCGTGCGTTGACGCGCCGGCTTCCACGGCAGCCGTCACCTTCTCGCAGGTGGCGTTGGGAATCGGGTTCTGCCCGACGGCGACGGCGGGCGCCTGTTCGCAGCGGCCGATGCACGGCGCCGCGATGACGCGCACTTCGCGGCCCAGCAATTGGGGCAGGCGGTCCAGCATGTCCCTGGCACCGGCCATTTCGCAAGCCAGGCCGTCGCAAACGCGCACCGTCAGGGCCGGGGGCGCGTCCTGGCCTTCCTTCACCACGTCGAAGTGGTGGTAGAAGCTCGCGACTTCGTACACCTCGGTCTGCGCCAGGCCCATCTCCTGCGCAAGCGCCGCCAGGTGGGCGGCCGACAGGTGGCCGAAATGGTCCTGGATCTTGTGCAGGTGCTCGATCAGCAGGTCGGCCTGGCGTGATTGCGAGCCCAGCAGGCGGCGCACGTCGGCCAGGGCGGCCGGGTCGACACGCCGGCCCTTCGGTGCTTCGCGCTTGCGTTGGCGCGATGCCTCCTGGACGGCGATGGGAATGATGGGATGGTTCATCGAGGCTCGGTTTGCTTTTTTGAAATCAGATCACGCGTTCGGCGCGCAGCTGCGACACCTGTTCCGCGCTGAAGCCCAGCTGTGCCAGGACTTCGTCGGTGTGCTCGCCCAGCAGGGGAGAGCGGGTGACGTCGGTGGGGCTGTCGGACAGCTTGATCGGGTTGCCGACGGTGAGGTACTTGCCGCGCGCCGGGTGGTCCACCTCCACGATGGTGCCGGTGGCGCGCAGGGCGGGCTCTTCCGCGATTTCCTTCATCGACAGGATCGGGCCGCAGGGAATGTCGTACTTGTTCAGGATGTCCATGGCCTCGAACTTGGTCTTGGTCATGGTCCATTGCTCGATGCGCGCGAAGATGGGCTTCAGGTGCAGCAGGCGCGCGGCCGGCGTGGCATAGGCCTCGTCGTCGATCCAGCCTTCCTCGCCGATCACCTTGCACACCGCCGGCCAGACTGCGCCCTGCGTGATGAAGTAGATGTAGGCGTTGGGGTCGGTCTCCCAGCCCTTGCACTTCAGGATGGAGCCGGGCTGGCCACCGCCGGACGCATTGCCCGCGCGCGGGACGGCCTCGCCGAACTTGCCGTCCGGGTATTGCGGGTACTCGTGCATGGTGTGGGTGCGCTCCAGGCGCTGCTGGTCGCGCAGCTTGACGCGGCACAGGTTCAGCACGGCGTCCTGCATGGGCGCGAGCACCTTCTGGCCGCGGCCGGTGGCGTTGCGCTGGTAGAGCGCGGCCACGATGCCCAGGGCCAGGTGCAGGCCGGTGCCGCTGTCCCCGATCTGCGCGCCGGTGACCATGGGCGGGCCGTCGTCGAACCCGGTGGTGGAGGCGGAGCCGCCGGCGCATTGCGCGACGTTCTCATAGACCTTGCAGTCCTCGTACGGGCCGGGGCCGAAGCCCTTGACCGACGCCACGATCATGCGCGGGTTGATCGCCTGGATGTGCTCCCAGGTGATGCCCATGCGGTCCAGCGCGCCGGGGGCGAAGTTCTCGACCAGCACGTCGCAGGTCTTGATGAGCGCGTCCAGCACCTCGCGGCCCTTGGGTTTCTTGGTGTCCAGCGTGATGGAGCGCTTGTTGTGGTTCAGCATGGTGAAGTACAGGCTGTCCACGCCGGGAATGTCTCGCAATTGGCCGCGGGTGGCGTCGCCTTCGCCGGCCCGCTCCACCTTGATCACGTCCGCGCCGAACCATGCCAGCAGCTGGGTGCAGGTCGGACCGGACTGGACATGGGTGAAATCGAGGATGCGAACGCCGTCTAACGCTTTGCTCATGAAGAATCCTGCTGGGAAGTTGACAGATATGACAAATCAACCCCTATGTTAGTCAGTGCCCCGGTACGGCTTTTTTCCGGGGTTCTCAGGTCGCGGCGCCCTTGGACGCCGCCATTTCCAGTTCCGTGAGGCGCTTGCGCAGCGCCCTGTCCTCGGCAAAGCGCGCGCTCTCGTCGCGAACGACGGCGATGATCGACGACACCTTGCCATCCGCCCCGTTCAACAGGGCCACGGTGAAAGCGATGGACAGCGTGTGGCCGTCCTTGTGCACCGCCGGCACGCGCAACACGTCGTTGCCGTACCGGGTGATGCCCGTCTGCATGGTCTTTTCGTAGCCATCCCAGTGCCGCTGCTGCTGGCGCTGCGGGATGATGATGTCCAGCGACTTGCCCAGGGCCTCGGCCTCGGTGTAGCCGAACATGCGCTCGCATGCCGGGTTCCACAGCACGATGGCGCCCTTGGCGTCGGCCGCCATGACGGCGTCTCCGATGGCCCCGACCAGCGCCTGGTAGTCGATGTTCGATTGCATGGTCTCCAACTCCTTTTTTTAGCGGGCGTCCCAAACGAAGACGGCGCCCATCATGAACGCCGTCTTGCCCGTCATGAAGGCCGGCAGGCCGGCTGGCAGGTGCTTAGACCACTTCTTTGGAGTGCATCTCTGCGATCTGCGCCGCGCTGTAGCCGAGTTCGGCCAGCACTTCGTCGGAGTGCTCGCCCAGCAGGGGGGAGCCGGTGATCTCGGGCTTCATGTCCGAGAACTTGATCGGGCTGCCGACGGTCCAGTAGCTGCCACGGGTCTTGTGCTTCACTTCGGCAATGGTGCCGCTCTCGATCAGCGACTTGTCGACCAGGATTTCCTTCATGGTCAGCACCGGGGCGCACGGGATGTCGTGCTTGCGCAGGACGTCGACGGCTTCGAACTTGGTCTTGTCCTTGAGCCAGTCTTCGATGGTGGCGAAGATCTCGTTGATATGCGGCTGGCGGGCCTTGGGCGTCATGTACGCCGGGTCCGTCTTCCACTCGGGCTTGCCGATGGCTTCGCAGATCGGCGCCCAGGCGTGGCCCTGCACCGTGAAATAGATGTAGGCGTTGGGGTCGGTCTCCCAGCCCTTGCACTTCAGGATCCAGCCGGGCTGGCCGCCGCCGCCGGCGTTGCCGCCACGGGGGGTGACCTTGTCCTTGAACGCATCCATCTCATGCGGGTACTGGGGATACTCTTCCAGGTAGCCCAGGCGCTCCAGGCGCTGCTGGTCGCGCAGCTTGACGCGGCACAGGTTGATCACGCTGTCCTGCATGGACACGGCGACCTTCTGGCCCTTGCCGGTCTGCTGGCGGCCGATGATGGCCGTCAGGATGCCGATGGCCAGGTGCATGCCGGTGTTGCTGTCGCCCAGGGCGGCGGCGGAGATGGTCGGCTGCGAGTTCTCGCCCTTCCACCAGCCGGTGGTGGAGGCGGCGCCGCCGGCGCACTGCGCCACGTTTTCGTAGACCTTCAGGTCTTCATAGTGGTGGCCGTCCGAGAAGCCCTTGACCGAGGCCAGGATCATCTTGGGGTTCAGTTCCTGGATGCGCTCCCAGGTGAAGCCCATGCGGTCGAGTGCGCCGGGGCCGAAGTTCTCGACCATGACGTCGGATTCGCGGATCAGCTTTTCCAGCACTTCCTTGCCCAGCGGCTTCTTGGTGTCCAGCGTCAGCGAACGCTTGTTGCTGTTGAGCATGGTGAAGTACAGGGCGTCCACGTTCGGGATGTCCTGCAGCTGGGTGCGGGTCACGTCGCCGGAGCCGGGGCGCTCGACCTTGATCACGTCCGCGCCGAACCAGGCCAGCAGCTGGGTGCATGCCGGGCCGGCTTGCACGTGCGTGAAGTCGATGATCTTGATGCCCTTGAGGGGTTTGTTGCTCATGTGAGTGCTCCTTGGAGTTACTGGGTTACTTCTTTTTCGCGGTTTGCGGGTTCAGGCTCGTGATGCGGCCGCTCTCGGTGCCGGCGGTCTCGTCGATGATCGCGTTGATCAGCGTCGGCTTGCCGGACTTGATGGCTTCGGACAGTGCCTTGTCCAGTTCGGCCGGGTTCTTGGCGGTGACGCCCACGCCGCCGAACGCTTCCATCATCATTTCGTACTTCGCGAACTTGACGAACTGCGTCGGGGCCATGTCGGTGCCCAGCGGGTTCTTGTCGGTGCCCTTGTAGATGCCGTTGTTGTTGAACACGACCACGCAGACCGGCAGGTTGTAGCGGCAGATCGTCTCGACTTCCATGCCCGAGAAACCGAAGGCGCTGTCGCCCTCGATGGCGATCACCGGCTTGCCGGTTTCCACCGCGGCGGCGACGGCGAAGCCCATGCCGATGCCCATGATGCCCCAGGTGCCCACATCGAGGCGCTTGCGCGGCTCGTACATGTCGACGATGGAACGGGCGAAGTCCAGCGTGTTGGCGCCTTCGTTGACGACGATCATGTCCGGCCGGGCCTTGACCTGGTTGCGGATCACGTTCAGCGCGCTGTGGAAGTTCATCACCGGCGGATTGGCGCTGAGCGTCTCGGCCATCTTGGAGATGTTCTTGTCCTTCTTCTCGGCGATGCCCTGGGTCCACTCGACCGGGGGCTTGGCCCAGTTCGAACCCATGCCGGCCAGCAGCGCCTGCACGCAGGAGCCGATGTCACCGACCAGCGGCGCCGCGATCGGCACGTTGCTGTCCATCTCGGTGGGCGAGATGTCGATCTGGATGAACTGGCGAGTGTCGGCCTTGTCGCCGCCCCAGGTCTTGCCCTTGCCATGTGACAGCAACCAGTTCAGGCGCGCACCGACCAGCATCACCACGTCGGCTTCGGCCAGGACGTGCGAGCGGGTGGCGGAGGCCGATTGTGCGTGCGTGTCCGGCAGCAGGCCCTTGGCCATGGACATGGGCAGGTAGGGGATGCCGGACTTTTCGATGAGGGCGCGGATGTCGGCGTCGGCCTGGGCGTAAGCAGCGCCCTTGCCCAGCACGATCAGGGGACGCTTGGCGCCCTTGAGCAGGTCGAGCGCGCGCTTGATGGCGTCGGCGCCGGGGATCTGCCTGGGAGCCGGGTCAACGACCTTGATCAGCGACTTCTTGCCCTTTTCGGCATCCATGGTCTGGCCGAACAGCTTGGCCGGCAGGTCCAGGTACACGCCGCCGGGACGGCCGGAGAGGGCCGAGCGGATGGAGCGGGCGATGCCCACGCCGATGTCTTCGGCGTGCAGCACGCGGAAGGCGGCCTTGCACAGGGGCTTGGCGATGGCCAGCTGGTCCATCTCTTCGTAGTCGCCCTGCTGCAGGTCGACGATCTCGCGCTCGCTGGAGCCGGAGATCAGGATCATCGGGAAGCAGTTGGTGGTGGCGTTCGCAAGGGCGGTAAGGCCGTTCAGGAAGCCGGGGGCCGACACCGTCATGCAAATGCCGGGCTTTTGCGTGAGGAAGCCGGCGGCAGCGGCGGCATTGCCCGCGTGCTGCTCATGGCGAAACGAGATCACGCGCATGCCTGCGGCCTGCGCCATCCGGGTGAAGTCGGTGATCGGGATGCCGGGCAGGGTGTAGATGTTCTCGATGCCATTGAGCTTCAGGGCATCGATGATCAGGTGGAAGCCGTCGGTCTGTTCACCTGTTTGGGTCTCGTTTGTCATGGATGAAATGTCTCTTCGTTTGACTGCGATGAAAATGGTGCGGCACACCCCGGTTTTGCCGGGCTTGCGCCGGTGGTGCCGGCAGGGTGTCGCGTCATCGGGGGTATCATAGGAATCGTTCCGGGTTACACCATTGACCACGGTCAATTTTCGTAGTATTTGCACGGTGCAAAGCGGGTTATCCCGAGTCGTGCGGAAGCCCCATCGCGTTCATGTCCTCAGTCCAAACCCATCCCGAGAGAAACGTTATTCGCGTCCAGCTGGGACAGAACACCTTGCTGAGGGGCCTGAACGCCGGCCAGACCGCCGAACTCGAGTCGCATCTCATCGTCGAGGACTACCAAAAGGGCGACTACCTGCTGAACCAGGGCGTGCACGAGATGGAGCAGTACTTCATCCTCGACGGCATCCTGAAGCGCGTGGTGGCCAACCAGGAAGCCAAGGAAATGATCCTTCGCTTCGCCGCCGAAAGGGACATGGAAACCAGCTACGCCGCCTGGCGCCTGGGCACGCCGACGCCCTACAGCATCGTGTGCGTCACCAAGGTGCGCGTGGCCAAGCTGCCCTTGCCCGAGTGGGTGGCTTTCGTGGAGCGCAACCACGGCCTGAAGCAGGAGTTCGAGTACGACGTGATGCGGCTGATGAGTGAAATCATGGCGCACACCATCACGCTGCACCTGCTGGACGCGCCGGGCCGCGTGAAGCGGTTCCTGCGCAAGCACCCCGAGCTCTTCGACCGCATTCCCAAGAAGGAACTGGCGTCGTACTTGAACCTCTCGGCCGAGACGCTGAGCCGGCTGAAGCAGCGCGGGAAGATCTGAGTTCGCGTCGCGCATCGGTCTTTTGGACGCAGAGGACGCAAAGGTTACGCAAAGGACGCAAAAGAACAGCCAAAGAAAATTCCAAAGGGATTTTCATTTGGTATTCCTTTTGCGTCCTTTGCGCTCTTTTGCGTCCTCTGCGTCCGGCTGTTTGGGCTAAAAAAAAGCCCCGCATCGCGGGGCTTTTTCATTGAGGCGAAGCTCGTTCAATCCACCGGTTGCTCCTCGGCGAACTCGCTCACCTTGGGCGGGCGAACCAGGGCGATCAGGCGGGAGATCAGCGGCCAGAACAGCAGGAGCATGGCCAGGCCGGTGATGCTGCCCACCAGCGGGTTGGACCACATGATCGACAGTTCGCCTTGCGAGACCAGCATGGCCTGGCGGAACGAATCCTCGGCCTTGTCGCCCAGCACCAGGGCCAGCACCAGCGGCGCAAGCGGGTAGTCCAGCTTCTTGAACAGGTAGCCGACCACACCGAACAGCAGCATCAGCCAGATGTCCAGCATCGCGCTGTGCACCGTGTAGGCACCGATCGCGCAGATCACCACGATCACCGGGGCGATGATGGAGAAGGGGATGCGCAGGATCGAAGCGAACAGCGGCACGGTGGTCAACACCACGATCAGGCCGACCAGGTTGCCCAGGTACATCGAGGCGATCAGGCCCCAGACGAAGTCCTTCTGCTCGACGAAGAGCAGCGGTCCGGGCTGCAGGCCCCAGATCAGCAGGCCACCCAGCAGCACGGCTGCCGTCGGCGAACCGGGGATGCCCAGTGCGAGCATCGGCAGCAGCGCGCTGGTACCGGCGGCGTGGGCCGCGGTTTCGGGGGCGATCACGCCCTCGATCTCGCCCTTGCCGAAGTTGTGTCCGTTCTTGGACATCTTCTTGGCCAGGCCGTAGCTCATGAACGAGGCCGGGGTGGCGCCGCCGGGCGTGATGCCCATCCAGATGCCGACCAGCGAACTGCGGATGGACGTCATCCAGTACTGCGGCAGCTTCTTCCAGGTCTCGAGCACCACCTTGGCGTCGATCTTGGCGCTCTTGCCGGAGAAGGCCAGGCCCTCTTCCATCGAGATCAGGATTTCGCCGATGCCGAACAGGCCGATCACGCCGATCAGGAAATCGAAGCCGCGCATCAGGTCGGGGATGCCGAAGGTCAGGCGCAACTGGCCCGTCACCGTGTCCATGCCGACGGCGGCGAGCGCGAAGCCCATCGTCATCGAGGCCAGGATCTTGAACGGCGAGCCCTTGCCCATGCCGACGAAGCTGCAGAACGTGAGCAGGTAGACCGCGAAGAATTCCGGCGGGCCGAACTTCAGCGCGAACTTGGCGACCAGCGGTGCCAGGAACGTGATCATCACCACCGCCACGAAGGCGCCGACGAACGAGGACGTGAAGGCGGCCGTCAGGGCGGCGCCGGCATGGCCTTTTTGCGCCATCGGGTAGCCGTCGAAGGTGGTGGCCACCGACCAGGGTTCACCGGGGATGTTGAAAAGCACCGAGGTGATGGCGCCGCCGAACAGCGCCCCCCAGTAGATGCATGACAGCATGACGATCGCCGAAGTGGGCGACATGCTGAACGTCAGGGGCAGCAGGATGGCAACGCCGTTGGCGCCGCCGAGGCCCGGCAGCACCCCGATGAGCACGCCGAGGATGATGCCCACGAACATCAGGAGGATGTTCATCGGCGTGAGGATCACGCCGAATCCCTGGAAGAGAGCGCTTAGTTCGACCATTTTGGTTGTCTCTGGTTTTTGGGTTCGATAAGGCTCAGTAGCCCAGGAAGCCGAGCGGGTCCAGCGAGCCCTTGAACAACGGGACCTTGAACCAGACTTCGAACATGAAGAAGAACAGGGTGATCACGACGACGGAAATGATCACGCTCTTGAGCCACGAGTAGTTGCCCAGGAACACCATGAAGCCGGCGATGTAGATCGCGGAGGCCAGGTACAGGCCCAGGAACTGCACCGCGAGCACGTAGGCCACGGCGGGGATCAGCACCTGCAGCACGCGCTTGAGCTGTTCGTTGTCCACGAACACGTCGGTGTTCTTTTCCTTGGTGAACACCGTCTGGAAGAAGATGCCCGCACCGGCAACGCACAGGATCACGCCGATGTAGAACGGGAAGTAGCCTGCGCCGGGACCATCGGTGGTCCAGCCGGAGCCGAGTTTGCGGCTGCCAAAGACGACGACGGCACCCAACAGCAGGACCAATGCGGCAACGACGCCTTCGACGATGTAGGTGGGGACGCCCGTGCGCGGCGCGTCGGAATGCTCGGATGGCTCCATCAGGAACTCCTCAGGGATTTAGGGGGATTGTTGTCCGGGGGGCACCGCCCCCGGACTTTTCGGGAGCAGGGGGCAGGGCGCCCCCGGGGGATCAGTTGGCGATGAAGCCCGCTTCCTTCATGAGGGTGCGGTGCATCTGTTCGGCGCCGCCGAGCCACTTGGTGAACTCTTCACCCGACATGCTGGTCTGGTTGAACGCGCCCTTTTCCATGTATTCCTTCCAGTCCGGTGTGTCACGCACCTTCTTGAGCAGGTTCACGTAATAGTCGGACTGGTCCTTCGTGATGCCGGGTGCGGCGAAGACGCCGCGCAGCATGACGTAGTCGGTCGGCACGCCCGATTCCTTGCAGGTCGGGATGTCGCCCCAGGACATGGTGTCGGTCACCTTGTTCTTGTAGGGCATGCGCTTGTCGTCGAACACGCACAGGGCACGCAGTTGGCCGGCGCGCCACTGGGCGACGGCTTCGACCGGGTTGTTCACCGATGCGTCGATGTGCTTGCCCACCAGTTGCACGGCCACGTCACCGCCGCCCTTGAAGGGGATGTAGATGAACTTGGTGCCGGTGGCTTTTTCGATGCCGACGGTGAGGATCTGGTCTTCCTGCTTGGAACCGGTGCCGCCCATCTTCGCCTTGCTCGGGCCCTGCGCCTTCACGGCGGCCAGGAAGTCCTTGGCGTTCTTCGCGGGGTTCTCGGCGTTGACCCACAGCACGAACTGGTCGAGCGCCATCATCGACACCGGGGTCATGTCGCGCCAGTTGAACGGCACACCGGTCGCCAGCGGCGTGGTGAACAGGTTCGACAGCGTGATGATGATCTTGTGCGGGTCGCCCTTGGCTTCCTTGACGGAGAGGAAGCCCTCGGCGCCGGCGCCGCCGGACTTGTTCACGACGACCAGCGACTCCTTCATCAGCTTGTGCTTGACGATGATGCCCTGGATCAGGCGGGCCATCTGGTCGGCGCCACCACCGGTGCCTGCCGGCACGACGAACTCGACCGGCTTGGTCGGCTCCCATGCGGCGAAGGCCGGAGCGGCCATCAGCATTGCCGATGCAGCAGCGCCTGCGAGCAGTTTCCACATCGGGGTCCGGATCTTCGTTGCCTGTTGTTTCATAGCTTTGTCTCCTTTGATCGGGTTGCCGGCCGTGCCCTTTGACATCGTAGCGAGTGCGGGGCTCCGGTGGTTGAGCGGATGCTCGCGCCACTAGACGAAAACACTCTTGACGAGGGTCAAGATTGGCAATTTCTCAGGGCTATTTAGGGTTTGTCCGGAGTACCCCTGCAAGCAGTGGAAATGCCTAGGCGCCAGAGGGCGAAAGTGGTCCTTCGTAGGATGTGTAAGCGGCGCGCGGCCGACTTGTCCGGGGTCAACTTTCGCCAAATCTCGCCCGCGGGGGAGTCTTATTGCTCTGGTAAACAAATGTGTAGCGCACTAGCATGGGTCGAGTCGAGCAGTAAGGCGACTTGCGGCGCGCAATCACTGACGCGGCGGATCACACAAGTTAGGAGACAACATGCACAAGTATCTGTTTGGCGCCTGCGTGTTCAGTGCCGTCATCGCCGCCCATGCGCAGTCATGCCAGGGCGGCCTGTACCTCAACCCGCAGGTCATCCGCGGCGAGGGCGCATCGCAAACCGAGAGCGCGCTGCGCGAACTGATCGAGTTCCTGCGACCCACCGGTCTCTCTGTCGCGCCTGTGCTCAACATCAAGGAAACACAGGACGTGCTCACGGCGGTGAAGCGGCCCGCGCCACCTTGCTGGGTGTACGGTAACCCGGTGGTGGGCCTGGCTTCGGGCTACCGGCCGGCGGCGGTGAACATGGAGCCGATCCAGTCCTCGGTGCTCATCCTTGGCGACATCGGCAAGGAGAAGGACGGCAAGCCGGTCGACGTGAAGACGCTCAGTCCCGAGCAGCGTGCCGCCGTCCTCGCCAAGTTGAAGAAGACCAGCTGCTACGGCATGAAGAGCGGCGTGACCACGGCGCTGGTGCAGGCCGAAAAGCTCTGCGGCACGGTGGTCGAGGTGACGCCGCAGCAGGGACTCGGACAAAGCTACCTGCCGACCAAGGCGGCGTTCCACTGGCAGGCCGATCGCTGGGTCGGCCTGATCACAAGGTTGCAGACGGCGCAGGGGTCGACGATGAAGAGCCACCACGGCACCGACGAGCGCATCCACATGGCGCAGTTGTTCATCGTGCCTGCCACCAACCCGAGCTGGGGCTACGGGCTGTATGTGCATCCGGGCGCTCCGGCCGACGCCGCGAAGAAGGCTTCGGCGGCGCTCACGGCACTGAAGACGGAAAACGCCTTGCTGCTGAAGGCGCTGGACCTGGGCAAGTCCTATGAATTCGCCACCCCCGGCGAAGACGCCGTGGTGGCGATGAAGAAGTCGCTGGCGCCCTGAGCGGTCAGGGCGCCGCGGCGCCCTACGCGGAGATCGCGTCGCCGGTGGTCTGCAGCCGCACCTGGCCGCGCACGGTTTCCATCGTGCGGGCCAGCAGCTTCACCAGCGCGTAGACGGTGTCGATGTGCGGCGTGGGCGTGCGGGTGAGGCGCCCCAGTTCCACGACGGAGCCCACCAGCGCATCGATTTCCGGCGCGCGGCCGGCCTCGATGTCCTGCAGCATCGACGTCTTGTGCTTGCCGACCTTCTCGGCGCCGGCGATCCGCTTGTCGAGCGTCACGCGGAACTCGATGCCGAGTTTTTCCGCGACGTCCTGCGCCTCTTTCATCATGCTGGCCGCGAGGTCGCGCGACGGCGGGTACTGGCAGATGTCCACCAGGGTGGAGTGCGACAGGCTGCTGATCGGGTTGAACGTGAGGTTGCCCCACAGCTTGAGCCAGATCTCGGCGCGGATGTTGTCCAGCACCGGCGCCTTGAAGCCGGCCTTGGTGAAGCATTCCGAAATGGCCTTGACGCGCTCGCTCGACGAGCCGTCGAGTTCGCCCACCGGGAAGCGGTCGCCTTCGATGTGGCGCACGACGCCGGGGGCGATGAGTTCGGATGCGGGATAGACCACGCAGCCGATCACGCGGCGCGGGGGAATCATCTCGGCCAGCATGCCCGTGGGGTCCACGCTGCGCACTTGCGCGCCGTCGTGCGGGCCGCCGTGCTTGTGGAAGTACCAGTAGGGGATGCCGTTCTGCATCGTGACGACGGAGGTCTCGGGCCCGAACAGCTTGGGCAGTTCCTTCGCCACGGCTTCGACCTGGTGCGCCTTCATGGCCAGGATCACCATGTCCTGCGGACCGGCCTGCGCATAGTCGTCGGTGGCCTTGACGTTGCGGGCCACGTGCTCGACACCGTCATGCATGACCAGCTTCATGCCGTTGCTGCGGATCGCCTTGAGGTTCTCGCCCCGCACGATGAAGGTAACGTCTTCGCCGGCCAGCGCCAGCTTCACTCCCACATAGCCGCCTATGGCTCCCGCCCCGATGATTGCAATTTTCACGCTAACGCTCCAGAGATAAAAATCTATTCGAACCGGTTGGTGAGCCTGCCGACGCCTGCAATCTCGACTTCGACGGTGCTGCCCGGTTTCATCGAACCCACGCCGATCGACGTCCCGCAAAGGATGATGTCGCCGGGGTTCAGTGTCATGTCCTGGGAGATGAGGCTGACCAGCTGCTCCACCGGGAAGCGCATGTCGCTGATCGGGTAGTCCTGCCTCACCTCGCCGTTGAGGAGTGTACGGACCGTGAGCTTGGCCGGGTCCAGGCCGGTCGCGACGGTGGGGCCGAAAGGGCAGAAGGTGTCGAAGCCCTTGGCGCGCACCCACTGGGCAAAGGAGGCGTCGCGGTTCAGGATGTCGGCCATGGTCACGTCGTTGGCGCAGGTGTAGCCGAAGACATGGTCGAGCGCGTCGCGCGTTGAGGCCTGCTTGCAGGTCTTGCCGATCACGATGCCCAGTTCACCCTCGAACACGACCTTGCCTTCGCACGCGGGCTTGCGGATGGTTTCGTTGGGGCCAAGGTAGGAGTTGGGCGACTTGATCAGGTACAGCGGCTCGGCCGGCGTCGCGAGGTTCAGCTTCTGGCCCAGCGCGTGGAAGTTGTTCCACAGCGCGATGATCTTGGTGGGTTGCACGGGCGCGAGCAAGGTGGCGCCGGCCACGGCGACGAAGCGGTCGGTGCGCACGGGGCTGGCGAACATATTGCCTTCCCAGGTGCGGATGCGGTCGCCTTCGAGCGTGCCGAACTGCACCGTGTTGCCGTTCCTGAACCGAACCCACTGCTGTGCCATCGCCATCTTCATTCCCCAGAAAAAGAAAAGGCGCGGCCCGATCGTGGGACGCGCCTGAGTGTGTTGCCGTCGGCTTTCAGGCCGCGAGGCGCATCGAGTCGGGCGACCAGGCCGTGTGGGAGGCCGGGCCGCGCTGGAGGCGGGCGATGCCCGCGAGGCAGCGGCCCTTGGTGGTCTCGATGGCGTTCACCAGGAACTCGGCGTCGTAAGCGCGCAGCAGGTGCGGGTGGTCCGCTTCGAGGTAAGCCTGCACGCTGGCGCGGCCGGTGTGGCCCGCGTGAAGGCGGGCGAACGTGGCCGCATCCCAGTGCCAGGTCAGGCCCAGCTCGTCGAACGCGGCGTTGTAGGCGTGGCGGTGGGCTTCGGGGCTGAGGGCGATGGCTTCGTGGTCAGGCAGCGCGTTGCACATGTCGGTCTCCTGTTTGCATCTGGCGGTGCTTTTGCACCGGGCTTGAAGCAAATGTAGGTACATCGAACGATAAAGGATAGTTAAAGTATTTTATGATTTGCATAACTCA
>DATHWV010000458.1:0-6230 GCA_035460205.1 Ramlibacter sp.
GAGCGCGACAACTTCAAGGGCGAAGAGAACGTCACCGGCCGCATCATCGACATCATCGCTCCCATCGGCAAGGGCCAGCGCGCCCTGCTGGTCGCCCCGCCCAAGAGCGGCAAGACGGTGATGATGCAGCACATGGCCCACGCCATTGCCGCGAACTACCCCGACAGCCACATGATGGTGCTGCTGGTCGATGAACGGCCGGAAGAAGTGACCGAAATGCAGCGCTCGGTGAAGGGCGAGGTCATTGCCTCCACCTTCGACGAGCCCGCGGCGCGCCACGTGCACGTGGCCGAAATGGTCATCGAGCGCGCCAAGCGCCTGGTCGAACTGAAGAAGGACGTGGTGATCCTGCTGGACTCGATCACCCGCCTGGCCCGCGCCTACAACAACGTGGTGCCCTCCTCCGGCAAGGTGCTGACCGGCGGCGTGGACTCCAACGCGCTGCAGCGTCCCAAGCGCTTCCTGGGCGCCGCCCGGAACGTGGAAGAAGGCGGCTCGCTGACCATCATCGCCACTGCCCTGATCGATACCGGCAGCCGGATGGACGAAGTGATCTTTGAAGAGTTCAAGGGCACCGGCAACAGCGAAATCCACCTGGACCGCCGCCTGTACGAAAAGCGCGTTTTCCCGTCGATCCAGCTCAATCGCTCCGGCACCCGCCGCGAAGAGCTGCTTTTGGCCCCCGAAATCCTGCAAAAGACCCGGATCCTGCGCCAGTTCATGTACAACATGGACGAAATCGAGGCCATGGAGATGGTCCTGAAGTCCATGAAGGCCACCAAGACCAACGTCGAGTTCTTCGACATGATGCGCCGGGGTGGGTAGGACGCCCCCCGAAGCGGCCCCAAGGGGCCGCATCCCCCCACTGGGGGGCAATGCAGCGGACCGGCGAAGCCGGATCCGCGCATTCCCGACTAAAACCCGGTTTTATGCGATAATTTAGGGCTTCGCGGAAAGTACCCCGGATGTCCCGGGTGCGGCTGCCGCAACGAAACAAGGAAGATCATGAAAGAAGGCATTCACCCCAACTACCGCGACGTCCTGTTCGTGGACCTGTCCAACGGTTTCAAGTTCGTGACGCGCTCCTGCGTCCAGACCAAGGAAATGGGCAAGACCGACGACGGCCGCGAGCTGCCGCTGTTCAAGCTGGACACCTCCAGCGAGTCGCACCCCTTCTATACCGGCACGCAAAAGTCGGTCAACGACATGGGCGGCCGCGTGGACAAGTTCTTCAAGAAGTTCGGCAAGCCCGCCGGCACCAAGGCCGACGAAGCCGAGAAGACCGCCGCCAAATAAGCAGCGTCTCGCGTCCCAACAAAGGCAGCCCGGTTTACCGCGCTGCCTTTTTTGTCGCCCGCACCAGCCCGGGGCCCGGGCGCAATTTATGACACACTCCCGCGCTTGAACCAGCCGACTCCCGCCATCGTTGCCCAGGACGCCGTACGCCGGTTGCCCCGCGTGGCACTGCTGCTGTTCTGCCTGGCTTATGTCGTGCCGGGTTTCGTCGGCCGCGAACCGTGGAAGAACGCGGACATCACGGCCTTCGGCTACATGTACGAGATGGCCCGCGGGGTCGGTTCCTGGTTCGCGCCCACGCTGCTGGGCCAGCCCCCCGAATTCGACGCGCTCCTGCCCTACTGGCTGGGCGCGTGGGCCATCCAGGCTGCCCCGTCGTGGCTGCCGGCCGACCTGGCCGCCAGGCTTCCGTTCGTCGCCTTGCTGGTACTGACCCTGGTCGCCACCTGGTACGGCGTGTACTCGCTGGCGCGCAGCCCGCAGGCCCAACCGGTGCCGTTTGCTTTCGGCGGCGAAGCCAGCCCGCCGGACTATGCCCGCGCCATGGCGGACGGCGGCCTGCTGGCCCTGATCGCGACGCTGGGCCTGGCCCAGCTGTCACATGAGACGACGCCCGCGCTGGCCCAGGTGGCCTTCACGGCGCTGAGCTTCTTCGGCATCGCCGCCCTGCCTCGCCGGCCCCAGATTGCCGCGGTCTGCGTATTCCTCGGTCTCATGGGCCTGGCCCTCAGCGGCGCGCCGTCGATGGCCGCCCTGTTCGGCGTAGGTGGGCTGGCGCTCAGCCTTTTCGACCGTGACGCCGGCAGCAGCGACCAGCCCCCGGCGGCGCGCTGGAAAGGCGTCGCCATCCTGGCCGTTGCCCTGGTGGCCACGCTGCTGCTGGCCACCGGGCTGGGACTCTGGCAATGGCGCATGGCGCCCGACGGCCTGGCCCGCAACTGGCGGCCGCTGGGGCGGCTGCTGCTCTGGTTTACCTGGCCTGCCTGGCCGCTGGCCCTATGGACGCTCTGGCGCTGGCGCCGGCAGCTGGGCAGCCGCCACGTGGCCCTGCCCCTGTGGTTCGTCGCCGTGTCCGTCGTGACCACGCTGGCCACGCCTTCGACCGATCGCTCGCTGCTGCTCGCCCTGCCGGCCCTGGCGACGCTCGCCGCGTTTGCACTGCCGACCTTCAGCCGCAGCGTCAGCGCACTGATCGACTGGTTCACTCTGCTTTTCTTCAGCGGCTGCGCGGTGGTCATCTGGGTGATCTGGGTCTCGCTGCAAACCGGCGTGCCGGCCAAGCCCGCTGCCAACGTGGTCAAGCTGGCGCCGGGCTTCGAACCCAGCTTCTCGGCCGTCGCGTTCCTGGCGGCGCTCGCCGCCACGGTGGCTTGGGCCTGGCTGGTGCGCTGGCGCACGGGGCGGCATCGCGCCGTCATCTGGAAAAGCCTGGTCCTGCCGGCCGGCGGCGCTGCGCTGTGCTGGCTGTTGCTGATGACGCTCTGGTTACCGGTGCTGGACTTCGCGCGCAGCTACACGCCGGTCGTGCGCGGCGTGGCGCGCCTGGTGGACAAGCCGGGCTGCGTGGAAGTGTTCGGCCTCAGCCGGGCCCAGGTGGTCGCCTTCCGCTATCACGCCCAGATGGACCTGCGGCCCGCCGCTCCCCATGCGGCGTGCCCGTGGCTGCTGGCGACCGCGGACCTCCAGGCCGCCATGCCGCTCGCGCTCGACATGCAGGGCTGGCAACTGGTCGCGAGCATCCGCCGCCCCTCTGATGCGCGCGACAACGTACTGCTTTACCGCAGGGCCCCGCGCCCGTGAGCGAGCTGCGCGTCATTGCCCGGCAGGCCGGGCCGGTGCTGGTGGGCCAATTGGCGGTGATGGCCTTCGGCGTCACCGACACCATCGTCGCGGGCCGCTACTCGCAGGAGGCACTGGCCGCGCTGTCGGTCGGCTCCGCCGTGTACATCAGCGTGTTCGTCGCCTTGGTGGGCGTGCTGCAGGTCCTGCTGCCGGAATGGGCCGAGCTTCATGGCGCCAACCAGCCCAGGGCGCTGGGCCGGGCTGTGCGCCAGTCGCTCTACCTCGCCGCGCTGACCACCGCTGCCGGCTTCGCTGCCCTGCTCTTCTCGCAACCACTACTGGACTGGACCGACGTGCCTGTGGCGATGCAAGGCGAAGTGCAAGCCTATCTTTCGGCGCTGGCCCTAGCGCTGCCCGCCGCCCTGTTGTTTCGCATGTTCAGCACCTTCAACCAGAGCCTGGGCAAGCCGATGCTGGTCACCTGGCTGCAGGCGCTTTCGCTGGGGCTGAAGATCCCGCTCTCGATCTGGTTCGCGTTCGGCGGGTTCGGCCTCGAAGCCCACGGTGCGGTGGGCTGTGCCTGGGCCACGGTGCTGGTGAATTACCTGCTGCTCGCGGGCGCCTTCTGGCTGCTGCGCACCCAATCGCTCTACACGCCCTACGCGCTGTGGCAGCGCGTCGAAGCGCCGGACTGGCTCGCACTGCGCCGGCTCATCTCGCTCGGCATCCCCGCCGGCCTCTCCGTGATGGTCGAGGTGACCTCCTTCACCTTGATGGCGCTGTTCATCGCGCGCCAGGGAACCCTGGCCTCCGCCGCCCACCAGATCGTCACGAATCTCGCTGCCGTGATCTACATGATCCCGCTGTCGATCGCCATCGCCACCAGCGCACGCGTGAGCTTCTGGTTGGGCGCGGGCGATCCCAGGCAGGCCCGCGGCGCCATCCGTGGCGGCCTGAAGCTGGCCGTACTGACCGCGCTGGCCCTATCGGTCTCGCTCGGCGTGCTGCGCCATGAAGTCGCATCGATCTACAGCACCAACCCCGAAGTGATCGTGCTGGCCGCGACGCTGCTCGCGTGGCTGGCGCTGTACCAGATCGCCGACGCCACCCAGGCGGTCTCGATCTTCATCCTGCGCTGCTACCGCGTCGCCGTGGCGCCGCTGGTCGCTTATTGCGTGCTCCTGTGGGGTGCGGGGCTGTTCGGCGGCTACGTGCTGGCCTATCGCGGGATCGGGCCGATCGCACCGATGCAGTCCCCGGCAGCCTTCTGGATCATGAGCACCGTCGCCCTGGTGGCGCTGGCTATCGTGCTTCCTCTGATTCTGTGGCGGGCTGTGCGCTCATACCGGCCGGCGCCGTGAGCAGCCGCAGGCGGTTGGACGGGAAGACGATCGCAAAGTTGGAGCCCACGCCCGGCGTGCTCTCAATCTTCAGTTCGCCGCCGTGCCGCTGCACGACGTGCTTGACGATGGCCAGCCCGAGCCCGGTACCGCCGGTCTCGCGCGACCGGCTGCGGTCAACGCGGTAGAACCGCTCGGTCAGGCGCGAGAGATGTTCGGGCGCGATGCCCGGGCCGCTGTCATGCACTGAAAACTCGCCGCGCCCATCCGGCAGCGTGCGCCACCGGACCTGGATCGCCCCGGCGGGTGGCGTGTAGCGCACCGCGTTGCTCACGAGGTTGGACATGGCGCTGAGCAGCTCGCTGGACGCGCCGGCCAGCTCCTGCGAAGGCGCTTCGCCAAAGTGGATGCGGTGGGCCCTGCCGAGCACGTTGGCCAGTGCGCTGCCCTCCTGCTCGCACTGCGCCATCAGCGCCGCGACCGGCGTCCACTCGAGCGCCCCCGGTGGCGGGCTTCCCTCCAGCCGCGACAACGTCAGCAGGTCGTTGACGAGGGTCTGCATCCGGTGGGCCTGCTGGGCCATCAACGCGAGGTAGCGCGCGCGTTCGTCTTCGGCCAGCGGCAGGCTCTGCAGCGTTTCGATGAACCCGGTAAGTACCGTCAGCGGCGTGCGGATCTCATGTGAAACGTTCGACACGAAGTCGCGGCGCATGATTTCCGCCTGCTCGACGCCGGTGATGTCGCGCGACAGCAGCAGGCGGCGGCCCTGCCCGTAGGGATGGAGGTGCACCGACAGGCGCACCGGTCGTGACGGCGTGCTGTGCCGCGCCTGGATGACGACTTCCTGCGAAAAGTCGTTCCCCGTGTAGTACGCAGCAAACGCCGGATCGCGCAGCAGGTTGCCTATCAGCTGCAGCACGTCGCGCTGGGGGTCGATCCCCAGGTGATCGGCCGCCGTTTGGTTGCTCCATTCGATCCGCCCTTGCGAGTCAAGGAGGACGACGCCGTTGGGCGAGGCCTGGATCGCCGCGAGGAAATCCTGCAGGCGCTGCTGGACTTCCAGCACTTGCTTGTCGCGTGCGGCCAGCGCGCGGCTGGTACGGTCAACGGTTTCGCCCCAAAGCCCGCGCATCCGAGGCGCGGGGCCCGGCGCGCCGCGGCGCAGCCAGCGCACCACGCGAAGGCCACGCAGCATGTCCACGATGAACCATGCAAAGCCGCCGGCGATGATGCCGAGTACCGCGCCGCGCTCCGCGCCAAGCCACCACCCGAGCGCAGCCCCACCCAACTGGCAGGCCAGGAAAATGGTGATTCGCCAGAGCATGGTGGATTGTGTCGCCGGTGATGGCCGGCGTTGGATCAGGCGGCGCTGGACGCCGTGGATTGGGCCGTGAGGCGGTAGCCTGCGCCCCGCACCGTCTCGATCATCGCGCCGGCGGCGCCGAGTGCCTCACGCAGCCGCTTGACGTGGACGTCCACCGTGCGCTCTTCGATGAACACATGGTCGCCCCAGACCTTGTCCAGCAGCTGCGAGCGGCTGTGCACCCGCTCCGGGTGCTTCATCATGAAGTGGAGCAACTTGAATTCGGTCGGGCCGACCTTGAGCGGCCGGTCCTGCCAGGTCACGCGGTGCGTGGCGGCATCCAGCGCCAGGCCGCCGATGACGGCGATGTCGCCGACCTGCTCGGGTGCGCGGCGCCGTAGCACGGCACGGATGCGCGCCAGCAGCTCCTGAGTGGAGAAGGGCTTGGTGATGTAGTCGTCGGCCCCGGCGTCGAGCCCGGCGACCTTGTCGGGCTCGTCACCGCGCGC
>DATHWV010000459.1:0-2201 GCA_035460205.1 Ramlibacter sp.
GTGCTCTTGGCCGATGGCCGCGTGAACACCGCCATCAATTCGTTCTGGTCGCGGTACTCGCGCATCAGCACCGGCGGCAGCTTTTCGCTGACCTTCATCAGGTCGGCCAGGTCGGTGATGTTGTGTTCGGAGATCAGGTTCTCCACCAGGCCGATGCGCTCCAGCCTGGAGCCGGCCCGCAACGCCTCGCCGACTTCGGTGGCATTGACCCCGGCGATTTCCGCGATGGCGGCGTAAGCCTCCGGCGCGTTGTTGACCTTGAACTCCACCAGGATGCTGCGCAAGTCGCGCTGGTAGCGGGCGAGCGTGCCGTACAGCAGCAGCGCACGCTCGGCCTTGTTCAGTTGCAGGAGGCCCGACAACGCGTCAATGTTCTTTTCCACCAGCGTGGAGTGCTTCTTGAGCGCGTGCGTGAGCCAGTCCCCGGTGACGGCCAGCACCGAAAGCAGGTCCTTGGGCTGGTCCTTCGCGTATTCGTCCAGGTAGAAGAAGAGCGTGCCTTCCTCATAGGGGCCGCGCCACACGCCGTGCCGGTCCAGGAATTCAGCGGTGGAGAGTTGTTCGTGGCCGCGCCAGAACTCGTTGTCCTTGCAGCGGCGGGTAAGGAACTCCCGCAGGCGCGCCAAGGCGGGGGCGGGCCAGACCAGGTGGCGGCCGGCCAGCGAGAGCAGCCCATTGAGGTCGCGCCGCACGTTGAACTTGCCGCCCTGCTTGGCCGCCAGCGTCAGCACGAAATGCGAGCACATCAAATCCAGCACCGGCGCGTCTTTCAGACCCGGTGAGGGGAGTACCTGCACATCCACCGAACGCTTGACCATGGGGAAAGGCCTCCAGGACCTGTTGCGCGCCCTTACGATAACGCGAGTTGATGCTACATGGAAGACACTGATTGTGGGGAAAGCCCCGAATTGGGGCTTTTTCCCGCCGACAATCCCGCCATGATCGAACTCGCCGATATCCGTGCCGCTGCGACACGCCTGCAGGGTCATGTGCTGGACACGCCTTGCGTGGAATCGCGCACCATCTCGCAGATCGTGGGCACGCCGGTCTTCCTGAAATTCGAGAACCTTCAGTTCACAGCTTCGTTCAAGGAGCGCGGCGCCTGCAACAAGCTGGCGCAACTGAGCGGGGAAGAACAGCAGCGCGGCGTGGTCGCCATGAGCGCGGGCAACCACGCGCAGGGCGTCGCCTACCACGCCCAGCGCCTGGGGCTGCGCGCGGTGATCGTGATGCCGCGCTTTACACCCGGTGTAAAGGTCGAGCGCACGCGCAGCTTCGGCGCGGAAATCGTGCTGCATGGCGACACGCTGGACGAGGCTCGCAGCCACGCGATCAAGCTGGCCGCCGAGCGCGGCCTCACCTTCGTCCACCCTTATGACGACGAGGCCATCGTCGCCGGACAGGGCACGGTGGGCATCGAGATGCTCCAGGCCGTGCCCGAACTGGACACGCTGATCATCGCCGTGGGCGGTGGCGGGCTGGTGGCCGGCATCGCCGTGGCGGCGAAGGCGCTCAAGCCGGGCATCGAGGTGATCGGCGTGCAGACCCTGCGCTTTCCGAACATGTACAACGCCATCAAGCACGAGGCGCTGCCCCAGGGCGGCAGCACCATCGCCGAAGGCATCGCGGTAGGCACGCCGGGGCGCATCCCGCAGGAAATCATCGAAAAGCATGTCGATGACCTCGTGCTGGTGGACGAGGGTGACATCGAGCAGGCAATCGTCATGCTGCTGGAGATCGAAAAGACGCTGGTCGAAGGCGCCGGCGCCGCAGGCCTGGCGGCGCTGCTGAAGTACCCGGAGCGCTTTCGCGGCCGCAACGTGGGCCTGGTGCTGGGCGGCGGCAACATCGACCCGCTGCTGCTGGCCGCGATCATCGAGCGCGGCATGGTGCGCGCCGGCCGGCTAGCGCGCATCCGGATCAGCGCACGCGATGTGCCGGGGTCACTGGCGCGAATCACGGCCATCGTCAGCGAAGCGGGCGCCAACATCGATGAAGTGCACCACCAGCGCGCGTTCACGATGCTGGCGGCACAGAACGTCGAGATCGAGCTGGTGATCCAGACCCGGGGCCGCGACCATATCCAGGGCGTGCTGGACGCCTTGCACGCCGGCGGCTTTGCCGCGCAGGAGCAATAAGATGGACAAGCAGACACTCGACGCGGCGCTGCCGGAATACTTCGCGCCCTGGGTGCAGGCACT
>DATHWV010000460.1:0-11552 GCA_035460205.1 Ramlibacter sp.
TTGAGGAAGGCCCCCAGCATCTGCTCGGTCTGCTTGGCCATCTGTTCCTGCATCTTGTCGAACATGGTCTTGGACTGTTCGACGTAGTTGCCCATCATCCCCTGCATCAGCGGGTTCTGCATGTTCATGAACTGCGCCCACATCTCGGGCGTCAGCGTCTTGGACTGCTCGGTGAGCTTGGCCTGGATGTCGGTGAAGGCCTGGACGTTCTTTTCCAGGTAGCTGCCCATGAAGGCCTGGGAGGCGTGGCCGTAGATGCGGATCAGGTTGGCCAGCGCGGATTCGCTGAACATGGGTTGGCCGCCCGCCTCTTCTTCCAGGATGATCTGCAGCAGGATGCTGCGGGTCAGGTCCTCGTTGCTCTTGGCGTCGCGCACGACGAAGGACTCGCTGTCCATCACGAGCTGCTTGACTTCCGCCAGCGTGATGTAGGTGGAGGTGTCAGTGTCGTAAAGCCGGCGGTTGGGGTACTTCTTGATGACCCGCTGCGCGGGCTTGCCGGCGGCGGTGGCTTTCTTGCTTTGCACTGGGCGGACTCCTGGCTCGGGCACTCGATGTGCCCGACTATTGCACTGCAACAGATTCTAGGGAGGGGCCCCCAGCGAAAAGCCCAAGGTTTACCCTGACCAGAAAAGCAAAAACCCGCTCCTTTTCGGGAGCGGGCTTGCACGATTCATTGGTGGGCCGTGGAGAGATCGAATCTCCGACATCCTCCACGTCAAAGAGGCGCTCTACCGCTGAGCTAACGGCCCTTGTCCGCAGCCAGGGGCGCGGGACAGCCTCGAATTATAGCAAACCCCAAGGTTTCTTCTTTCGCTGGCTGTGCGGCAGGCTGTCCCGCAGCGCCTTGGCTTCCTTGCGAGTCCGCCACAACGCGTTGACCTCCTCCGGGGAAGCGTCCAGCCAGACCTTGTAGCGGGTCCTGCGCGCGGCCCCCACTTGCATGGCGATATCCCAATGGAAGCGGGCTGGGCCCGGCTCCACTGACTCCGGGCTGTACGACGCCACGAACTTCGCACCGGCCCTGATCCGGCGGGCAAGCGTAGGGCCCGAGCTCTCGTAGATGGCGGCGTCGGAGCCGTCGTCCCGCTGCGGCCTGCACTCCACCCGGGTCGCGAGCTCGCAGGCGACCAGGAGAAGTTCGGTGAGAAGTTCGGGGGTCTGGGGTTCGTCCATCGGTCGCCGCTACACGCGTCAGCGCCGTTTCGCCCAGCGCACGCCGTTGACCTCGCCCACGATGCCCAGGACCTTGTTCAGGCGTCCCGAATCGGCGACTTCGACGGTGAACGTCATCCACGCCGTGCCCTTCACGGACTGGGTCTGCACGCCGATCACGTTCATCTTTTCCTTGGCGAAAACTTCCGAGATATCGCGCAGCAGTCCCTGCCGGTCGGCCGCCTCCACCGCCACGTCGACCGGGTACACCGCGCCGGCGTCGGCCTTGGGAATGCCCCATTCCACCTCGATCATGCGCTCGGTGCTGCGCGCGGCGAGCTCGCGGAAGTTGCTGCAATCGAGCCGGTGGATGCTCACGCCCTTGCCGCGCGTGACGAAGCCGCCGATCGCATCCGGCGGCGCCGGCTTGCAGCACTTGGCGAGTTGGGTCATGAGCGAGTCGATGCCCACCACCAGCACGCCGCCCTTGGGCGAACGCTCGACGTTCCGTGATTTCTTCAGCAGCAGGAAATCGTCCGGCTGCACCGGCGCCTCGGGCGGGCGCAGCAGTGTCTCGATGTTGCGCAGCGAGTATTCGTCCTTGCCAACCACGGCAAACAGGTCTTCGGCGGACTTGAAACCCAGCTGCGTTGCCAGGTCCTCCAGCTTCATCGCCGTCTTGCCTTCGCGCTGCAGCAGCTTTTCGACCGATTCGCGACCGCGCGCCACGGTCTCGTGGCGGATCTGTTCGTTGAACCAGGCGCGCACCTTGGCCTTCGCCCGGTGGCTCGCGAGGAAGCCCAGTTCGGCATTGAGCCAGTCGCGCGACGGCCCGCCGTCCTTGGCCGCGACGATCTCCACCGTCTGGCCGTTCTGCAGGGGCTTGTTCAGCGGCACCATGTGGCCGTCCACGCGTGCGCCCCGGCAGCGGTGGCCAAGGCTGGTGTGCACCGTGTACGCGAAGTCCACGGCCGTCGCGCCCTGGGGCAGTTCCACGATCGCGGCATCCGGTGTCAATACATAGATGCGGTCCTCGAACAGCCCCTCGCCCGATCCCGCAAGATCGCGCTCCCACGCCAGCAGCTGGCGCAGCACGGCGATTTTCGCGTCGTACTCGCCGCCGGCGGACACGCCCGCGTAGCCCTTGTGGCCCGCCTCCTTGTAGGCCCAGTGCGCCGCCACACCGTGCTCGGCATGGTCGTGCATCGCCTGCGTGCGCACCTGGATCTCGATCGCCCGGCCGGCGTCGTCGCGCACGATGGTGTGCAGCGACTGGTAGCCGTTCGCCTTGGGCTTGGCGATGTAGTCGTCGAACTCCTCGACCAGGGGCGTGAACTTCTCGTGGACCCAGGACAGCGCGGCGTAGCAGTCATCCACCGTGGGCACGATCACACGCAGGGCACGGATGTCGAACACCTGCTCGAAGTCCAGCGACTTGCCGCGCATCTTCTTGACAATGCTGTAGATGTGCTTGGGCCGGCCGGCCACGCTGGCATGGATGCCCTGGGCGCGCAACTCGGTCTCCAGGGTCGCACGCAGCTGCTCGACGTAGGCTTCGCGCTCGGCGCGCTTCTGGTCCAGCTGCCCGGCCACCTTCTTGTAGGTTTCGGGCTCGAGGAAGCGGAATGCCAGGTCTTCCATCTCCCACTTCAGCTGCCAGATCCCGAGGCGGTTGGCCAACGGCGCGAACACGTTCAGCGCTTCACGCGCCACGCTGGGCGGCGCAACGGTCTTGCACGCGGCATGCCAGCGCAAGGTCTGCAGCCGGGAAGCCAGGCGCAACAGCACCACCCGCAGGTCGCGCGAGAATGCCAGCAGCATCTTGCGCACGTTCTCGGTCTGGGCCTTGGGGTCGTCCACCAGCTGGGCCGATTCCTCGGCGCCGCGGGCCTGCTGCTGCACCTTGACCAGCTTGTTGGTCTCCATCGCCAGCGCGGCGTAGTTGTCGCCAAATGCCTTGGCGATCACCTCCTGCGGCTTGTTCAGGTGCGCAACGGCGTAGACCAGGTAGCTGGCCGCCTGCATGGCCTCGGAGCCGCCCATCGATTTGAGGATCGCCGCCACGGCATCCGCGTGGGCCAGCGTGTTCTCGCCCGTCTCCAGCGTTTCCGCGGCGATGAAAGGTTCGGCAAAAGCCCGGGCACGCGCCAGCGCATTGACCTGTTGCGGCATCGCCTGCTCGGTGGCGGCGATCAGCTCGGGGAGTTGCGCGGGGTCAGCTTGCTCCGCTATCAGGCTTTTCATGGGAAGCGGGCTCGAGCAGGAAGGAGGCCACAGCCTCGACCTGGTTGTCCTGGATGAACGTGGGGGCGTGCCCCACGCCTTCGAATTCGACGATGCGCGCGCGCGGCCCGCGCTCGGTCATGGCCTTCGCGGTGGCTGGCGAGAGCACATCGGAGTTGGCGCCGCGCGTGATGAGCGTTTGCGCGCTGATGTGGTCCCAGGCCTCCCACACGGCTTGCTGGGCCTGCTTTGCGGCTTCCTCGGTGACGCTGCGGAATGGCACGGCGATGGCGGGGTCGTAATGCAGCGTGAAGCCGCCGTCGGCCAGCGGCTTGACCATGGGCTGCGACAAGGCCAGCCATTGCTGCGGTGTGTGCGCGCCAAACCCGGTGGAGATGCTCCACATCATGTCGGCCGCCTGCTGCACGGAGTCGAACCGGCCCGCCTTGCCCAGGTAAGAGCCGATGCGCTGCACCGCCTCCCACTGGATCACCGGGCCCACGTCGTTGACCACCAGCCGGCGCACCGGTGCGGGCAAGGGCAGCTTGGGCGTGCCGGCCAGGCCGATGGAGATCAGGCCGCCCATGCTGGTGCCCACGAGGTCCAATGTGGTGACGGGTGCCTTTGCGTGCAACTGCGCCAGCATCGCCAGCATGTCGCCGGCATAGGCCGGAACCTGGTAGCCCTGCGGGTCCTTGAGCCAATCGCTGCGCCCGCGGCCCACCACGTCCGGGCAAACCACGCGCAGTGGCTGGGCGGAGCGTTCCACCAGCGCTTGCGCCAGCACGTCGAAGTCGCGCCCCTGGCGCGAAATGCCATGGATGCACACGATGACGTGGGCCGCGCCGGCGTCGCCCCACTCCCAGTAAGCCATGCGATGTCCGCCCGCCGCGTCCGGGCAGGATACGTAGTTCAACCTAGGGTCTGGCATGGTCTGGAAAAAACCGGATACTTTCCGGGTTTGCTCGTGTGTTCACTGCATCCTAAATCAAACCGGAGTCCCTACATGCTCAAAGGCAAGACCGCCCTCGTCACAGGATCCACCAGCGGCATCGGGCTGGGCATCGCAAAGTCGCTGGCGCGCCAGGGCGCCAACATCGTCCTCAATGGTTTCGGCGACATCGAAGGGCCGAAGGCCGAAGTCCAGGCGCTGGGCGTGAAGGTGGCCTACCACGGCGCCGACATGAGCAAGCCGGCCGAAATCGAGGAGATGATGAAGTTCGCCGCCGGCGAGTTCGGCCGCGTCGACATCCTGGTGAACAACGCAGGCATCCAGCACGTTGCGCCGATCCATGACTTCCCGCCGGAGAAGTGGGACGCCGTCATCGCGATCAACCTCTCCAGTGCCTTCCATGCCACGCGCCTGGCGCTGCCCGCGATGAAGGCGGCCAACTGGGGCCGCATCATCAACCTCGCTTCGGTGCATGGCCTGGTGGCTTCAGCAGAGAAATCCGCCTACGTCGCGGCCAAGCACGGCCTGGTCGGGCTGACCAAGGTCACCGCACTGGAAAATGCCACTACCGGCATCACCTGCAACGCAATCTGCCCCGGCTGGGTGCTGACCCCGCTGGTGCAAAAGCAGGTGGACGCAAAAGCTGCCGCCAACGGCTGGTCGAACGACGAGGCGATCAAGCACCTGCTCGGCGAGAAAGAACCGTCGATGCAGTTCACGACACCGGAGGAACTGGGCGAGCTCGCCGTGTTCTTCTGCTCCCCCGCCGGCAACAACGTGCGCGGCGTGGCGTGGAACATGGACGGCGGCTGGGCGGCGCAGTAGCCCTACTTCAGCTGCACCGAGCCCGACACCGTCACCAGCACGGTGGTCTTGCCGGCTTCGACGGGTACCGCCGAGTCAGCCGACGACGCCTTGGCTTCCGCCGCCATGCGCATCGGGCGCACGCTTCCCTGGTCATTGGCGTTCACCGAGATCTCACGCAGCGTGTAGCCCGTGAACCCGAAGCCCTTGGCCAGTTCGCCGGCCTTGGCCTTGAAGCGTTCGATCGCGATGGTCTGCGCGTCACCCTCCACCTTCGCGCGCTGCTCACGGCTGAGCGCGAAATTCACGCTGCCCATGGTCAGGGTCGTGACCCGTGCCGCGGCCTGCGTGATGCGCGGAAAGTCGCGGCCTTCCAGCACCAGCTCGGCCGAGCCGTTCCAGCCGCTGATCTTGCCGTCGCGCGTGTAGCGCGGGTACAGGCCGAAGTGGCCGGTGCGAACGTCGAGCTGGCCCGGCTGCACGGTCTTGCGTGCTTCCACCAGGGCTGCTTCCAGCGCGGCCTTCAATTGGCCCTGCACCGCATTCGCGTCCGCCCCTTCGCGGGTAGTGGTCATGCTGAGCGAGAGCAGGTCCTGTTGCACTTCGACGGAGCCGTTCGCAGACAGTTGCAGCACGTTCTGCGGGGGCGGATAGGCAACCTGTGCGAAGGCGCCGGCTGCCGAAAATGCAAGCGCGCAACTGGCGAATGCGCGGCACATTGCATGCGAATCGAATGAAAATGGGTTTTTGATCATGGTGCCCATTAAACGCGGCACGGGCCAAAGCGGGGTTAACTGTCGAGTTGGCACCGGTTGCACTGCAGGGCAACATTTGTAACACTGTGAAAAGCACCTGCGAAATCGCCTCACACCCGGTGTCAGGACCCTCAGAATTGGCCGTGTTACATATCCCTTTGGAGCACCATGACCCAAGCTGCAGCCCGTACCGACAAGATCCTCGTCGTCGACGATGACGCCCGCATCCGCGACCTGCTGCGCCGCTACCTGACGCAAGAAGGCTTCGAAGTCATCCTGGCGGAAGACGGCAAGGCGCTGAACCGGTTGATGCTGCGTGAGACTGCCGACCTGATCGTGCTCGACCTGATGATGCCCGGCGAGGACGGCCTGTCGATCTGCCGGCGCCTGCGCGCGGCCAATGACCGCACCCCCATCATCATGCTCACCGCGAAGGGCGAGGACGTGGATCGCATCGTCGGCCTGGAAGTCGGCGCCGACGACTACCTCGGCAAGCCCTTCAACCCGCGCGAACTGCTGGCCCGCGTGCACGCCGTGCTGCGCCGCCGCCCCGCCCAGGAAGCGCCCGGCGCGCCGTCCAGCGACAACGAAGTCGTCAATTTCGGCCCGTTCGCCTTCGACCTGGGTGCCCGCACCCTGCGCAAGAACGGCGAGGAACTGCCGCTGACCACGGGCGAATTCGCCATGCTCAAGGCGCTGGTGCGGCATCCGCGCCAGCCGCTGTCGCGTGAAAAGCTGGCCCAGCTGGCCCGCGGCCGCGAGTTCGAACCCTTCGACCGCAGCCTGGACGTGCAGGTCTCCCGCCTGCGCAAGCTGGTCGAGGTGGACCCGGCCGCACCGCGCTATATCCAGACGGTGTGGGGCGTGGGCTACGTCTTTGTGCCGGACGGCGCGGGCTGATTGCATATCCACAATAATGGGGGGATAGCCACTCCCCAGGGGACTCTCGCGTGATTCGCGGCGTCAGTACGAGCATCGACGTGACCGGCCCGGCGCCGCTGGAAACAGCGCCGGCCCCATTGGACATGCGGCCGCGCGTCGGCCTGTCCCTGTTCTGGCGCACCTTCTTCCTGCTGTCGCTGCTGCTCATCGGCAGTATCGTGGCCTGGCTGCAGACTTTCCGCGCCCTTGAATTCGAGCCGCGCGCGGTGCAGACGGCCCAGCAGATCGCATCGCTGGTCAACCTGAGCCGTGCCGCGCTGGTCCACTCGGACTCGATCGCGCGGGTCTCGCTGATCAAAACCCTGGCCGACCAGGAAGGCGTTCGCATCCTGCCGCGCGAGCCCAAGGACCGCTACGTGCCGTTCAACGCGGCCGAGCTGGACACCCGCATCATGGACGAGCTGCGCGGCCGCCTCGGCCCCGGCACGCTCATGGCTGCCAGCGTCAATGGCGAGGACGGCCTGTGGATCGGCTTCAAGATCGAGGCCGACCAGTACTGGATGCTGCTGGACCGAACGCGCTTCAGCAACGTCGGCGGCAAGACCTGGCTGATCTGGCTGATCACCGCTGCCGGCCTTTCGCTCGCGGGCGCCGCCTTGATTGCGCGGCTGATCAACCGGCCGCTCAAGCAACTGTCGTTCGCTGCCAGCCGCGTGCGCGACGGCGACTTCGACGCCAGCCGCCTGGATGAAAAGGCCGTGACCAGCGAAATCCGCGAGGTGAACATCGGCTTCAACCGGATGGCCCAGCAGCTGGCCAAGATCGAGCAGGATCGCGCCGTGATGCTGGCCGGCATTTCGCATGACCTGCGTACGCCCCTGGCGCGCCTGCGCCTTGAAACCGAGATGAGCGTGGCCGACCAGGACGCGCGCGACCACATGGCAGCGGACATCGACCAGCTCGACGCCATCATCGACAAGTTCCTCGACTACGCGCGGCCCGACCATGCCGAGCTCAAGCCGGTGCTGCTCAACGACGTCATCGAGGCCTGCCTCTACGCGGTGCAGGACCAGGGCGACATGCGCATCAACCTGGACATCGCCAAGGGCCTCATGGTGCTGGCCGACGAGGTCGAACTGGCCCGCGTGATTTCCAACCTGCTGGAGAACGCGCGACGCTACGGCAAGACGCCCGAGACCGGCATTGCCATCGTGGACATTGCCGCCAAGTCGCGCAACGAATGGGTGCTGCTCAAGGTGCGCGACCATGGCATGGGCGTGGCGCCCGAGGCCCTGCCCAACCTGATCAAGCCCTTCTTCCGCGGCGACGCCGCCCGCACGGCCGCCACCGGCGCCGGCCTGGGCCTGGCGATCGTCGACAAGACGGTGCAGCGCATGGGCGGCATCTTCGCGCTGGCCAACACCACATCCGGTGGACTTGCGGCGCATATCAAGCTGCAAAAGCCGAAGTCGCCGTTGCAGGGCGAAGAGCCCGAACCCCGGCTCAAAGCCAAGGCCGAAGCGGCCTTCTAGGCAATGCTGCTCAAGTGAGCAGCACGATGGCCCGCGCTTCGATCGCGAGCCCCTGGCCCACCGGCCCCAGCTTTTCTGCCGTCTTGGCCTTCACGTTCACCTGCGCGGGCGTGAGATCGAGCACCGCGGCAATGCGGTCGCGCATGGCATCGATGTACGGCGCGAGTTTCGGCGCCTGCGCGATCACGGTGCTGTCCACGTTGCCGATTTGCAGGCCCTTTTCGCGCACGCGCAGCGCAGCTTCGGCCAGCAGCACGGCCGAGTCGGCCCCCTTGAACCGCTCGTCGGTGTCCGGGAAATGGCGGCCGATGTCGCCGAGGCCCGCAGCGCCCAGCAGCGCGTCGGTGATCGCGTGCAGCAGCACATCGGCATCGGAATGGCCCAGCAGCCCGCGCTCGAAGGGGACTTCCACCCCGCCGATCACCAGCTTGCGGCCGGGCACCAGTGCATGGATGTCCCAGCCCTCGCCGATGCGAAACGGGTTTGTCATCGCGCGCGGGCCTTGAGCACGGCTTCGGCCAGCGCGAAATCGTCCGGCCAGGTCACCTTGAAGTTCTGCGTGCCGCCTTGCACCAGCAGCGGCCTGTGGCCCAGCGATTCGATCGCGGTGGCCTCGTCGGTCACCTGGTCACCGGCTTTTTCCAGCGCATGCATCAGCATGCCGATGCGGAACATCTGCGGCGTCTGCGCCAGCCATTTGTCCTCACGGTCCACCGTTTCGGCCACGCGGCCGTTCTCCTCGCGCTTGAGCGTGTCGGGCAGGCGCTGGGCCAGCAGCCCTCCAACCTCATCGGGCACGCAGGCATCGATCAGCCCATCGATCGACTGGGGCGTGATCAGGCAGCGCGCGGCGTCGTGCACCATGACCCAGTCCTGCTGGGTGGCGCCCACGCGTACCAGTTCATAGAGGCCGTTGGCCACGCTGGCTGCACGGGTGGCGCCGCCGCAAGGCACCACCAGGGCCGAGGTGGGGTTGCGCTCGAAGAAGCCGTCGCCGGGCGCCACGACCACCACCGTGCGTGCGATGCGCTTGACGGCCGCGAGGGCCGCCAGCGTGTGCCACACCATGGGCTGGCCGGCGATGCGCTCGTATTGCTTGGGCCCGGGAGTCCCTGCGCGGGTGCCGGTGCCTGCACAGGGCACCAGGGCGAAAAATCTGGAATTCGGGGAATTGGGTTTCACGTCACTCATTGCCATGGGTCCATTCTAGAATCGAGGCTCACACCCCACCCATTTCTGGCGCGGGGTGTTTTGTATTTTTCATGGATTTACCCAAACTTAGCATTGGCAAGCGTTTTACGCTGCCGCGCCCCCCGGGTTCCGCCGACGCCTTGCTTTTGGCGCGCTTCGCCGCGCGCGCCAAGGCCGAATCACGCCTCACCGCCATCGTCACCGCCGACGCCACCGACGCCCAGCGCCTGATCGAGGAGATTGCATTTTTTGCGCCGGAGTTGCGCTGCGCGCTCTTCCCCGACTGGGAAACCCTGCCGTACGACAGCTTTTCTCCGCACCAGGACCTGATCAGCGAGCGCCTGGCCACCTTGTGGCGCATCTCGCAAGGCGATGCCGACGTGGTCGTCGTGCCGGCCACCACGGCGCTGTACCGCGTCGCGCCCCCCGCCTTCCTTGCAGGGTACACCTTCCACTTCCAGGTCAAGCAGAAGCTGCAGGAGTCGCGGCTCAAGGCCCAATTGACGCTGGCCGGCTACAGCCATGTCACGCAAGTCGTCAGTCCCGGTGAATACGCCGTGCGCGGCGGCCTGATTGACCTCTTCCCGATGGGCTCGACGGTACCGTACCGCGTGGACCTGTTCGACGACGAGATCGACTCGATCCGGACCTTCGACCCTGACAGCCAGCGCAGCCTCTACCCTGTGCCCGAAGTCCGCCTGCTGCCCGGCCGCGAATTCCCGATGGACGACGACGCCCGCGCGAAATTCCGCAGCCGCTGGCGCGAACTGCTGGAGGGCGACCCGACCAAGAGCCGCATCTACAAGGACATCGGCAACGGCGTGGCCACCGCCGGCATCGAGTACTACCTGCCGCTGTTCTTCGACGAGACGGCCACGGTGTTCGACTACATCGGTCAAGCCGCCACCGTCGTCCTGCACGGCGACCTGGAACCGGCCTTCCAGCGCTTCTGGCAGGACACGCGCGACCGGTACCGGCTGGTGCAAGGCGACCGCGAACGACCCGCGCTGCCGCCCGAAGCCCTGTTCCTGTCCGCCGAGCAGTTCTATGGCCGCGCAAACGAGCACGCGCAACTCTCGCTGCGCGAAGTTTCGGAATCCGCTTTCGTCGAGTTCGAGCCCCTGCCGCCCATGGCAGTCGTGCGGGGCGCCGATGACCCGCTCGCAAAATTCAAGGAGTACGGGCGCAACACCCAGCACCGGCTGCTGGTCCTGGCCGAGAGCGACGGCCGGCGCGAAAGCCTGCTCGACTTCCTGCGCGCGAGCCAGCTGTCGCCGCCCGCTTTCGACTCGCTGGCCGAGTTCCAGGCCAGCGACGAGAAGCTCGGCATCGCCACCGCGCCGCTGAACACCGGCTTCAGCTGGCTGGAAGAAGGCCTGGACTTCGTCACCGAGACCGAACTTTTTGCAGCCGGCCCCACCACCCGCCGGCGCAAGAAGCAGGAGCAGGTCAGCGACGTCGAGGCGCTGATCAAGGACCTGTCGGAACTCAACGTGGGTGACCCGGTGGTCCACACGCAGCACGGCATCGGCCGCTACCGGGGCCTGGTGAACATGGACCTGGGCCAGGGCTCGACCGAGTTCCTGCACCTGGAATACGCGGACAAGGCGCTGCTCTATGTGCCGGTCAGCCAGTTGCACTTGATCAGCCGCTACACCGGCGTCTCGGCCGACGAAGCGCCGCTGCACAAGCTGGGCTCCGGCCAGTGGGAGAAGGCGCGCCGCAAGGCCGCCGAGCAGGTGCGCGACTCGGCAGCAGAGTTGCTCAACATCTACGCACGCCGTGCGGCGCGCGAAGGCCATGCCTTCCGTTTCTCCGCGCACGACTACGAAACCTTCGCGAACGACTTCGGCTTCGAGGAAACGCCCGACCAGAACGCCGCCATCCATGCAGTGATCCAGGACATGGTGTCACCACGTCCCATGGATCGCCTGGTGTGCGGCGACGTCGGCTTCGGCAAGACCGAAGTCGCATTGCGCGCAGCCTTCATCGCAGTCACCGGGGGCAAGCAGGTGGCCTTCCTCGCACCGACCACGCTATTGGCCGAGCAGCACTACA
>DATHWV010000461.1:0-5970 GCA_035460205.1 Ramlibacter sp.
CTGGAACACCACGGCCCGGTCGGGCCCGGGTTCGTTGACCTCCCGCCCGTCGAGGATGACGCCCCCGGAAGTCGCCTTCAACAAGCCGGCGACGATGTTCAGCACCGTGGACTTGCCGCAGCCGGAGTGGCCGATGAGCGAGATGTACTCGCCCCGGTGCACGTCCAGGCTGATGCCCTTGAGCACGGGGTTGACGCCGCTGGCGCCGGCGAAGGTCATGTCGACCTGGGAAATGCAGAGGTAGTTCTCGTCGCTCATGGATGGCTCCTCAGTTGGCGGCCGTGCCGCGGGTCACCTTGTTGGCGACGAAGGCGACGATGCGGTCCAGCGCGAAGCCGATCAGGCCGACGTAAAAAAGCGCCAGGATGATGTCGCTGATGCGCGAGGAGTTCCACGCGTCCCAGATGAAGAAGCCGATGCCCACGCCGCCGATCAGCATTTCGGCCGCGATGATGGCCAGCCAGGACAGGCCCACGCCGATGCGCAGCCCCGAGAAGATGAAGGGCGCGGCCGCCGGCAGCATGATCTTGATGAAGTACTCCACCCCGTTCAGGCGGATCACCTTCGCGACGTTGCGGTAGTCCTCCGGGATGTTGCGGATGCCGATGGAGGTGTTGATGATGATCGGCCAGATCGAGGTGATGAAGATCACGAAGATGGCCGAAGGATGGCCGTCCCGGAAGCCGGCCAGCGAAATCGGCAGCCACGCCAGCGGCGGGACGGTGCGAAGCACCTGGAACACCGGGTCCAGGCCGCGCAGGGCCCAGGTGGACTGGCCCACCAGCACGCCCAGACTCACGCCGACGATCACCGCCAGCGAGTAGCCGTAGGCCACCCGCTTCAGGCTGGCGAGCAGCTGCCACGCGATGCCCACGTCGTTGCCGCCGCGGTCGTAGAAGGGGTGCGCGATCAGCTCCCAGGTGTCCTGCACCACCTTGCTCGGCGCCGGCAGGGCAGCGCCCGGGCGCGAGCCTAGCATCTGCCAGACCAGCAGGAGCAGGCCGATGACCACCAGCGGCGGCAGCACATGCGTCGTGAAGCCGCGCGCCACACCGGCGAGCCAGGTCCGGACGCGGCCCGGCGCGGCCGGGGCGGCCAGCCGGATCGGCTCGATGGCTTGGGTGTTTTGCATGATCAGGCCGCCTTGATGTTCTTGATTTCCAGGCTGTCGAGGTACTTCTTCGGATTGGCCGGGTCGAACACCTTGCCGTCGAAGAATTTCTCGACGCCGCGCGATGTGGAGGCAGGGACGTCCTTGGCTGCCACGCCCAGTTGCTTGGCCGCGGCCTTCCAGATGTCCTCGCGGTTGACCTTGGCGATCAGCGCCTTGGTGTCCAGGTTCGGCGGCAGGTAGCCCCAGCGGATGTTCTCGGTGAGGAACCACAGGTCGTGGCTCTGGAACGGGTAGATGGCGTTGTCTTTCCAGAAGCGCATCTGGTGCGGGCTGTTGGAAACGACGCGGCCGGTGCCGTAGTCGAAGTCGCCCTTCACGCGGTCGATGATGTCTTCCAGCGGTGCGTTGATCCAGCGGCGGCGCGAGCAGATCTCGGCGACTTCGGCGCGGTTCTTCGGGTCTTCGCACCACATCTGCGCTTCCATCACGGCCTTGAGCAACGCCTTGGTGGCGTTCGGGTTGGCCTGCACGTAGTCGGCGCGCATCGCGAATGACTTCTCGGGGTGGTTGCCCCAGATCTCGCTGGTGGTGAGTGCGGTGTAGCCGATCTTCTGGTTGATCAGCTGGCGGTTCCAGGGCTCGCACACGCAGAAGGTGTCCATGCTGCCCACCTTCATGTTCGCCACCATCTGCGGCGGGGGCACGACGATGGTGTTGATGTCGCGGTTGGGGTCCACGCCACCGGCGGCCATCCAGTAGCGCATCCACATGTCGTGGGTGCCACCGGGAAAGGTCATGGCGGCGTTGACCGGCTTGCCGGTCTTCACGCGCTTGGCCAGCAGGGCGGCCTTGAACTCCTTGTTGTCCAGGCCGACCTTCAGGTCCTTGTACTCATTGGCCACCGAGATGCACTGGCCGCCCAGGTTCAGGCGGGCCAGGATCACCATGGGCACCTGCACGTTGTTCGCGGTCACCGCGCCTGTGGTGATCAGGTAAGGCATGGGCGTGAGGATGTGCGCGCCGTCGATGCCGCTGGCCTTGGAGCCGAGCACCAGGTTGTCGCGCGTGGTGCCCCAGGACGATTGCTTGAGCACTTCCACCTCGGTCATGCCGTGCTTCTTGAAGAAGCCCTTTTCGTCGGCGACGAAGAGGGGGGCTGCATCGGTGAGGGCGATGAAGCCCAGCTTGGCTGCCTTGGTTTCCAGCGCGGTGCCTTGCGCGCTGGCGATGGCCGGCCACATGCCGCCGACCATGCCTGCGCCGCCGAGCGCGGCCGCGTTCTTGATGAGGGTACGGCGTGAGAGGCTCACAGCCTTGTTGGAAGTGCCTTGCATCGTCAGCTCCTTGGTTGCCAATTGAGAAAAGAAAAAACCAGAACCCAAAAACAAAAACGGCGTGCGTCACTCCGCGCACTGGTGCTGGGAGGACGGACGCCGTTGTCCATGTATCTCGTGATTCGCGCCGCCATTGGCACGGTTCGAAGGGTTTAAAGCAGGGACCGTGCCAGCATGTTGCAGTGCATCAGAAAAGAGGCTGTTTCCCCTCTGTAGCGGGGTGCCTGGAGCGCTCGCGTGGGGGCCTGATTCGCCCGCGCCCAAGATGGTGCGCGAGAACTTTGGTGCACCGCAACCAAGCGCGGTTCAGCGGCCCCGGCCCGGCAGGATGTCCGCCATGGTGAGGACAGCCTCCGCGACTTCGAGCAGCCGGCGGTTCTGGTTCATGGCCATCTGGCGCAGCGCCTTGTACGCCTCTTCCTCGGTCAGTTGCCGGTGTGCCATCAACAGGCCCTTGGCGCGCTCCACCACTTTGCGCTCGTTGAGCGTCGCGCGTACGGTGTCCAGTTCGTTGCTCATGGCCTGGATGCGCGCCGCCTGTTCCTGCACCAGGCCCAGGATGGACCGTTCCAGTTGCGGGCCGTAGCGGCTGGGCTCGCCTGGCCGCGCGTCTTCGGCCTGGCTCGAGAGCGCGTCCAGCAGGTCCTGCTGGTCACGCAAGTCGGCGCGAGCGCGGGCAATCGTGTTCTCGCACAGCTGCTTCAGGTTGCGGGCCAGCACGTCTTCCAGGGCCTTCATGGCGTCGATGCGGCGGGTGCAGCAGTCGTACCAGCCCTGGCTCAGGCGCGCGTCCTGCGCGTCCTGGCCGGTCAACGTGTTGCCGATGCGGCGCAGGCGTTCCAGTTCGGCCAGCGTGCGAGCGTCCTGGCTTGCCTGTTCCGCGGCCAGCACCTCGGGGTCGGTGAAATCGGTGAAGTCGGCAAACACCTGGAAGCAGCGCTGCTGCGAGTCGATCAGGTGGCGCCATTGCTGCTGCGCCGGCCCGTCGATGCGGCCGGACGCAAACACCGCAGCGCCGAAGGCGCGTTCCTGCCCGGCGAATTCCTTGGCCTGCATGAGGTTGAACTGGGCGATGAGCGCCCGGGAAATCTCGGGATCGGTGGCGCTGTCGGCCCACTCGAACACCACTGCGAGCAAGGTGGAAATCGGCCGGGAGATCGCCAGCAGGGCTTCCTGGGGCGTCACCGTGTGGTCGGCCACGCGCGAGCGCAATGCGGCCAGGCTGTCCAGGGCGTGGAGCGCGACGGCGATCCGGCTGAACAGGCGCGCGCCGTGCGGCACGCGGGAGGCATCGGTGTCCAGCTGGTCGAGCCGGGTGCGCACTTCCTGTTCGAGCTGGCGGCATTCGACGATCTGCTGCAGGCGCAAGTCGCCCGACTGGGCGCCGCGTGACGCGAGGAACAGGTTGGTCAGGCCGCGCTCGCGCTGCAGGGCGTGGGTCAGCCGGCCGATCACGCTGACGACGGTGCTGCTCTCGGCCAGCTGTTCGAGTTCGGCGATTTCGCACTGGCGTGCGGCAAGGAGGAAGCTCAATCCGGATTTCATTGCCCGTATCCCAGCAACAACCATGCCGCGCCGTCTAAACTGGCTTCCATGCTTGTATTGGGGATCGAATCTTCCTGTGATGAGACCGGCGTCGCGCTGGTCGAGGCCGGGCCGTCGGGCCTGCCGGTGCTGCGCGCGCAGGCGCTGCACAGCCAGGTCGACATGCACCAGGCCTATGGCGGCGTGGTGCCGGAACTGGCCAGCCGCGACCACATCCGGCGGGTGCTGCCGCTGACCGAGGCGGTCATGCGGGAGGCGGGAGCGCGGCTGGATGAGATCGATGTCGTGGCCTACACCCGGGGGCCGGGGCTGGCCGGGGCGCTGCTGGTCGGCGCAGGGGTCGCCTGCGCGCTGGGCGCATCGCTGGAGGTGCCGGTGCTGGGTGTGCATCACCTCGAAGGACACCTGCTGTCGCCGTTCCTGGGCCGGGACCCGCCGGAATTTCCCTTCATCGCGTTGCTGGTGTCCGGTGGCCACACGCAGCTGATGCGCGTCGAAGGGGTCGGCCGTTACGAATTGCTGGGCGAGACCATCGACGATGCTGCCGGCGAAGCTTTCGACAAATCGGCCAAGTTGATGGGGCTGGGCTATCCGGGCGGGCCCGCACTCTCGCGGCTGGCGGCGCAAGGCGATCCGCGCGCGTTCAAGCTGCCGAGGCCGCTGTTGCACAGCGGTGACCTGGACTTTTCATTCGCGGGCCTGAAGACCGCGGTGCTCACGCAGGCGAAGAAGCTGGGCGACGAGCTGCAAGCGCGCAAGGCCGACCTGGCGGCCTCCACGCAAGCCGCCATCGTGGAAGTGCTGGTGAAGAAGTCGCTGGCGGCGCTGGACCGCTCCGGGCTGCGCCGCATCGTGGTGGCCGGCGGCGTGGGCGCGAACAGCCTGTTGCGCGCCGAGCTCAACGCGGCGTGCGCCGCGCGCGGTGTGCGGGTGCACTATCCCGAGCTGGAGTTCTGCACCGACAACGGCGCAATGATCGCGATGGCCGCGGCGATGCGGCTGCAATCGAATGTGCAAGCGGCCACCGGGGTCTACGCCTTCGACGTGAAACCCAGGTGGCCGCTGGCCGAACTCAACGCGGTATAGCGTTACCTGCGTCGCGTTACTTCACTTCGATCGTGCGTGCGTTGCTGACCGGCACCTTCTTGGCCAGCGTCAGGACCAGCACGCCGTTCTCGAGCTTGGCGCCGGAGGCTTCGGTGTCGATGTCCTGCGGCAGCTCGTAGGCGGCCTTGAACTGGCGCTGCGCTTCTGCCTTGGTCTCGATGCGCACGATGGCCCCTTCGATGTTGATCGACAGGTCCTCACGGGCGACGCCCGGCAGGTCCAGCGTCACGGTCCAGGCCTTGTCGTCCTGCTCGACCTTGAAGCCGGGGTTGGTGGTGCCGGTGAAGAAGGCGTCATTGACGAAGCGCTCGAAACTGCGATCGAACGAGCGGAACGAGGGCGCAACGGCGCGGGTGCGAACGACGGGTGCAAAAAACATGGCGTACTCCTTGGCTTTAAAAAGGGTTGGGGACGGCGGTTTCTGTTCCATCGCCTCCGATACACTGCGCGGCTTTCAACCGTGATCGCCGCATGACACCATCTGTGCGCCAGGTCCAACTTTTCAAGGGATACGTGAGAGTGAAAAATCTGCGCCGCAAGGTCTTGAAATCGCTGGCGGCATCGCTATTTGTGCCTGCCCTTTCCTGGTCCCAGGACACCCGCGAGCCGGTCAAGCTCGCCATGATCGAAGGCCTGTCGGGCGGCAATGCCAACGGCGGCGAAGCAGTTTTTCGCAACCTCGTGTGGGCCGTGGAGCGCGTCAACCAGCGCGGTGGCGTTCGCCTGCCGCAAGGCGCGCGCCCGCTGCAACTTGTGCGCTATGACAGCAAGGGACAGATCGAAGAGGCTCTCTCCGCACTGCGCTCGGCCATCGACGACGGCGCGCAATTCATCCTGCAGGGCAATTCGTCCGCGGTGGCGGCGGCGCTG
>DATHWV010000462.1:0-4478 GCA_035460205.1 Ramlibacter sp.
GCCGTGCCACCTGCGTCTTGACCTTGGACGCGGTACCGGCCGGCACAGCGACCACCACGGCCTGGGCACGGCCGAGCTTGGCGGTCTTTTGCGCGCCCTTCCACACCTGCGGCGTGGCCACCGGCTGGTTGGCGTCGAACAGCTTGATCGCCTCGAAGGCGGTGTAGCCCCAGTTGAGCAGCTTCTGGGCTTCATTGGCGCGCGCGTTCTCACTGGAGGCACCCAGGACAATTGCCAGCAGCCGGCGCGACCCGACATTCGGGAAGTCGCGTTTGGCCGTAGCGATCAGGCAGTAGCCCGCCGCTTCGGTGTGGCCGGTCTTCAGGCCATCGACGGTCGGGTCGCGAAACAGCAACATGTTCCGGTTGGTGTCGTTGGCGGTGGGCGTGCCCTCGTAGCGGTACTTCTTGATGCCGTAGTAATGCAGGTACTGCGGGAAGTCCTGCATCAGCCGGGTGGACAGGACGCCCAGGTCGCGCGCCGTGGTGGTGTGGCCCGCCTCGGTCAAACCTTCCGGGTTGCGGTAGGTCGTCGACTTCATGCCCAACGCCTTGGCCTGCTCATTCATGAGCTGGACAAAACGCTCGGCCGTGCCGCCCACGCCTTCGGCCAGCGCCATGGTGGCGTCGTTGCCCGATTGCACGATCATTCCCTTGATCAGGTCGTCCACCGGCACTTTCATCTTCGGGTCGATGAACATGCGCGAGCCCGGCATTTTCCAGGCGCGTTCGCTTACGGGAAGCGTCTGCTGCAGGTCGATCTTCTTCGCGCGCAGGGCGTCGAAGACGAGGTACTGGGTCATCAACTTGGTCAGGGACGCTGGTTCGACCGGCACGTCGACATCGCGCGCGGCCAGCACCTGGCCGGCGGTGACGTCCAGCAGCAGGTAGCTGCGCGCGGCGATCTCGGGAGGTTGCGGCGCCTGGGCAAGGGCCGACAGGCACGCGAAGGCAAACAGGGGCGCGGCAAGCGCCCGCAAGACATTTTTCATGGACACCCGAAGTTCAGGAACGGAGGTGCCGCAGCACCAGGTTTTTCAGAAGCGGCAATTGTCCGTGAAAGAAGTGCTCACCCCCCGGCACCACAGTAACGGGAAGTGACTGCGGACGCGCCCAGTCCAGCACCGAGGCGAGCGGGACGGTGTCGTCCATCTCGCCATGCACGACCAGCGTTCGTTCGTGCGCCTCGACCGGCAGCGTGGCCACCTCGAAACGGGATGCAGCCGTGCCCACCAGCACGATCTTCCCGATCTCGCGCGCGGCCCACAGCGTTTGCAGCGCGCGCGTCGCGACGAATGAACCGAACGAAAAGCCCGCGATCGCCAGCGGCCCGGCAGCAGCTTCATGCGCGACGAGCGCCAGCATGTCGCCGGTCTCGCCACGGCCTTCGTCATGCACGCCTTCGCTGGCGCCCACGCCACGGAAGTTGAAGCGCAGTGCGGCCCATCCGGATTGCACGAACGCGCGCGCCAGCGTCTGCACCACCTTGTTGTCCATGGTGCCGCCAAACAGCGGATGGGGATGCGCGATCACGGCCGTGCCGCGCGCGGCAACCTCGGGTCCCGGTTCGTCACGCAGCACTTCGATCGTGCCGGCCGGGCCTGCGATCTGGAAACGCCGGGTCCTGGAGTTCATGGAATGTCAGCGGCCCACGTTCGGCGGGGTGAGCAAGCGCTCGACCACCTGGCCGTTCTTCAGGTGCGATTCGACGATCTCGTCGATGTCGTGCTCGTCCACGTACGTGTACCAGACCGCTTCGGGATACACCACGGCGACCGGCCCGCCCGCACAGCGGTCCAGGCAACCCGCCTTGTTGACGCGCACCTTGCCCGGACCGGCCAGGCCCTGCGACTTCACCTGCATCTTGCAGCGGTCGAATGCTTCCTGGGCACGGTGCTGCGAGCAGGAGGCTTCGCCGTTGGCGCGCTCGTTCAGGCAGAAAAAAATGTGTCGTTCGTAGTACGACTTGTTCGCTTCGGTCATCCGGACATTCTATTTTGCGAGTCGCTGCGCGAGACGCGCACGAGCACATACGCCAGCGCCGCGTAAGGCCACAACCATCCCAGCCACTGGGCCAGTCCGTTGAAGCGGATGAACCGGCCCTGCTCCCAGGTCTGCAAGGTTTGCGCGAAATACGTGCTGGCCGGCGCCTGGTTCAGCAAGCTCAGGTGGACGACCAGCGCCAGCAGCACCAGGGCGGCACAGCCGCGCCGCGGCACCGGCAGCACCACGGCGGCGAGCACCGCGCCCAAGCCGAGGCCGAGCCGCACGGGCAGGCTCAGCCAGGCCCAGGCATGCGAGGGGCCCCAACTGAGCGCGGCGGAGAGGGCTGTCACCGCCACACCCACAGCGACGGTAGCGAGGGCGAACAACGCTCGCCGGCCCGGCGAGCGCACAACGCTGTAGCCGAGCAGGCAGGGCACCACCAGCCCCAGCGCCACGCAGATCAGCTCGATGCCGGGTACCAGCGGCTGCAGTTCAATGTCTCGCACCGGCAACCATGCAAGGAAGGGCGTGTCCTCCAGCCATTCGGCCAGGCCCGCCTCGACGCGCTCGAGCACCTGCCCCAGGCCCAGCGGCACCGCCGCCGGGAAGAGCAGCGCGAACGGCCACAGGGCAAGCAGCACCAGGGCACCCCGTGCGTCATCCACGAACCAGCGCAGGCGAAATCGGCTCCAGCGATCGATCGCGCCGGCGAGCTCCAGCGCCCCGGCCAACACCGCGCCGCCAGCGGCGCCCGCGACATTGAGCGCGAAGTCCACGTTGGAAGGCACGCGCGAAGGCAGGTAGGTCTGCAACGCCTCCATGCACAACGCGAGCACCGCCGCCGCCAGCGTCGCCACTGAAATCGCGGAGCGAATGCTGATGGGCGAAGCGCGATGGCCGCCCCGGCGCAGGAATGCGAGCGCGAGCAGGAAACCCAGGGGAACATAGCCCGCCACATTCGCCGCGATGTCGAACCCCGTCCAGTACTTGGGCAGCGGACTCCACAGGAACTCCCACGGCGCGATGCCCTGGTCACGCCAGCCGCTGAACGGGTAGAGGCTGGCGTAGACAACCAGGCCTGAATAGGCTTGAGAGAGTGGCCAGGCGGATGTCTTGTGCATCCGGCCTCAGAAGGGCTTGACCACCACCAGCACCACCGCCGCCAACAGCAAGAGCACGGGCACTTCGTTGAACCAGCGGAACCAGACATGGCCGTGCATCTCCTGCCCCGCGCGGAACCTGCGCAGCAGCACCGCGCAGGCGACGTGGTACGCCAGCGTGAGCAGCACGACCACCAGCTTGGCATGCAGCCAGTATTGGCCGCCCCCGCGCCCGATCCCGTAGCCCAGCCAGAGCCACAGGCCGAATCCCAGCGCCGGGATCGCCAGCAGGGTGGAGAACCTCAGCAGCTTGCCCGCCATCAGCAGCAGGCGCTCGCGCTCGGCGACCGACTGCGCAGGCACCATCGCCAGGTTCACGAAGATGCGCGGCAGGTAGAACAGGCCGGCGAACCAGCTGGCCACGAAGACGATGTGGAAGGACTTGGCCCAGAGCATGGGCGCAAGTGTAGGGACTTGGTGCAAGGCAACAAACCTGCCTTCGGCCGAGGCGAAAAAAAACCCCGGCATAACGCCGGGGTGGGAAGCCTTTTTGCTGTCACACATTAAGGCACCCGCTCAGGGAGGAAAAGCGGGGAGCGTCAAGACGCCCATCCGTAATTTAACAAAGCGCCCTGTCAGTTTCAAGCCGGTTACTAAGCATTTAGCTGACGTTGATCTATGTCATACAGGTCATCCATAGTCGGGGCGCAAGCACAAATCGGGTGCGAGTCCCCCCGCCCTTGCGGATAGAGCACAATTTCCGCCATGAGCCTTCATGCCCCCTACCCTCAGGGCCGCCCCCGGCGCCTGCGCCGCGACGATTTCACCCGCAACCTGGTGCGTGAACATCGCCTGACCGCCCACGACCTGATCTATCCCGTATTTCTGCTGGATGGGCAGCAAAAGCGTGAAACTGTCGCTTCCATGCCCGGCGTCGAGCGCCTGAGCCTGGACCACCTGCTGCCTGTGGCCGAGCAGTGCGTGGCGCTCGGCATCCCTGTCATGGCCCTGTTCCCCGTGATCGATCCGTCGCTGAAAACCGCCGACGGGCGGGAGGCCTGGAACGCGAAAGGCCTGGTGCCGCGTGCAGTGCGCGAGCTCAAGTCGCGCTTTCCGGGGCTCGGGGTGATGACGGACGTCGCGCTGGACCCTTTCACCAGCCACGGCCAGGACGGCTTGCTGGACGAGACCGGCTACATCCTCAATGACGAAACGGTGCAGGTGCTGGTGAAACAGGCCTTGACGCAGGCCGAAGCGGGCGTCGACATCGTTGCGCCCAGCGACATGATGGACGGGCGCATCGGGGCGATCCGTGGCGCGCTCGAAGGCAAGGGCCTGATCCACACGCGCATCATGGCTTACAGCGCCAAGTACGCAAGCGCGTTCTACGGGC
>DATHWV010000463.1:0-9491 GCA_035460205.1 Ramlibacter sp.
ACGCTGGTGGGTTCGATCTGGCGCACGCTGGGCGCGCCTTCGATCACGGCGGTGGTGCGCTATGGCGAACCGCAAAAGGCGCAGGGCCGTGACCGCCGCACCTGGGCCGCGGACCTGCGATCAGCCGTCGACGGCCTGCGGCGGGATTGATTCAGGCACGTCGGGCTCGCGCTCGAAGGTCACCACATGGTCCACTTCGGCGCGGATGCCGATCCACTCGCCGATCTTGTGGTCGTGGTGGCTGGGCACGTGGGCCAGCACCGTCTCGCCTGATTTCAAGCGCAGGGTGTAGAGGAACTCCGAGCCGCGGAACGCCTTGCGCATGATCTCGGCCTTCACCGGCGCATCGTCGTCATGCACGATGTCGTCCGCGCGCAGCAGCACGTCGCACTCACCCGATGGGAACGCACTCGGCAGCGGGCATTCCGTGACGTCGGTCAACGCGCCCAGGGGCGTGTTCACCACCACCTGGTCGCCCGCGGTGCGCAGCGTTGCGGGTGCAAACACGCCGTGGCCGATGAAGTCGGCCACGAAGCGCGTGGTGGGCCGGTGATAGAGCGTGTAGGCGTCATCCCACTGGTGCAATTTGCCCTCGTGCATCACGCCGATCACGTCGCCGATCGCGAACGCTTCCAGCTGGTCGTGCGTCACGAACAGGGCGGTGGCATTGGCGGCCTTCAGGATGCCGCGCACTTCATGGGCCAGGCGCTCGCGCAGGTCCACGTCCAGGTTGGAGAACGGCTCGTCGAGCAACAGCAGTTGCGGCTTCGGTGCGAGCGCGCGGGCCAGCGCAACCCGCTGCTGTTGCCCGCCTGAAAGTTCATGCGGGAAGCGGCTCTGGCTGCCCGATAGCCCGACCAGTTCCAGCACTTCGGCGACGCGGGCCACCCGCTCGGGTTTCGGAAGGTGGTGGATGCCGAAGCCGACATTGCGGCCGACGTCGATGTGGGGGAACAGCGCGTAGTCCTGGAACACCATGCCGATGCGGCGCTGCTCGGCCGGCACGTGGAGCGAGGAGCTGCCCACCACTGATTTGGAGATGCGCACTTCGCCGGCGCTGACCCGCTCCAGGCCGGCCACCGCCCGCAACAAGGTGGTCTTGCCGCAACCGGAGGGGCCGATCAGCACGCCGATATCGCCGGCGCGCAGGCCGAAAGACACGTCGTCGACGGCCGGCTGCGGCCGGCCGGGATACTGGACTCGCAGCTGGGAGACCTCGACGAACATGAATGCCATTCTAGATGCTTACAATTCTCATTTGCATCAAACGGCTTTCCCAAGCTCCCCGCAATGCGCGCGCCAAGGCTCCAAGACCTGTTTCTACTGCTGCTGGCGTCGCTGCTGGTCCTTCCGGTGCTGGCCGTCCTCGCGTCCTGGCTGCAATGGGACGGCGCAAGCGCCCAGGTGCTGGGCGAGATGGCGCGCACGGTGCTTCCTGGCTACGCCTGGACCAGCCTGGGGCTTTGCGTGGTGGTGGGCGCGGGTGTCGCCATCGTGGGCGGTGCGGCGGCGGCGGCGGTGACGCTGTTCGACTTCCCGGGCCGGCGCACCTTTGAATGGGCCTTGCTGCTGCCCCTGGCCATGCCGGCCTACGTGGTCGCCTACGCTTATACCGACTACCTCCAGTTCAGCGGTCCGCTGCAAACCTGGCTGCGCGCGAGCTTCGGCCTGGAGGGCCGCGTGTTCCCTGAAGTGCGCAGCTTCGGTGGGGCGGCCTTCGTCTTCATCTTCTCGCTCTATCCCTACGTTTACCTGCTGGCCCGGACGGCCTTGGGCGAACGCGCCAGCCACCTGATGGAGGCGGCGCGCCTGCTGGGCGCGCCCCTGCGCCGGCGCATGCGCCGGGTGGCGCTGCCGCTGGCACGGCCCGCGGTCGCGGCCGGGATGGCGCTCGCTTTGATGGAGACGCTGGCCGATTTCGGCGTCTCCAGTTACTTCGGCATCCAGACTTTCACCACCGGGATCTACAAGGCCTGGCTCTCGATGGACAACCGGATCGCCGCCGCGCAACTGGCGACGCTGTTGCTGGTGGTGGTTGCGGCCCTCCTTGCGCTGGAGCGGCGCGCACAGCGGCGCATGCGCTTTGCTGCGCCGCGTGGCGCACGGGCCGGGTCGGCCGATGCCCAACCGATGTCATTGCGCGGCGGCAACCTCGCGCTGGCCTGGGCCATCTGCGGCATCCCCGTGCTCCTGGGTTTTGTGTTGCCAGTCCTCTTCATGCTGCGGCCACTCGCCGCCGACTGGTCTGTGTTGCCATGGGACCGCTTCGTGCAATGGGCATTCAACAGCGTGCGGCTGGGATTCCTGAGCGCGGTGCTGGCGGTCGCCATCGCGCTGTTGATGGCCTTCAGCCTGCGGCGTGCGCCGGATGCGATCACGCGGGCGGTGGTCCAGCTCGCCGCGCTGGGGTATGCGGTGCCGGGCGCAGTCATCGTCGTCGGGCTGCTGTTGCCGGTGGGATGGTTGCAGGAGGCCGCGCCGCGCTGGGGACTGGGCGGCTGGGTCACGGCGACGGCGCTGGGGATAGTGTGGGCCTACCTGGTGCGCTTTGTCTCGGTGGCTTTGCAATCGGTTCAAAGCGGCTATTCGCGCATTCCCGGCAGCTTCGACGACACGGCGCGCATGCTGGGCGCCGCCGGCTTTGGCATGCTGGCCCGTGTCCACTGGCCCTTGCTGCGGCGCTCGTGCGCGGCGGCCGGCTTGCTGGTCTTCGTGGACGTGATGAAGGAACTGCCCGCGACGCTGGTGCTGCGGCCGTTCAACACGGACACGCTGGCGGTAGTCGCCTATCAGCTTGCGCGGGACGAGCGCCTGGGCGAGGCTGCGTTGCCGTCGCTGGCGCTGGTGCTGGTGGGCTTGTTGCCCGTGATGCTGCTCAGCCGGACGCTGCGTTCGCGCGCCGACTGAAGACCGAAGCTACGGCTCTTCGGGCGCCGCGGGACGCGTCGTCGCGGCTTTCCTGAAGATGACTTCGCCCGTTGGCACATGCACGACGCGGATCTCCTCGCCCATCGGCTTGGTGACGCTCTTCGCAGCCATTGCCACTGCAAGCGACCGGTCGCTGAATAGATATTGCCGGGAACCCGAAACCGGCAACAGCCTGCCCGCGATGGGATGGCTGCTTTCGAGTCGGTAGTCTGCGGATGTCATGGGTACCTCGCTCGTTTGTCCCGCCGTTTTGTTTTTATTTTCGTGTCGCAGCCATGTTAGGACGCATGCCTTGACAACGCGATGACGAGGATGGAATTTGCGGGTCAAAAACGTAACTTTCTGCAATGGTGCGGCGCACACATCGCGGTGAAAAGTCATTTCACCAGGACCACCTCCAGCTGGTGCGTGCGGAACATGTTCGATGTCTCGAACCATGCAACGTTTTCCTGCACGGCGGTGAGTTCCAGCCAGTAAGGCCCGGGTTCCGCCGGGCACAGGACGGCGACCGCACAGGCCACTTTTTCGCCTGGCGCGAGCGCGCGGGGCATGGGCGAGCGGACGCCGTCATGGGTGTGCGATGTGCCGCCCGGCACTTTCCAGTGATAACTCAGCAACACTGCGTCCGGCCCGCTCGCATCCCAGACCTGCGCGCTGCGATTGTGAAGTTCCAGAAGAAGCTGCACGCTCTTGCCGGCGTGCATGCGCGGCAGCGGACCCTTGAGCACCGCTTCGCCATGCGCGATCTGTGCCACCCGGGACGTGATCGCATGGAGCTGCTCCCGGTACCGGCTTTCCCCTGGCCGCAGCAGCACGGCGGCGCGCGCATCTTCCCGCGCGAGTTGCAGCCGCGCCAGCTGGACCAGCAGGCGACTGCGCAGGAAACGAACTTCTGCATCCTCGCCATCGGTGGCGACCGCAGCGTCCAGTTCGGCCAGCGCTTCGACGGCCCGGCCGGCATCCTCCAGCCGCGCGGCCAGCGTGTGTCTTGCCAGTGTGCTGGCCGGGTTGCACTCGACGGCTCGCCGCGCGTAGCCGATGGCCGCTTCGAGCTCGCCCAGCTCCGCTGCCACTTCGACCAGGCGCAGCAGCGGACCCATCGCCAGCTCGCCGCCCACGGCCGCCTGCTCCAGGAGCTGCATGGCTTCACGCAGCCGGCCTTGTTGCCGGTGCGCCAGTCCCGCTGCAAAGGCCAGTACCTGCGAAGGATCGCGCTTGCGCGCCAGACGCCCGGACGCCGGCTCCTGTCCTCCGGACATGGACAGCGCGATCCGTTCCCCGATCAGGCGTGCCGCGGGTTCGCGCACGGCAGCCGTGTGGTCGCCGGCGAATCGCAGGGTCTCGACGCCGCGCCGAACCAGCACCTCCCACCCACCATCCGGCTGCAGAAGCGGTTCGTCCAGCCGCAACTCCGAGCGAAACAGCAGCAAGCGCGCATCCACCACGGGATGGCGATAGCCGACCAGCAGTTTCTTGCTCGTCGCTTCAGGGGATGCAGGCAGGTCGGCGCCGAGGTGCAACTCTTCCTGCTCGAACCGCGGCGTGCTGTCGATGATCGCCAGCGTGTCGATCCGTTCGCCCTGTTTCGCCAGTTGGTGGGCCATCTCGAATGCGAGGTGCGCGCCGAACGAGTAGCCGGCCAGGTGGTACGGGCCGCTTGGCTGGACGGCGCGAATGGCACGCACATGTTTTTCGGCCAGCGCTGCCAGCGAAGCCGGTGCAGGGCCCCGGGCCATGAGCATTCGCAGGCCATACACCGGGCTGGCTGCCGGCAGGTAAGGCAGGTACACCCGCGCGTAGAGACCGCTGCCGGCGATGGAGTGCGCGAAGAACACCGGTGTCCCGCTTTCGCCGCGCCGCAACAGCTCGATCTCCTCTGGAAATTCGTCTGCGGCCGATGAGGACAGCAGGTGAGCCGCATGCTCGACGGTGGGTTGCTGCAGGAAGTCCGCGGCAGCGATGCGGCGGCCAAAGTCGTTTTCCAGGCGGCCCAGGAACTGGAGTGCGCGCAAGGAGTTGCCACCCAGGGAATAGAAGTCGTCACGCGGGCCGACATGGGCGCAATTCAGCACTGCGGCCATCGTCACCGCCACCTGCTGCTCGAGCGGCGTCATTTCGGGCGAATCCGTCGCGGCGCCAACCGGCTGGAGATCGGGCAACGCGTCGAAGTCGACCTTGCCCGTCGATCGCAGCGGGATCCCATCCATGACGATCACCTGATCGGGAACCATCCACGCCGGGATGCGGCTCTTCGCCCAGGCGCGCAGCGCAGCGGCATCGGTGCTACCCACCACGTACGCGACCAACATCGGGCCGGCATTGCCTTCCTTCAGGCAGGCAACCACCTGGCGCACGCCGGGACACCGCAGGATCACGGCCTCCAGCTCGCCCATTTCAATGCGGAAGCCGCGCAACTTCACCTGCCGGTCGGCGCGCCCCATGTATTCCACCTGCCCATCAGCTCGCCATCGGGCCAGGTCCCCGGTGCGATAGAGCCGCACGGCCTTCCCGTCCGGGCGTCCGAGCCTGGCCGCAGGGACTTCGATGAACCGCTCATCGGTGAGGGCTCGCGGGCCCAGGTAGCCAAGCGCCAGGCCGTCGCCACCCGTGTACAGCTCGCCACGGACGCCAGCCGGGACGATGGCGTGCGACGCGTCGAGGATGTACACGGTGGTGCGGTCGATCGGCTTGCCGATGGGGATCGGGCGGCCCGGCTCGACGGCCGCCACCTCGTAGGTGCAGGTGAAGGTGGTGTTCTCGGTGGGTCCGTAGCCGTTGACGATGCGGCAATCCTTCAGTTGCTCCAGGCCCGTCCTGATGTGGAAGGAGTTCAGCGCTTCGCCGCCCACGACGAGCATGCGCAGGCCCTGCAGGCAAAGCACGTCCTCCGCGGCAAACATGTTGTAGACGCTGGTGGTGAGGAACAGCACCGTGACGCGGTGGGTGCGCAGCACATCGCGCATCTCATGGCAACTGAGCAGGCGCGTGCCCGGTATGACGAGGCAGCCCCCGTTGAGGAGTGCGCCCCAGATCTCGAATGTGGCCCCGTCAAAGCTGGGGGCCGACTGCAGCAGGAACACGTCATCGGCACGCAGGCCCGCCCACGCCGCTTCGACCACCAGGCGCACGATGCCCCGGTGGGGGGTGACGACGCCCTTGGGCTCGCCGGTGGAGCCGGAAGTGAACATCACATAGGCAACGCTGCCGCTGGCTGCACGATCGACCGGGCCGGATGCTGCCGGCGCCGGTTCACGCAACAGGCCTTCGTCTTCAACGTAGCGAACCTCGCGCGACACCCTCGCACGAAAATCCGCGGGCCCGGTTGCAAGGCTGCAGCCGGCGAGTGAAAGCATGGTGGCCACCCGGTGGGCGGGATCGTCGCGGTCGACAGGAAGGTACACGGCGCCCGACTTCAGGATGCCGAGGATGGCGACAATGAAGTGCAGTCCGGGAGGGAACAGCACTGCGACGACCACGCCTTTGCCTGCGCCGCAGGTCCGCAGGTTTGCGCAGGCGCGCGTGGACAGGGCATCCAGTTCGCCGTAGGTCAGCGAGCCTTGTGCCGTGACCAGCGCGACCGCATCCGGGCGCAGTCGCGCCTGCCGCTCAAATGCCTCGTGGATCGTCAGCTCGCTGGGCTTGCCCCCAGCCTGGCCGGCCCAGTCGTGCAGGATCAACTGCTCTTCCGCCTCACCCAGCGCAGGGTAAGCGTCGAGCGGCCGGCCCGGGTCGTCGCACACTTCGCTGACCAGGCGTTGCAGGCGTTGGGCCACCAGGGCGATGCTCGCCGCGTCGAACGCGCCCGCGCGATAGACAAGGCAAGCTTCAGTGGCCTGGCCACGAGGCGCGATTTCGAGGGCCAGGTCGAAGTCAGTGGTGTCGGTGTCTGAAGGCAGCCGCATGGGTTGCGCGTCAAGGCCCTGCATCGCCAGGCCGTCGTCCGGCATGTTGCGGTATGACAGCACCGCCTGTACCGGGGGCGCCGTTCCGTGGTGGGGCCGCAGTCCCAGATTTCGGGTGAGCCAGTCAAACGGCAGGCCCTGGCGTGCGAGCACCTGCAAGCGCATGTCCGAAGCCTGCTGCAGCAACGCGTCGAAAGTTTGCGCTGGCGCCATGCGCACGCGCACCGGCACCAGCGTGGCGACGGGACCGACCAGGGGTTCCAGAGTGGTGTCCGCGCGGTTCGCCGCGGCGATGCCCAGCGCGAAGTCGTACTGCCCGCTCTGGCGGGCCAGGCACAGCGCGAACACAGCCAGCCATGCGGCGAATCCGGTGGCACCCCGGTTCCGCGCGAGTGCCTTGAAGCGCTCACTGGTTGGCGCAGGGATGGAGAAGTTGTAGCGCCCGGCCCGGCGGCTCGTTTCGCCGCCGGTGCGGTCCCTGGGCAGCTCAAGCGCGGGCACGTCACGAAGCTGCTCCAGCGTTTCGGCAAGCAGGGCCCGCGCCTGCGGCGAAGCGAGGAACAAGCTCTCGCGTGCGGTGAAATCGGTGAATGAGGGCACGGCTGCGAGCGGTGGCGATGCGGCCCCCGATTCTCGCGCGTAGAGTGCGGAGAAGTCACGATGCAATACCCCCCACGACCATCCGTCACACACGATGTGGTGCACCAGGATCAACAGGAAGCAGCGCTGTGAGCCGGTTTGCCAGGCATGGAAGCGGACGGGAAACGGCTGCCCCAGGTCGAACGGCCTGGCGACGGCCAGCTCCGCCTCGGCCTGGACTTGCTCCTGCGCATTGGGCGTGTCACCCAGGTCATGCAGCTCGAAGTGAAATCCTGCGGCGCTGCCCGAGGCAGCCTGCATCAGCTGATCGCCGTCCAGGAAAAAACGGGTGCGAAGCAATTCATGGCGCTGGACGAGCGAACGGCATGCGGCTTCCAGCGCACTGACGTCCAGCGGACCGTCGATCTTCCAGAAGCGCCACGCATTGACGGGCGACGCCAGCTGCTCCAGGGTCCAGAAGCGGACCTGGTTGAAACTGGCAGGCGCAGGCCGCGCCGAAGTATCGGAGCCCGGGCCCAAACCCCGGCCGGTGGAAGAAGGCATCCCGTCTTGCTCCTCGTTGCGCGCACTCCCGCGCTGGTCCCCTCGACAGGAATCGAACCTGTATCTGGCGCTTAGGAGGCGCCCGTTCTATCCATTGAACTACGAGGAGCGGCGAGAGCCAAATTGTAGGGGAGCACCCCGGCCGGCTACTTCGACAGCAGGCGCATCGCGTCTTCCAGGCCCTTGATCGTCAGCGGGTACATGCGCTGGTTCATCAGCTGCTGGATGACGCTGATGCTCTGGCGGTACTCCCAGACGCCCTGCGGCTCGGGGTTGATCCAGGCGAACTTGGGGAAGGCGTTGGTCAGGCGCTGGATCCACTCGGCACCGGCTTCCTCGTTGTTGTATTCCACGCTGCCGCCGGGTTGCAGGATTTCGTAGGGGCTCATCGTCGCGTCGCCGACGAAGATCAGCTTGTAGTCCTTGTTGTACTTGCGGATGATGTCCCAGGTCGCGAACTTCTCCGAGAAGCGGCGCCGGTTGTTCTTCCACATGAAGTCGTACACGCAGTTGTGGAAGTAGTAGAACTCCAGGTGCTTGAATTCGGCCTTGGCGGCGGAGAACATCTCTTCCACCCGGTGGATATGTTCGTCCATCGTCCCGCCGACATCCATCAACAGCAGGATCTTCACGTTGTTGTGGCGCTCGGGCACCATCTTGATGTCCAGCCAGCCCGCATTCGCCGCCGTGGACTTGATCGTGTCGTCCAGGTCGAGTTCGTCCTCGGCGCCCTCGCGCGCGAACTTGCGCAGGCGCCGCAGCGCTATCTTGATATTGCGGGTACCCAGCTCCTGCGAGTCGTCGTAGTCCTTGTAGGCCCGCTGGTCCCACACTTTCACGGCGCTCTTGTTGCGGCCCTTGTCCTGGCCGATGCGGATGCCCTGGGGATTGAAGCCGTAGGCGCCGAACGGCGAGGTGCCGCCGGTGCCTATCATCTTGCTGCCGCCCTCGTGGCGTTCCTTCTGCTCCTCGAAACGCTTCTTGAGCGTCTCCATCAGCTCGTCCCAGCCCATCTTCTCGATCTTGGCCTTGTCCTCGGGGCTGAGTTCCAGCTCCAGGTTCTTGCGCAGCCACTCCAGGGGCACGTCCTTGGTGAAATCCGCCACCATTTCCACGCCCTTGAAGTACGCGGCGAAAGCGCGGTCGAACTTGTCGTAGTGCTTCTCGTCCTTGACCAGGGCCGTGCGCGACAGGTAGTAGAAGTCGTCGATGCTCCAGCTGTCGTCGCTTTGCGGGCCGACCACGCCTTCTTTCAGCGCCTCGACCAGGGTCAGGTATTCCTTGACGGAAACCGGCAGCTTGGCGCCGCGCAGCGTGTAGAAGAAGTCGATCAGCATGGGGCCCCCTTCGAGGAGATTTCCATTCCTGGCCGGGTTCCCCGGCCGCGCACGACGATGCTCCCGCGGCGGTGCGCGTACACCAGCATGGCGGCGGATGCGACCAGGCTGATCGCAACCGTCACCACCGAAGCCTCGGCCCCGTAGGCGCCGCCGGTGAGCCATTCGGGCCCCGGCCTCT
>DATHWV010000464.1:0-10145 GCA_035460205.1 Ramlibacter sp.
AGGAAATTCAGCGCCATGCCCAGCAGCAACGCGAACAGCATGGCCGACGCCTTGTAGTGCGCAGCCAGCGACGCCGCAGCCAGCGCCACCACCACAGGCACCAGCACGCCGGGGAAATTGATGCGCGCAGCTTCGCGCCAGCGGCCCCAGGCGGGAGCCGCCATGGACGGTGTCAGGGAACTCACTCGGGCTTGAAGTTGATCGACTTCAGGATCGCGCCGATGCGCTCAAAGTCAGCTTGAAGCGACTTGGCCAGTTCGTCCTGCGTGCGTGGATGGCCGGCCTCGAGCCCTGCCTCGCCCAGGCGGGCACGGTTGGAGGGGTTGGCCATGATGCGCAGTGCGGCATCGCGCAGGCGGGCCTGCGTAGCGGCCGGCATGTCAGGCGTGGCCCACAGGCCGATCCAGCCGCGCGCTTCGAGCTGCGGATAGCCCAGTTCGGCGAAAGTGGGCACATCCGGCAAGGCTGCGGAGCGTGCCGGCAGGCTGACGGCATAGGGCTTGAGCTTGCCGGACTTGATCAGCGGAATCGAGGTCGGCATGCCGTCGAACATCAGCGGTACGTGGCCGCCCATGACGTCGGCCAGTGCGGGCGGCGAGCCCTTGTAGCCGATGTGGGCCATGTCGATGCCGGCGGCCTTGTTCAACTGCAGGCCCAGCACATGCGACTGGGTGCCGGCACTGTAGGAGGCATAGCTCACCTTGCCGGGCCGCGCCTTCACGTAGGCGATGAGTTCGGCGAAGTTCTTCGCGGGCAGCCCGGGATGGCCCACCATCACGATGCCGGTGCTGGCCAGTTCGGCCAACGGGCGCAGCTCGCGCGACGGGTCGAACTTCAGCTTGATGATGTGCGGTACTTCGCTCACCACTGCGTTGATCGACACCAGCACCGTGCTGCCTTCCCGCGGCGACTGCAACAGGTCGTTCATGGCGATCACGCCGCCGGCGCCCGGCTTGTCGTCAACCACGATGGGCTGGTTCAGCTCCTTGCCCAGGCCCTCGGCCAGCAGGCGCGCCACGATGTCGCCGGTACCGCCGGCGGGACCGGCCACGATCACGCGCAGCGGCTTGTCGGACGGGGTTTGCGCGAATGCAGGCGCAGCGGCGAGCACCAGGGCGGCGGCAGCGAGGCCGAGACGGCGGCGCGATGGGACTGTCATGTTCTTGTTTCCTCGGGTCTTCTGGGTCTCTTCGGGACTTTAGGCGTTGCGGACGTTGCGGTCCAGCATTTGGGTTTCGGCTGCGTCCACCGGGGCACGGCGCGGCTGCAGCAGGAAGTGCGACAGGGCCGGGATCAGGACCACCGCGCCAACCATGTTCCACAGGAACATGAAAGCCAGCAGGATGCCCATGTCGGCCTGGAACTTGATGGGGGACAGCGCCCAGGTTGCTACACCGGCGGCGAGCGTGACGCCCACCAGCACCACCACCTTGCCGGTGAATTGCAGGGCGCGGCGATAGGCCTCGGCCAGCGGCACGCCGGCGCGCTGTTGCGCGAGCTGCACGGACAGCAGGTACAGCGCGTAGTCCACGCCGATGCCCACGCCGAGCGCGACGACCGGCAGCGTGGCCACTTTCACGCCGATGCCCAGCCAGACCATCAAGGCCTCGCACAGCACGGAAGTGATGACGAGCGGGACGACCGCGACCACCACCGCACGCCAGCTGCGGAAAGTGATGAAACACAGCACGATCACGGCCGCGTAGACCATCAACAGCATCTGCACCCAGGCCTTGCGCACCACGATGTTGGTGGCGGCCTCGATGCCGGCGCTGCCTGCTGCCAGCAGGAACTGGCGGTCCGGCGTGCTGCTGGCCTGCGCGAAGTCGCTGGAAGCCTGCACCACGCGGTCGAGCGTCTCGGCACGGTGGTCGGACAGGTAGGCGATGACCGGCATTACCGAGCACTCGGTGTTGAACAGGTCGGGGTTATTAACGCTGGCCTGCTGCGCGCCGTAGTTCAGCACGTCCTGGCTGCGCGCGATGGTCAGCCACTTGGGCGAGCCTTCGTTGCTGCCCGCAGTGATCTGCCGCACGGCATGGGCCAGCGACACCGTGGTCTGCACGCCCGGCACCTGCTGCAGCGTCCAGGCCAGGCGGTCGGCCTCCACCAGCGTCTGGTACTTGAGGCAGCCTTCCTTGGGCGTCTTGACGATCACCGCGAAGGTGTCGCTCGAGAGCGTGTAGTGCCCGGTGATGTAGGCGTTGTCACGGTTGTAGCGCGAATCGGCCCGCAGCTCCGGTGCGCCTGGATCCAGGTCGCCCACCTTCAGCTGCTGGCTCACCAGGTAACCCAGCACCAGCAACAGCGCGGATGCCGCCACCGCCGCCAGCGCCCAGCGGCGCTCCACGAAGCGCGCCAGCACGCCGAACAGGCGGTTCAGCCCGCGGTTGCGGTACTCGGCGCTCTCGGCGCGCAGTGCGCGTGCGGCGGCTTTCTTGCCCACGCCGATGTAACTCAGGAGGACCGGTAGCAGGATCAGGTTCGTGAAGATCAGCACGCCCACGCCCAGGCTGGCGGCCAGCGCCAGGTCACGAATGACCGGGATGTCGATCACCATCAGCACGGCGAAGCCGACCACGTCCGCCACCAGTGCGGTGAGGCCCGCGAGGAACAGGCGGCGGAACGTGAAGCGCGCCGCCACCTGGCGATGGGCGCCGGCCGCGATGTCCTGCATGATGCCGTTCATCTTCTGCGCGCCGTGGCTCACGCCGATGGCAAACACGAGGAACGGCACGAGGATCGAATACGGATCCAGTTCCAGGCCCAGCCCTGCGACCATGCCCAGCAGCCACACCACGGCCACCATCGAACAGGCCATGACCAGCGTGGTGGAACGCACGCAGCGGGTGTACAGCCAGATGATCGCCGTGGCGACCAGGGCCGCGACGCCAAAATACATCGCGACCTGCATGAGGCCGTCGATCAGGTCACCCACCAGCTTGGCAAAGCCGATCACGTGCACGCGCGCGACGCCACTGGCTTCGACACGTGCACGGACCTTTTCGATGGCGTGTGACAGCGCACGGTTGTCCAGCTTCTGGCCGGTCGTCGGGTTGGTGTCCAGCAGGGGCACCACCAGCATGCTGGACTTGAAGTCATTGCCGACCAGGCTGCCCACGATGCCGGAGCGTGCGATGTTCGCGCGCAGCTGCTCCGTGGCCGCAGCCGAGCCGTTGTAGTTGTCCGGCATCACCGGCCCACCCCGGAAGCCCTCTTCGGTGACTTCGGTCCAGCGCACGCCCGGCGCCCACAGCGACTTCACCCAGGCGCGGTCCACGCCGGGCATGAGGAAGATCTCGTCATGGACCTGCTTGAGCGTCTCCTGGTACTTCGGGTCGTAGATGTCGGCCCCCTGGCTTTCGACCACGATGCGCAGCGCATTGCCCATGCCGCGCAGTTCCTGCCGGTTCTCCAGGTAGTTCTGGATGTACGGGTGGCTGCGCGGAATCATCTTCTCGAAGCTCGCGCTCAGCGTCAGCCGGGTAGCGGCCAGGAAGGCCAGCAGCACGGTGACGACGGCGCAGATCACCAGCACCGCCCTGCGATTGTTGAAGACCAGGCGCTCGAGCCTGGAGCCGCTTTGCGGATCGAACTTCTTGAGGGACGCGGCTGCGCCGGACGGGCGATCGTTCACGGAATTCATGGATGCCCTTCAGGCCAGTGGCAGGGATTGGACGCCGCGGGGGCCGGCGATCACCAGGCTGCCGGAGCCGATGGTGACCACCGCGGCCGCAGGCACGGGCCGCTCGATCTTGACCGGCTTGAAAGTGGCGCCGGCATCGGCGCTGGCGAGCACATGCCCGGCCTGGCTGACGATCACGATGCGGCCGCGCTCGTCCACGGTGCTGGCCGTCAGGCCCACGGTCAGGCCCGTCGGGACGCTGTGCCAGTTGCGCCCACCGTCGGTGGTGCGCACGATGTTGCCGCGCAAACCATGCGCGAGCACGGCCTGGTCGTTGCCGACCAGACCGAACAGCGTGCCCTGGTAAGGCGTCGACTGCGCGACGAAGCGGCCCGTATCACGGCCCAGCTTCAGCAACAAGCCCTGCTCGCCGGCAAGGTAGATGTCTCCCCCAATGCCCCGCACCGAGTAGATGTGCAGGCCCTTCGGGTTGTCGGTTGCGTGGAGCATCGGCTCCCATGTCTTGCCGCCATCGGCGGTGTGAAGCACCAGCCCGAACGCGCCGACGACGTAGCCGGTACGTGCGTCCTGGAACCAGACGTCGAGAAACGGGTTTTCGGCGCCCTGCTGCGCGAATTTCTTCGCCTCGTCCAGCCACTTCGCATCCGCGAGCTTGGTGTAGTGCGCGACGAGGACCTCGCCCAGTCCGCGGCCGTCGAGGCGGCGCGCCCAGGTGCGGCCGCCATCAGTGCTGCCCAGGATGACGCCGTCGTGGCCGACAGCCCAGCCGTTCTCAGCATCGGGGAAATGCACCGCCACCAGGTCGGAGCTGACCGGCACATCGGCCTGTTGCCAGCGCTGGCCCGCATCGTCGCTGTACAGCACATGGCCGCGCTGTCCCACCGCCACCACGCGCTTGCCGGCACGGGCCAGGCCCGTGAGCAGGCCGCGCTGCGCGAGCACGCTCTTGCCCGCGGGCGTGTCCAGCACGTCGCGCGCGGCAGCGGACGCCGTGGGCGCCGCGCCGCGAACGGCGAACGGGAGGATGGCCGCGGCGAAGGAGCCGAGCAGGACGCGACGATGCATGGTGGAGGTCTCTTGCAGGGGGTCTTCAGCGGATGCCGGCGCCGGCCAGCGAGTCGGCCGTCCATTCGCGATCGGGCAGCGCCTTGACGGCGCGCATGCCACCGGATTCGGCGATGAAGCCGATCAGCGAGTAGACGCGCGCAACCAGGTCGTAGTGGCCGAACATGTCGGTGTACGGCGCGGGCTGGTCGTAGCTCGGTGCCATGTAGGCGAAACCGACGCGATACAGCTGGCCGCGCAGGTCGTATTCGTCACTGGCCAGGATGGCCCAGGAGTCTTCGTCCAGGTAGAAGGTGCGCTTGCCGTACACATGGCGCTTGCCTTCGCGCAGGGTCGCTTCCACGACCCAGGTGCGGTGCAGTTCCCAGCGCACCAGGTCCGGGTTCAGGTGGTTGGGCTTGAGCAGGTCATCCTGCTTGGCCTGGTACACCGCCTGGTAGGCGTTGTACGGCACGAGGATTTCCTTCTTGCCGACCAGCTTGAAGTCGAAGCGGTCCATGGAACCGGTGAACATGAACAGGTCGTCGAACGTCGTCGCACCGGCCGTGCCGGGATTCGGCGTGTCATGCGACAGGTCCGGCGCCACCTTGACGCGGCGCTGGCCCGGCAGGTACATCCATGCGCGGCGTTCCTTGCTGCCCATGTCGATCGGGTCCACCACCATCAGTGCTTCACCGGCGCGGCGGGCCGGGCCGGTGTAGGTGTTCTTGATGCGCCAGAAGGTATCGGCGGACGTCTTGGAGTTGTCCCAGAACGGGTACTCCTGCACGCTGGTGCCTTCGGTGACCAGCGTGGTGCGGCCGTTCGCATCCACGGTCAGGTTGCGGTACTTGGACTCATAAGCCGGGCCGTTGAACCGGACCAGGTGGTTCCACATGGCTTCGTAGCCGGTCTTGGGGATCGGGAACGGGAAGCCGGCATGGGCGCCCTGCATGGAGCGGCCTTCATTGGCCGTCTTCGCCTGCAACGCCATCTTCGCCGTGTTGTCGCCGACCCACTTCGGGAAGGCGGCGCTGCGGTGCGTCGGGTACACGTCCACGCGGAAGCTCGGAAACTTCTGGATCAGCGCCTTGGTGCCTTCGGTCAGCTGCGCGCCGTGCTGCGCCATGTTCTTCGCGTCGACGACCAGGCGGGGCTTTTCAGCCGCGAACGGGTTGGGGCGGATGCCGTCGCCGGCCTTGAACCCCGCGGGCGGCGTCGTGAGGCCGCCGGTGTAGGCAGGGATCGTCCCTTCCTTGTTGGCGGCCTTCTCGGCGCCAATCGGGGTGAGCGTCGTGCCCAGGGCACGGGCTTCGTCGGCGGTCACCGCCGACAGGGCCGGTGCGGCGATCGCGGCGACCGCGAGGGCCGCCAGCAGCTTGAATTGCTTGCGCATGGATTGCCCCAATCAGAAATTGGTCTTGAAGGTCAGGCTGACGAAGCCGCGGTCCTTCAGGAAGGTGGTGAAGCCGTTCTGCGAGGTAACGGCCACGCCGTTGTCGCGGTAGCGGCCGATGTAGTCGATGTACTTCAGGTCGAACTTGTACTTCTGCTGCACGTCGGCCGTGACGCCGATGCTGTAGTTGCCCAGGCCCTGGTTGCCGCCGAAGATGGTGGCCGCGTTGCCCGACAGGCCGATCGCGTAGGTCAGGGGCGCGGAGAGGTCCACGCCCGGGAACACCTGGTACCAGGTGGGGTTGAAGCCGCCGCCGAAGCCCACGTAGGTCTTGGTGGCGCAGCCGTCCCACTTGTCCCAGTTGCGCAGGCGCGTGGTGCCGTTGGCCAGGCAAGGCGTGTAGCCTTCGGCGTTGAACAGCGCACCGCCGCTGCGAACCTTGGTCCAGCCCGAAGCCGAGAGTTCGGCGTTCCAGGTGGCCTGGTCGAACACGGCCGTCTTCGGGATCGCGCCGAGCACGTTCACCAGGGCGTGCCAGGTGTCGCCACGCGGGCCCTTGGTTTCGCCTTCACCCGGCAGGCCGACGGCCACGCCCAGTGTCTGGCTGTTCAGCGGCGTGTTGATCCGCTTGGAGACTTCGGCACCGACGCTGACGCCACCGATGTTCTTGGCCAGGCTGATGCCCAGCAGGTCAATGTTGTCGGCGTAGATCAGGTTGTAGCGGCTGGCGCCGGGGGCGGCGGCCGTCAGGAACGTCTGCGGCATCTTGTCCGCGAAGTTGCGGTAGTAGAAGCCCATGGTGCCGTCCAGCCATTCCGGGCTCCAGCGTGCGGACAGGCCGAATTCGCCGTGCTGCTTGGGCTCGACTGCGTTGCCGCGCGCGGCGAAGCCGAGGGCGGCCGACATGAACTGGCGGTCCGGGCCGTTGAACGCGAAGTCCACCGGGCCGAGGTAGGTGCCACCTTCAGGGTAGCGGGCCGATTCCCACTCGAGCATGTACTGGCCGGCGACCGACAGGGTGTCGCTCACCTGTGCCTGGGCCGACAGCTGGTTCAACGGGCGGAACAGTTCCTTGGCTTCGGTGCCGGGCGTTGCGAAGCCCTTTTGCAGGTCCAGCGGGTTCTGCGCGTAGGCAACGGAGTGCATGTGGCCGCCCAGCAGGAGCGACTCGCCCCAGTACACGGTGTGGCGGCCCAGCTTGGCCTGCACCGGGACTTCGCCCAGGTCGAAGCCACCGAACACGAAAGCGTCCATCAGTTCGCCGGTGCCGCCGTGGTACAGGCGCTTGGTGGTGGCGCTGTATTTGTTGCCGATGTAGCTCGGGATGGCGGAGAACGGTGCGTTCGGGTTGGAGCGGCTGGTGTCGCCGTAGGCCCCGTCGTACCAGGCGGTGCCGGAGACGCGGAAGCCATAGCGCTTCTTGTAGACCACGTCCAGTTCGCTCAGCAGGTCGAAGCGCTGGGCGACCCAGTCACCCTTGTCGAAGCTGTAGGTGCCTTCGTCGGACAGCGCGGAGTTGCCGATCTTCGAATCGCGCGATTCGACGCGGGTGGCCGCGTTGATGCGGACCGAATTGTCCCAGCGCACGGTCACGTCCGGGTTGCCGGTATCGAGTTCCATGGCGTGGACGGCGCCCATGGCCACGACGGCGGAGGCCGCGGCAATGGCACGGATTGCGAATGCACGGGGGGTGCGCTGAAGGGTTGCTTGACGAGTCATTAGGAGTCTCCGCCTGTTAGGGTTTTGGTCAGGGCCGCGCGGCCCCATGCTGGGAAATTAGCGAGTGAATTCTCGGATTGGGGGGTGCCTGGGCACCCCCTCTTGTCAGGGGGGCGGGCAGCCCCCTAGGCAATGCCCTTAAGCCGTGGGCAGCTGGTGGGTGGCAAACCGCTCGCGCAGCCGGTTTTTCAGCATCTTTCCGGTGGCGCCGAGCGGGATTGCATCGACGAAAACGACGTCGTCAGGGGTCCACCACTTGGCGACCTTGCCTTCGTAGAAGGCAATCAGCTCGTCACGGGAAAGCGTGGCTTCCGGCTTGCACACGACCACCAGCAGCGGACGCTCGTCCCATTTGGGGTGGCGCGCGCCGATGCAGGCGGCCATGGCGACCGAGGGATGCGCCATTGCGATGTTCTCGAGGTCGATGGAGCCGATCCACTCCCCGCCGGACTTGATGACGTCCTTGCTGCGGTCGGTGATCTGCATGTAGCCGTCGGCATCGATCGTCGCCACGTCGCCGGTGGGGAACCAGCCGTCGACCAGCGGGCTGCCGCCGGCGCCCTTGAAATACTCCGCGACCACCCAGGGGCCGCGCACCATCAGCTCGCCCGAGGCCTTGCCGTCGCGCGCCAGCTCCTGGCCGTCTTCACCGACGATCTTCATGTCGATGCCGAACACGCCACGGCCTTGCTTGGCCTGCACGGCCAGGCGCTCCTCGGGGCTGGATTGGTCGTGCTTCGGCTTGAGGGCGCACACGGTGCCCATGGGGCTCAGCTCCGTCATGCCCCAGGCATGCAGGACCTGCACGTCGTAGCGCTCCTGGAAGGCACGCATCATGGCGGGCGGGCAGGCCGAACCGCCGATCACGGTGCGGCGCATCGTGCTGAAGCCCAGTGCGTTGGCTTCGACGTGCGTGAGCAGGCCTTGCCACACGGTGGGCACACCCGCGGCGAGTGTCACGCCTTCGCTTTCGATCAGGTCATGCACCGACTTGCCGTCGAGCCACGGGCCGGGGAACACCAGCTTGGCGCCCACCATGCAGCCAACATAGGGCAGGCCCCAGGCGTTGACGTGGAACATGGGCACCACCGGCAGGATCGCATCGCGTGCCGAGCAGTTGAACGCATCGGGCAGCGCGGCGGCGTACGTGTGCAGCACGGTGGAGCGGTGGCTGTAGAGCGCGCCCTTCGGGTCACCGGTGGTGCCGGAGGTGTAGCAAAGGGCCGAGGCGGTGTTCTCGTCGAACAGGGGCCACTCGTAGCGGTCGCTCGAAACCTGCACCAGCTCTTCGTAGCACAGCAGGTTGGGGATGCTGCAGGCGGCCGGCATGTGCGCGCGGTCGGTCATCGCGACAAAAGCCTTGATGGTCTTCACGCGGGGGGCGATGGCCTCGATCAGCGGCAGGAAGGTGAGGTCGAAGAACAGGACCTGGTCTTGCGCGTGGTCCGCGATCCACACCACCTGGTCGGGGTGCAGGCGCGGGTTCATGGTGTGCAGCACGCTGCCCGAGCCGGACACCGCGTAGTACAGCTCCATGTGCCTGTGGCCGTTCCAGGCCAAGGTGGCCACGCGCTCGCCGAAGCTGATGCCCAGCATCGCCAGGGCGTTGGCCAGGCGGCGGGAACGCGATGCCAGCTCGGCGTAGGTCGTGCGGTGGACGTCGCCCTCGACGCGGCGGGAAACGATCTCCTGGTCGCCATGGTGGCGCTCGGCGTGGGTGATCAGGGAGGAGACCAGCAGCGGCTGCTGCATCATCAATCCGTTCATGGTGTCTTTCAATCTCAATCTGGGTAGGGAGCGGGCTCAGGCGAGCGCCGGCGTGGCGACTGCGGCGCCGGCGGGCGCCTCGTGCGCACGCGCCTTGTCGCTTTCGTAGCTGCGTGCGGCAACCATGAAGGCCATCGCGGCGAGCAGGCCGAACGCGGGCGTCACGGCCAGCGCGGTGGTCAGGCCCCAGGCATCGGAGAGCACGCCGGCGATGAAGGGACCTGCGGCCAGGCCCAGCAGGTTCTGGAACAGCGCGAGCACGGCTGCGCCGGTGGCGCGCACGCCCGGGTGGATGACGTCTATAACGATTTCCACCACCGGACCGACGGTGCAGGTGGCAACAAAGGCGCCGACAAGAATCAGCGCGCGCTGGGCGCCGGGCGCGAGGTCGATGCCGGCAAAGCCCGCACCAAAGGCGAACCCGAGCAGCAACAGCGCGAGGACGCACAGCGCGGCGAGCGCAGCGAGCTTGCGTCGCGGACGGCGCAGGCCGATTCGGTCGACCACGGCGCCCCACACCACGCTGCCGAGCGCACTGGCCAAGACGACGAGCGCAGCCTGCATCGCGGCCTG
>DATHWV010000465.1:0-4805 GCA_035460205.1 Ramlibacter sp.
GCAACGATCACCGTGCCGCCGTGTCCATGCACGATGGGCTTGGGCAGGCCGGTGGTACCACTCGAATAGACGATCCACAGTGGATGGTCGAAGGGCAGCCACAGCGGCTCGAAGTTCGTGGTGGCGTCGTCATCGCGGGCCAGCGCCTGCGCCATGTCGGTCCACGGGGCGAGCACTTGCAGCGTCGCATCGTCCACGCCGAGGTTGCGCAATACGATGAGGTGGTTGACGCTGGGCAGGGCCGCGCGCATCTCGGCCACCGTGCCCGTGCGATCGAAGTCACGGCCGCCATAGGTGACGCCATCGCAGGCGATCAGCACCTTGGGTTCGATCTGGCGGAAGCGGTCCAGCACCGCGTTGGTCCCCATGTCCGGCGCGCACAGGCTCCAGACGCCGCCTACGCTGATCACCGCCAGGAAGGCGACGATGGTTTCGGGAATGTTGGGCAGGTAGGCGGCCACGCGGTCGCCGGGCTGCACGCCTTGCGACTGCAGGTGCAAGGCCATCGACGCGACTTGCCGTCGCAGCTCGGGCCAGGCCATCTCACGATGCAGGCCGGCTTCATTGCGGCTGACGATCGCCGGAAAGCCTGCTGTATGCGCCTTGTCCACATGGCGGAACACCTGGTGGACATAGTTGAACTGCGCGCCCTCGAACCACTTCGCGCCGGGCATTTTCGGCGCCGACAGCACGCTGGTGTGCGGCGTCGGTGACTGCAGGTCAAAGTAGTCCCAGATGCTCTGCCAGAAGCCGGGCAGGTCGGAGATCGACCACTGCCACAGGGCGTCGTAGTCGGCGAATTCCAGGCCGCGGCTGGACCGCAGCCAATCCCGGTACCGGCCCAGCTGGGGTGCGAAGGGTGCGCTCATCGTTCCAGATTACCATCCTGCATCATGAATGACCCTCTGCTGATTCCCGTGTCTCCCGGGGAGTTGCTGGACAAGAAGACCATCCTCGAAGTGAAGCGGGTCCGCATCGCCGACCCCGAAAAGCTCGCGAACGTGGAGCGCGAATGGGCTTTGCTCGCAGGCATTGCGCAGACCCTGCTGGCCCAAGTCGATCCGGCTGCTGGCATCGCGAAGCTCGAGGCCGAGTTGCTCGAGGTCAACAGCGCCATCTGGGACCTCGAGAACACGGTGCGTGCCTGCGAGAAATCCGGTGATTTCGGCGCGCAGTTCGTGGCCACGGCGCGCCGCATCTACAGCAGCAACGACCACCGCGCGCAGGTCAAGCGGCGCATCAACCTCCTGCTCGACGCTGCGATCGTGGAAGAGAAGGAACACGATACGAGCGCTGCCCATGGACGCCCGGCTGCTTGAGGCGAACCGGCTGCTGCTGCAAAAGCAGCCGCAACTGGCCGAGGTCGTTTGCCGGCAGGTATTGTCGGATCGCCCTCGCGACCCCCAGGCACTGGCCATGTTGGGCTCCTTGCAGCACAAGCGGGGCGACTGGGCTGGCGCACTGGCGAGTTTCGAAACGGCCGTGCAGTCGCAGCCCGGTTCGGCCGTGTTGCGCAACCTGCAAGCCCTGACCCTGCAAAAGCTGGACCGTTTCGGTGAGGCCGAGGCCGCCTGGCGCGAGGCGCTGGCGCTCCAGCCGGAGTCCGGCGAGACGCTGATGAACCTGGGCGTTGCGCTGCATCACCAGCAGCGTTTCGGCGAAAGCCTGCAGATGCTGGACCGCGCACTCGCATTGCGGCCCGATTCGCTGGACATCCAGCTGAATCGCGCCAACGCGCTGATGGAGCTGGACCGGTTCGACGAAGCCATGGCGGCCTTGGCCCTCGTGCGCGCCGCGCAACCCAGCGACGTTCCGCTGCTGATGAACATCGCCAACGCGTTGCGCGACCAGCATCGTTTCGATGAGGCGCTTGCCACCTACGCCGAGGCGCTCGCGCTGCGTCCGGAGGACCCCGGGCTGCGCTGGAATCGCAGCCTGTGCCTGCTCACCAGCGGCGACCTGGCGCAAGGCTGGGCTGAATACGAGTGGCGCTGGAAGGCTCCCCGGCTGGGGAACGTGACGCGAAAGTTCGACGCGCCGAAGTGGCTGGGCCGGGAACCCGTTGCCGGCAAGACGGTGCTCATCCATCCCGAGCAGGGGCTGGGCGACAGCATCCAGATGGCACGCTATGCGCGCGTGCTGGCCGGCAGGGGCGCCAAGGTCATCCTGCAAGTGCAGAAGGCGCTGCTTCCGCTGCTTCGAAACACCGCGGGCGCTGCGAAAGTGATTGCACCCGACGAAGATCCCGGGCCCATTGACTTCCACTGCCCGATGTTCAGCCTGCCGCTGGCGGTGGGGACCGTGCACGAAACGGTTCCTTCGCCCCTGGGGATTTTCAGCGCCGACCCAGCGCTCGTTGCGAAGTGGCGAGAGACATTGGCAGGCGGCAGCGGCCCCAACGTCGGGCTGGTCTGGTCGGGCAACCCCGGCTATGCCGATGACCACCGGCGCTCCCTGGCGCTATCGGCTTTTCGCGCCGCGCTGCCGCCCGGGCCTCGCTACTGGTGCCTGAAAAAGGATGTGGTGCCGTCCGATGAGGCGGCGCTGCACGAAGACCCGCCGATCCGGCGTTTCGACCAGAACGACTTCATCCACACTGCGGCGCAGATCAGCGCGCTCGACCTGGTGATCAGCGTGGATACGTCCGTCATGCACCTGGCTGGGACGCTGGGCACGCCCACCTGGATCGTGCTGTCGTTCAAGGCAGACTTCCGCTGGGGTACGGCCACCGAGTCCACGCCCTGGTATCCCGGCGCCCGCATCTTCCGGCAGAAAAAGCCCGGTGAATGGGGGCCTGTGCTGGCGGAAATCCGGGACGCACTGGCGAACTTCCCGCGCTGAATCGTCGGGCTTGCACTTTCGCACGATCGTGCTATATTCCGGCCCATGGACGCCAAAACCCAGAAAAGCGAACTCACCCGCGCCGCGATTGTCGGCGCCGGTGTGGACCTGGCATCCGAGCAGGGCCTGGAGGCGATCAGCCTGCAGGCCGTGGCCGACCGCATCGGCCTGTCCAAGAGCGGCGTGTTCTCGCGTGTCGGCTCGCGCGAGGCACTGCAAAAGGCGGTGCTCGAAGAGTTCGGGCGACGCTTCCTGGCCGACGTGTTCGTGCCGGCGATGCAACTGCCCAAGGGCCTGCCGCGGCTGGACGACATCGTGCAGCGATGGATCGTCCGCATGCGTGACGTCGAGGCGAAAAGCGGCTGCATCTTCAGTGCCGGCGCCTTTGAATTCGACGATCGCGAGGGGCCGGTGCGCGACATGCTGTTCGGCGAGATCACACGCTGGCGATCGGCTTTGCGGCGCACCGTCCTGCAAGCCATCGAAGCCGGCCACCTGCACGGCGACACCGACGCCGACCAGCTGGTCAGCGAGATCAATTCGCTGGCGCTCGGCCTGATCCATGACGCGCGCTTCCTGCGCGACAACCGCGCCGCCGAGCGGGCGCAAGCCACCTGGCTGCGCCTGCTGGCCACCTACAAGAAGTAGCAGTCCGGAGACATGTCCCCACGCCATCCCGCTTGCCCCAATTTCGCACGATGGTGCGAAGAAAGGAAATCACCATGTTGAGCATCCTGGTCCTTGCCGGCTTGTACGCCGCCTGGCGCGTCACGCGCGCCGCCCTGGAATCGCTGCGCGGCCTGCCGCGCAGTAACGAAGACATGATCTTCTATTGATGGAGGACGCGATGGAAAACACCATGTCCCGCACCGCCCTCGAAGCGACTTCCGCCTTCTACCAGTCCAGCCCCGGCGTGCGACTGTTCCGGCTGGCACTGGGCACCTCTCAACGCCTGTGGCCGGCGCTGGCCGTGCGGGCGGCTTCGCGCCTGTTCGGCACGCCGCTGCCACCGCGCTGGCTCACGCGGCGCAAGCCGTGGGACGCGAGCTGGAAGGTCGAGCAGTGGCCGTTCGAAGACGCGTCCGTCACGGTCTACAGCCCGTCAGTCGCGCCCCACGGCCCGATCGCGCTGCTGTTGCACGGCTGGGGCGGTCACGCTCGCCAGATGCTGCCGCTGGCGCATGCGCTCGCGCAGCAGGGCCTGCGGCCGGTGCTGGTCGAGATGCCGGCGCACGGGTCCAGTGATGGCTCGGTCAGCAACCTGCCGCAGTTCGCACGCGCCATCGAATACGTGGCCGCACGGCTGGAACAGCAAGGCCATAGCTTGCGCACAGTGGTCGCGCATTCGCTTGCGGCGAACGCGGCCGCCTATGCGGCCAGCCGCGGCCTTGGCATCGAGCGCCTCGTGTTGCTGGCGCCGCCGGCTTCGCCGCGCGAGTACACGCGCCTGTTCGCACATGTGTTCGGCCTGTCGGAGACCACACGTGCTGCGATGCAAAAACGCATCGAGGCCCGTGAAGGCATCCTGATGCCGCAGTTCGAACCGGCTGCGGTGGGCCTGCGCATCCGCGTGCCGACCCTGGTGGTGCACGACCGCGACGACAGCATCAACAGCTTCGCGGACGGCATGGCGTATGCCCATGCGATCCGCGGCGCCGAGCTGGTGGCCACGCAGGGCCTGGGTCATCGCAAGATGCTCAAGGACGCGGAAGTGCTCGGCAAGGTGGCGATCTTCACGGCCTGATCTTTCAAACCGCGGGCCCGCGCGCTTGCGCGGTCCCGGCAATGCCCATAGCATCGCTGCACTTTCACAAGAAGGAGCGAGAGATGGGAATGTTCGACTGGACCGAGAAGTCCTCCGAGGTGCTGCAGCAAGGCGGTGTGATCGCACCGGACGAGCGCCTGCCCTGGCCGCAAACCGCGGCGATGGGCGTGCAGCACGTGATCGCGATGTTCGGGGCCAC
>DATHWV010000466.1:0-4527 GCA_035460205.1 Ramlibacter sp.
GCTGCAACGCTGGATGCACGGATCATCTTCAACACAAGTTCTGGCGCGCTGTTCTACGACGCGGACGGCTCGGGTGTCCTGAAGGCGGTGCAGTTCGCGACCATCGTGCTCACGGGCCTGGCCGGGCCGGTGACGGCGGAGGATTTCGTGGTCATTTGAGCCTGACGCGCGGGGTGGAGTGCTCGCTCCTTCCAGCAGGTCATACTGTTGGCGCCACATGCGCAGACTTCGCCACCTCACCAACCGCCATCGAGCCCCTTCCACAAACAGGGTGCTGGGGCTGCTGCTCGCATTCAACGCTGGTGCGGTCAACGCGGGCGGATTCCTGGTGCTGCACATGTACACGTCGCACATGACAGGCTTTGCTTCGCAGCTGGGCGACGGATTGGTGCTGGGCAATGCGAAGCTCGTGCTGAACGCGCTGGGGGCCATCCTCGCTTTCATGGCCGGGGCGGCGGTGTGCGCCATCCTGGTGAACTGGGGTCGACAGAACCGCCTTCACAGCGTCTATGCGCTGCCCCTGCTGCTCGAGGCCCTGATGATGTTTCCCTTCGGCCTCATGGGCGCGGTGACGCTCACCTGGAACACCCCGTTTGCCGTCCCGCTCACGGTGCTCCTGCTCTCTTTCATCATGGGCTTGCAGAATGCCGTCGGTTCCAAAACCTCCGGCGGCAGCACGCGGACGACGCACATGACCGGCAATCTCACGGACCTGGGCATGGAACTGGGCAAGACGTTCTTCCTGACCCGCGGTGGCAGGATACGGTCCGTGCGGGTCCGGCACGACTGGGTTCGGATGCAGACGTCCGCGGGGCTGGTGGGGATGTTCGTGCTGGGTGGTGTCGCGGGCGCACTGGGCTTCAAGTACGTCGGTTTCGTCTGCGTCGTGCCGCTGGCTGCCTTGCTGCTGGCGCTTTCGGTGCCGCCTTTCCTGCGCGACGTCCCCCGATCCAGACTCCTGCTCGCGCGCCTGGGCATGTAGGCGCGGCAAAAAAAGGCCGCCCTCGGGCGGCCTTTGCTTTCGCAGTTGCCTTTTATTTGGTCATCAAGTCGCCATGCCCGGAGGCATGGAACTGGGGTGCGCGGACCTTGGAATGGCGCTGGGGACGCTCGCCGGGCTGGCCGGGCACGGCTTCCGGTCGGGCCAGGCTGGCTTCGGCCAGGATGTTCTGGGCCAGCTGGCCTTTCGGGCCTTCGGTGATCTCAAAAGTGACGCGCGAGCCCTGCTTGAGCGTCTTGAATCCCTCCATCGCAATGGCGGAAAAATGCGCAAACACATCGGAGCCGCCACCGTCGGGCTCGATGAAGCCGAAGCCCTTCGCGTCGTTGAACCATTTCACAGTACCTGTCGCCATTTCTTCTGCCTCTGTTTTCCCTCTTGACGAAACCGGAGTGTCGGGGATTCCGGGTAGGGATGTCAACAATTTAACGAACTAAAGTTTTCGGCCCCGCGACGAACGGCAAAACCCGCCCATCCCGCGTGGGGCGCGTAAAAATGGCCTGGAGGCCGTGGCGGCACCGTCGCTTGAATGTCGCGATTCCGCCACCAATTCACCTTCTGGCAACAGCGCGAAAGCCCGGTCGATAGAATGAATTTCATGGCAAGTAAAACCCCCACCCCGGCCCCGGTCGCGCCGAAGACGCGGACCAAGGACGACGACGGGGGTTCGGTGGTGCTGGAGCGCCGGACCCAGAAGACCAAACCCCCCCAGATGTACCAGGTTGTCATGCTCAATGACGACTACACCCCCATGGAGTTCGTGGTGGTGGTAATCCAGGAATTTTTCAACAAGGACCGTGAAACGGCCACCCAGATCATGTTGAAGATCCACCTGGACGGCAAAGGGATCTGCGGGGTGTATTCGAGGGATGTGGCCGCGACCAAGGTGGACCAGGTGTCCGAAGCGGCGCGGCAGGCAGGGCATCCCCTGCAATGTGTGAGTGAACCGGTTGAATAAACCAAGATCGAACCGATCTGCAGGGAACGGATTTATAGTGAAGACAGCAAGGCAGAAGGAAATTTCATGATTGCCCAGGAATTGGAAGTCAGCCTCCACATGGCATTTGTGGAGGCGCGGCAGCAGCGCCACGAGTTCATCACGGTGGAGCACCTGCTGCTTGCCCTGCTGGACAATCCCAGTGCGGCGGAGGTGCTTCGCGCATGCTCGGCCAACATCGACGACCTTCGCAAGTCGTTGTCCAACTTCATCAAGGACAACACCCCGCAGGTCGCCGGCACCGACGACGTCGACACCCAGCCGACGCTGGGTTTCCAGCGCGTGATCCAGCGCGCCATCATGCATGTGCAGTCCACCGGCAACGGCAAGAAGGAAGTCACCGGCGCCAATGTGCTGGTCGCGATCTTCGGTGAGAAGGATTCGCACGCCGTCTATTACCTCCACCAGCAGGGCGTGACGCGGCTGGACGTGGTGAATTTCATCGCCCACGGCATCAAGAAGAGCGACCCGCCCGAGCCCGCCAAGAGCGGCGAGCAGGCCTCCAGCGAAGGCGAAGAGGGCGGCGAGAAGAACGAGAAGGCGTCCCCGCTGGAGCAGTTCACCCAGAACCTGAACCAGTCGGCCAAGGACGGCAAGATCGACCCGCTGATCGGCCGCGAGTACGAGGTTGAGCGTGTCATCCAGATCCTGTGCCGCAGGCGCAAGAACAATCCGTTGCTGGTCGGTGAGGCCGGCGTGGGCAAGACCGCCATTGCCGAGGGCCTGGCCTGGCGCATCGTCCAGAAGGAAGTGCCGGAAATCCTGGCCGAGTCCAATGTCTACTCGCTGGACATGGGCGCGCTGCTGGCCGGTACCAAGTACCGCGGCGATTTCGAGCAGCGCCTGAAGGGCGTGCTGAAGGCCTTGAAGGAGCAGCCGCATGCCGTGCTGTTCATCGACGAAATCCACACCCTGATCGGCGCCGGCGCGGCTTCGGGCGGCACGCTCGATGCCAGCAACCTGCTGAAGCCCGCGCTCGGCTCGGGCCAGCTCAAGTGCATCGGCGCGACCACCTTCACCGAATACCGCGGCATCTTCGAGAAGGATGCGGCGCTGTCGCGGCGCTTCCAGAAGGTCGACGTGGTCGAGCCGTCGGTGGAACAGACGATCGAGATCCTCAAGGGCCTGAAGTCGCGCTTCGAGGAACACCACAGCGTGAAGTACGCGCTCGGTGCCCTGCAGGCCGCGGCAGAGCTGTCGGCCAAGTTCATCAACGACCGTCACCTGCCCGACAAGGCGATCGACGTGATCGACGAGGCCGGTGCGGCCCAGCGCATCCTGCCCAAGAGCAAGCAGAAGAAGACCATCAACCGCGCCGAGGTCGAGGAGATCGTCGCGAAGATCGCGCGCATCCCGCCGCAGAGCGTCAGCAACGACGACCGCGGCAAGCTGAAGAACCTGGACCGCGACCTGAAGAGCGTGGTGTTCGGTCAGGACCCGGCGCTCGACGCGCTGGCGTCGGCCATCAAGATGGCGCGCTCGGGCCTGGGCAAGCCGGACAAGCCGATCGGCTCCTTCCTGTTTAGCGGTCCCACCGGCGTCGGCAAGACCGAGGCGGCGAAGCAACTGGCCTTCATCCTCGGCATCGAGCTGGTGCGGTTCGACATGTCCGAGTACATGGAGCGCCACACGGTGAGCCGCCTCATCGGCGCGCCGCCGGGCTATGTCGGCTTCGACCAGGGCGGGCTGCTGACCGAGGCGGTCACCAAGAAGCCGCATTGCGTGCTGCTGCTCGACGAGATCGAGAAGGCACACCCCGACGTCTTCAACATGCTGCTCCAAGTCATGGAAGAAGGCCGCTTGACCGATTCGTTTGGCCGCAACGTCGACTTCCGCAACGTGATCTTGATCATGACAACGAACGCCGGCGCCGCCGACATGGCGCGCGCGGCCTACGGGTTCACGCGCTCGAAGCGCGAAGGCGACGACTTGGAGGCGATCAACCGCCTGTTCACGCCTGAGTTCCGCAATCGTCTGGACGCGACCATCACGTTCGCGCACCTCCCGCCGGAGGTGATCAAGCGCGTGGTGCAGAAGTTCGTGCTGCAGCTCGAGGCGCAGCTCGCCGATCGCAACGTCACGATCGAGCTTTCGGACGAGGCGCGCGAATGGCTGGTCGAGAACGGCTATGACGAGGCAATGGGCGCAAGGCCGATGGCCCGCCTGATCCAGCAGACGATCAAGACGCCGCTGGCCGACGAGGTCCTGTTCGGGCGCCTCAAGAACGGCGGCGCGGTCAAGGTCGTGGTGGTGCAGTCGGAGACCGGCATCAAGGTGCTGGGTCTCGAATTCCCCGATGGCCCGGTCAAGCCCAAGCCGGAGAAGGATGTCGCCGCAGCCGCCGAGCAGCGTGCCCGCAAGCCGCGCGCCAAGGCGTCATCGACGTCAAAACCGGCCTCGGCCGGTCCGCGCCGCGGCGGTGCCACGGGTGGGGCTAAGGCCGGAAAGGGCGATGGCGGTGGCAAGGCCCCCGAGGCGCCAAAGGCGCCGCGCTCGGTTCGCACCGTCCCCAAGGTCCCGCTGACGAAGG
>DATHWV010000467.1:0-2216 GCA_035460205.1 Ramlibacter sp.
CAGCGACAGCATCTGGATCCGGCGCGGGTCGCCCACTGTCGCGGCAATGCGGGCCAGGTCGGGTTCTGCATCCATGGTTCGATGATAGCCAAACTGTTGATGCTCGACAAATCACGGCCACGAACGGACACTTGCCGGCATGCACCCCGCCCACGCGATTGCCGCTGTCACACACGCCGACCCGTTCCCCTATTACCGGGCGCTGCGCAGCGAGCGGCCCTTCTTCTTCGATGGGGCGTTGGGCCTGTGGGTCGCGACGAGTCACGCCGTGGTGGCCCAAGCGCTGGCGCATCCGGGACTGCGGGTGCGGCCTCCCGCAGAGTTGGTGCCCAAGCCCTTGCTCGGAACCGCCGTGGGTGAAGTCTTCGCCCAACTGGTGCGCATGACGGACGGTGCGTTCCATGCCGCGCACAAGCCCGTGATGGAAAAGGCCGCACGCCGCTGGACGCTGCGCGATGTCGCCGAAGCGAGCCGCGAAGCCGCACGCGAGCTGCGGCCGCGCCATGGCGCGAACGGATTCCTGGCGGCACTGCCGGTGCAGGCGATGGCCAGGTTGGTCGGCGTGCAGGCCGACTCGTTGGAACTCACCTGCGAGCAAGTGGCGCAGTTCGTCCGCGGCATCGCACCGGGCGCAACGCCGCAGGACATCGAGCTCGCGGACGCGGCGGCCCGGGCCTTGATGGCGCAAGGCGCATCGCTCGGGCTGGACCCCGTGGCGGCGGCCAACCGCATCGCGTTCATGCAACAGTCGCTGGATGCGACCTGGGCGCTGATGGCGCACACCGTGCTGGCGCTGGACGGCGATGCCGAATTGGCCGCCGCGGCGGATGCTTCACCCGACGCCATGCGCCGCTTCGTCGCGGAAGTCGAGCGCCATGCCGCGCCCACGCAGAACACCCGGCGCTTTGCCGAGCAAGCCATCGAACTCGCGGGGCATCGGGTTGCGCAAGGGCAGGGCATCCTGGTGGTGCTGGCCAGCGCCAATCGCGACGAAGCCCTGAACCCGGATCCCGACCGATTCGATCCCGCGCGCGCGCAGCCGCGCAGCATGGGTTTCGGCTCGGGCCCGCATGGCTGCCCGGGCGCTGCGATCGCCATCGAGATCGCTGCATCCGCCATCCGGTTCCTGCGGGAAACCGACCGATTCAACAAGTACTTCGGCCAGCCGCAAGGCTTCCGGCCACTGGGCAACATCCGCTGCCCGCTCTTTGCCCATTGAAAGGACGACAAGCCATGGTCTCAGTGATCTTCGAAGTCTGGCCGCACCCCGACCACCGCGCGGGCTACCTCGACTGGGCGGCGGAACTCAAGAACGAGTTGCTCAAGATGGATGGTTTCATTTCCATCGAGCGCTTCCAGAGCCTCACCGACCCGGACAAACTGCTGTCGCTGCAGTTCTGGCGCGACGAGTCCTGCCTCACGGCGTGGCGCAACCTGGAAGCGCACCGCGCCGCGCAGGCGGCGGGCCGCAAGACCATGTTCAAGGAATATCGCCTCCGCATCGCGGAGGTGATCCGCGACTACGGCAAGGACGAGCGGGCCGAGGCGCCCGCCGATTCACGGCAGGCGCACGGCTAGCGCATCACTTGCCGGCGAGCGCCTTCGAGTTCTCGAGGGCTTGCCCGCCGCCGTAGCTCGCCTGCACCGGCGCAATGCCGCCCAAAGTCACCTTGATCGCGCAGTACTTGAACTCCGGGATCTTGGCGAACGGGTCGAGCGCCGCGTTCGTCAGTCGGTTGATCGCCGCTTCGTAGTAGCAGAAGGGGACGAACACCGCGCCGCGCGGCGAGCTCTCGTCGGCTCTTGCGTACAGCGCCACTTCGCCGCGGCGCGACTGGATGGTGATCAGGTCGCCGGGCTTGCCGCCCAATTCCGAAAGGTCGAGCGGGTGCACCAGCGCCACCGGATCGGGCTCGATCGCATCCAGCACCGTGGCACGGCGCGTCATGCTGCCGGTGTGCCAGTGTTCCAGCTGGCGGCCGGTGATCAGGACCATCGGGTACTCGACGTCCGGGCGTTCGGCGGCGGGAATGATGTCAGCCGGCACGAAGCGTGCACGGCCGCTCTCGCGCGGGAAATCGTCCACGAACACCACCGGGTCGCCCGGGTCGCCTTCCTTCACGCAAGGGTAGGTGACGGCATGTTCGCGGTCCAGGCGATCCCAGGTGATGCCGCCGATGCTGGGCATGGTGTGGCGCATCTCGTCGAACACCTCG
>DATHWV010000468.1:0-3694 GCA_035460205.1 Ramlibacter sp.
TCTACACCGTGGTCTTGCGCGACATCACCGAGCGGGTGAAGTCGCGCGCGGCGCTGGAGCGCAGCAATGCGGAGCTGCGGCAGTTCGCCCACGTCGCATCGGACGAACTCAAGTCACCGCTGCATTCCATCGGCAGGATCGCGCGCATGCTCGAGCAGTCGCACGGCCGTGCGCTCGACGCAGAAGGCGTGGGCCTGCTGCGCCAGCTCTCCGAGGCGGCCGAACGGCTGGAGCATCTCGCAGACGACCTGCTGCGACTCGCCGAGCTCGAAGGCGAGGCACCGCCAACAACCACGGGCAGCGGGCAGCCGCAATCCGGATCACCGCCGAGCGGGTGATCAAGAAGTTCTGAGCGCTCTCAAGCCGCATCGAGGCCGAGCAGCCGCACCGCGTTGCCCTTGAGGATGGCGGGCATCACCTCGGGCTTGAAGCCGGCCTCCTCGAAGTCCTTCATCCAGCGCTCGGGCGTGATGAGCGGGTAGTCGCTGCCGAAGAGGATCCGATCCTTCAGCAAGGTATTGGCGTACTGCACCAGCTGCTTCGGGAAGTACTTGGGGCTCCAGCCCGACAGGTCGATCCAAACATTGGGCTTGTGCGTCGCCACGGACAAGGCCTCGTCCTGCCAGGGGAAGCTCGGGTGCGCCATGACGACCTGCATGTCGGGGAAGTCGATCGCCACGTCGTCCAGGTGCATGGGGTTGCTGTATTCCAGCCGCAGCCCGCCGCCGCAGCGCATGCCCGAGCCGATGCCGCTATGGCCGGTATGGAAGATCGCCGGCATCTTGTGGGCGTTGATCACCTCGTAGATCGGCCACGCCATCTTGTCGTACGGGTGGTAGCCCTGCACCGTCGGGTGGAACTTGAAGCCCTTGACGCCGTGCTCCTTGATCAGGCGCTCGGCTTCACGCGCGCCCATCTTGCCCTTGTGCGGATCGATCGATGCGAAGCACATCATCATGTCGCTGTTCTCGCGCGCCGCCTGGGCGATCTCCTCATTCGGGATGCGCCGGCGGCCCAGCTTGGATTCGCTGTCCACGGTGAACATCACCAGGCCGATCTTGCGTTCGCGGTAGTAGGCGATGGTCTCGGCAATCGTGGGCCTGCGGTTGGAGCGGAAGTACTTGTCGGCGGCGCGGTCGTACTCCTCGCCGTAGTTGTCGAAAGGGTTCCAGCAGCTGACTTCGGCGTGCGTGTGCACGTCGATGGCGATGAGGTTGGCGTGGTCCATCTTGTCTCCGGTTCCGTGCCCAACCTAGGGAAACTCCTAGGCAAGCGGTCTTGAATTGGTTATGCTTTATAACAATAATCACCCTGCCTGGCAAATCCCCCATGACCAAAAAAGACATCCACATCGACATCCGCGGCGCGGTCGCACTGGTACGGCTGAGCCGGCCGGCCAAGCGCAATGCGCTTTCCGACGCGCTGGTGCAGACCCTGCGCCAGGCGTTCGAAACCCTGCCCGACACCGTGCGTGCCGCCGTGCTCGATGGCGAAGGCGATCACTTCTGCGCGGGCCTGGACCTGTCGGAGTTGAAGGAGCGCGATGCCGGCCAGGGCCTGCACCACTCGCGCATGTGGCATGCCGCGCTGGAATGCCTGCAGTACGGCCCGGTGCCGGTGATCGCGGCCCTGCACGGCGCCGTCGTCGGCGGCGGACTCGAACTCGCCAGTTCCTGCCACATCCGCGTCGCGGACGAAACCACTTTCTATGCGCTGCCTGAAGGCTCGCGCGGCATCTTCGTCGGCGGCGGCGGTGCGGTGCGCATCCCCCGGCTGATCGGCGCGGCGCGCATGGCCGACATGATGCTGACCGGCCGCGTCTACAACGCGCAGGAAGGCGAACGCGTCGGCTTCGCCCAGTACCTGGTGCCCGCCGGCAAGGCGACCGAGAAGGCGCTGGAGCTCGCCGAGCGTGTCGCGCAAAACGCGCCTCTCACGAATTTCGCGCTGATGCACGCCCTGCCCCGCATTGCCGAGCAGCCGGCCGACCAGGGTTACCTCACCGAAGCCTTGATGGCGGCCATCGCCCAGAGCGCCCCCGAGGCCAAGCTGCGCGTGCGCGCCTTCCTGGACGGCAAGGCCGCCAAGGTCAAGCGCGGGTAGGACTCTCACTCCCATGCAGACCACCCCGAAATACCGCCCCCTCACGTTCGGCGTCACGCGCGTGGCGTTGCGCGAAGGCTCCGCCGGCGTGCGCTACCTGCGTGCCGAGCAAGCTCTCGAGAGCTACCCCGAACGGCTGGCCGACCGCCTGCAGCACTGGGCGCAAGTGGCGCCCGATCGCATCTTCATGGCGCGCCGCATCCCGCGCGAGGACGGCACGCTCGGCGACTGGCGCGAGATCACCTACGCGCAGGCCTGGGCGAGCGCACGCAGCATCGCGCAAGCGTTGATCGATCGCAAGCTCAGCGCCGACCGCCCGGTAGCCGTGCTGTCGGAAAACGGGCTGGAGCATGCGCTGGTCGCGCTGGGTTGCCTGGTCGCCGGCGTTCCGCATGTGCCGGTGTCGCCGCCCTACTCCCTGGTCAGCACGGACTACGCCAAGCTGCGCCATGTGCTTGCTACCACCACGCCGGGGCTGGTGTTCGCCGCCGACGGCAACAAGTACGCCAAGGCAATTTCAGCCGCGGTGCCGGCCGGCACCGAGGTGGCGCTCGCCACCGGCGCGGTACCGGGCCGCAACACGACACCATTCGCCGAGCTCCTGGCCACGCCCGCCACGCCCGCAGTCGACGCTGCGATGCAGGCCACCGGCCCGGACACCATCACCAAGTTCCTCTTCACCAGCGGCTCGACCAAACAGCCCAAGGCGGTGGTCAACACCAACCGCATGTGGTGCGCAAACCAGCAGCAGATGACGCAGTCGATGCCGGTGCTGGCCGAACAACCGCTGGTGCTGGTGGACTGGCTGCCCTGGAACCACACCTTCGGCGGCAACCACAACTTCGGCATGACCGTCTTCCATGGCGGCACGCTGTACATCGACGACGGCAAGCCGACGCCTGCGCTGATGCACGAAACGCTGCGCAACCTGCGCGAGATCGCCCCCACGGTGTACTTCAACGTGCCGACCGGCTTCGAAGCCATCGCCAACGCAATGAAGACCGACGACGCGCTGCGCAAGAACCTGCTGTCTCGCGTCCGGATGTTCTTCTACGCCGGCGCCGCGCTCGCGCAACCGGTGTGGGACGCCCTGCATGAAACGCAGGAGCGCGAAGTCGGCGAGCGCATCGTCATGGGCACGGGGCTGGGCATGACCGAGTCGTCTCCTTTCGCGATCTTCGTCACCAACCCGCATGTGCGCGCCGGCGACCTGGGCGTTCCCACGCCCGGGCTGGAACTCAAGCTCGTCGACATGCAGGGCAAGACCGAGGTCCGCTACAAGGGCCCGAACATCACGCCGGGCTACTGGCGAGCGCTGGACGATACCCATGGTGCGTTCGACGAGGAAGGCTTCTTCAGCACGGGCGATGCCGTCAAGTGGATCGATGAGAACAACATCCATCTCGGCCTGAAGTTCGACGGCCGCATCGCCGAAGACTTCAAGCTGGCCACCGGCACATTCGTCAGCGTCGGCCCGATGCGCGCAAAGATCATCGCCGCCGGTGCGCCTTACATCCAGGACGCCGTGCTCACCGGCATCAACCTCAAGGAAGTTGGCGCGATGGTGTTCCCGACGCCGGCCGTGCGCGCC
>DATHWV010000469.1:0-6963 GCA_035460205.1 Ramlibacter sp.
GCCCTGGCCGAAGCCGCCGGCACCACGCAAGCCATCCTGGGCGTCAAGGACGCGCAAGAGCTGCTGGCCCTGCAAGCTTCCCTGTTCCAGCCCCTGGCCGAGAAGACCGCCGCCTACAGCCGTCACCTGTACGACATCGCTTCGGGCACCGGCGCCGAATTCGGCAAGGCATTCGAAGTGCAAGCCGCTGAAGCCCAGAAGAAGTTCATGTCCGTCGTGGACAACGCCGCCAAGAACGCCCCGGCCGGCAGCGAGACCGCCGTCGCCGTGTTCAAGAGCGCCATTGCCGCCGGCAACAACGCCCTGGAATCCGTGCAGAAGGCCGTCAAGCAAGCCTCCGACGTGGCCGAAGCCAACTTCAACGCTGTTGCCAGCCAAGCTGTCAACGCCGCGAAGACCACGACCTCGCGCAAGCGCTAAGAAACGGAAGGTTCCCGCTTCCTCGTGGAGCGGGAACTCTACAAATCCCGGAGCATCTATTCGATACTCCTGTTCATTGAATGTTTCATTGAACGGGAGCGTTCTTCAGGTTGTCTCCTCGGGTCCTTTCGACACCTTCACAGGTTCAGGGATCCCTTCAAGCCCCAGTTTTCGGACTGGGGCTTTTTTTATGTCCTAGCGGGACCTGGCTTCCATCGCCGCCTTCAGTTGCGGCAACGCCCGCAGCATCGCCGCACGCCCGGCCTCGATGGCGCGGCGGCGCGCGGTGAAGTCCGCGCTGCCGACGCCGGTGAGCGACGGCCTTACGACCAGATCGGCTTCGCGCAGCTCGTAGCTGTTGATGCTCTTGCCCATGATGGCGAAGGTCTGCAGCAGGATCTGCAAGGTGTCGCCGGCCGGGTTGCCTTCGGGCGCGCTGGAGATGTCGACGGCGATCACGAGTTCGGCTCCCATCTGCTTTGCATAGCGCACCGGCACCGGTGAGACCAGCCCCCCATCCACATACTCCTGGGCGCCGATCTTCACCGGCAGGAAAAGCGCCGGCACCGCGCTCGACGCACGCACCGCGGTGCCGGTGTCTCCGCGCTGGAACAGCACGCCCAGGCCGGTGTTGAGATCGGTCGCGACGATGCCCAGCGGTAACGGCATCTGCTCGATCATCCTGTTGCCCACCTGCGCCTTCACGTAACGGGCGAGCGCTTCGCCGCGCAACATGCCGCGGCTGAAGATCGGCAGCGTCCAGTCGGTAAAGGCGGCCTCCTCCATCGTCTCGGCCACCTGCTGCAACTGCGCCCCGCTCTGGCCGCTGGCATAGAGCGCAGCCACCAGGCTTCCAGCGGACGTGCCGACCACGAGGTCCGGCTTCAGGCCCGCCTCTTCCAGCACCTGGATCACTCCGACGTGGGCAAAGCCGCGCGCGGCGCCGCCGCCCAGCGCGAGCCCGACCTTGGGCGGCCGCTTGGCGACAGGCGTCGGAGGAGCCACCGGGTCATCGCGGTGGACGGCGGTGCCGCACCCCGCCAAAAGCACCGCGGCGAGCAGGCCGCAGGCCCAACCCTTGACGAAGGTCAAATCAATACAATTGCGAATCATTCTTGTTTGGCTTATCATCCAGCCATTCGATCCAACGTATCCAAAGAGAGTTTCATGAACCGGAATTTCATTGGCGCCGCGTGCGTCCTGTTGTTCGCCGCCACCGGCGCATCGGCCCAGGAACAGGTGCTCAACCTCTACTCCGCCCGCCACTACTCCACCGATGAAGCGCTCTATGCGAACTTCACCAAGGCGACCGGCATCAAGATCAACCGCGTCGATGCCGACGACGCCGGTATTCTCGCGCGCCTGAAGGCCGAGGGCACCGCCTCCCCCGCCGACGTCATCCTGCTGGTGGACGCAGCACGCCTTTACAAGGGTGAAGTGGACGGCCTGTTCCAGCCGGTGAAGTCGAAGGCGCTGGAAGACGCAATCCCCGCGCAATACCGCGCGAAGGCGACGGCCGACGGCACGCCGTGGTTCGGCTTTTCGACGCGCGCCCGCGTCATCGTCTACGACAAGATCAAGGTCAAGCGCGAAGATGTGGACACGTACGAGGAACTGGCCGACCCCAAGAACAAGGGCAAGATCTGCATCCGTTCGGGCTCGCACCCCTACAACCTCTCGCTCTTCGGCGCAGTGACCGAGCACCTGGGCGACCAGCAGGCTGAAGCCTGGCTCAAGGGCGTGGTTGCCAACCTGGCACGCGACCCCAAGGGCGGCGACACCGACCAGATCAAGGGCGTGGGCGCCGGCGAGTGCCAGATCGCGGTGAGCAACACCTATTACATCGCCCGCATGATGCGCTCGAGCAACCCGGAAGACCGCACGCTGATGGAGCGCGTCGGCATCGTGTTCCCGAACCAGGGCACCTGGGGCACGCACCTGAACATCGCCGGCGGCGCTGTGGCGAAGCATTCGAAGAACCAGGCCAATGCGGTGAAGTTCCTTGAGTACCTGGCCAGCGCCGAAGCACAGAACTACTTCGCCAACGGCAACAACGAGTGGCCCACGGCCAAGGGCGTGAAGGTCGCCAATCCGGCCCTGCAAGCCATGACCAACGGCGGCGACTTCAAGAGTGAAACCATTCCCCTGGCGGCCGTCGGCGCCAACCAGGTGAAGGTGCAGCAGATGCTGGATCGCGTCGGCTTCAAATAAGCCGACCGCCCCGGTGTCCGCGATAATGACGTTAACGTAAACGTCAACTCAGGAGCGAATCCATGGACATCAAGGGCAAGGTCTTCATCGTCACCGGCGGTGCCTCGGGCCTGGGCGAAGGCACGGCGCGCATGCTGGCGGCCAACGGCGGCAAGGTCGTCGTCGCCGACATGCAGGTTGAAAAAGGCGAAGCGATCGCGAAAGAGATCGGCGGCGCTTTCGTGAAATGCGATGTCAGCCAGGAAGCCGACGGCCAGGCCGTCGTCGCCAAAGCGGTGGGCATGGGCAAGCTGATGGGCCTGGTCAACTGCGCCGGCATCGCTCCGGCCGAGAAGACGGTGGGCAAGAACGGCGCGCACAACTTCGGCGTGTTCAGCAAGACCATCACCGTCAACCTGATCGGCAGCTTCAACATGATCCGCCTGGCCGCGGAAGCGATGGCGAAGAACGAACCCGAAGCCACCGGTGAACGCGGCGTGATGATCTCCACCGCGTCCGTCGCGGCCTACGACGGCCAGATCGGCCAGGCCGCGTACAGCGCCTCCAAGGGTGGCGTGGTCGGCATGACGCTGCCCATCGCACGCGACCTCGCGCGCAACGGCATCCGCAACATGACCATCGCGCCGGGCATCTTCGGCACGCCGATGATGTTCGGCATGCCCAAGGAAGTGCAGGAGTCGCTCGCTGCCAGCGTGCCCTTCCCTTCCCGCCTGGGCACGCCCGAGGACTACGCCAAGCTCGCGAAGCACATCTTCGAGAACGACATGCTCAATGGCGAGGTGATCCGCCTGGACGGCGCGATCCGCCTGGCCCCGCGTTAAGCCGCTCGCGGTTTTCGCGATGCAGCGCAAGCTCGTCCTGCTGGCCGCGGCTTTGCTGCTCGCGGGCTGCGCGGGCGCTCCGCCTGCACCGCCCTCCGGCCGCGATGCGCCCGAAGGTGCGTCGGGCTACTCGGACAAGCCGGGCTGGTCCACGCGCCGCACCGCGGTAGCGGCGGCCAATCCTTTGGCAGCCGATGCGGGCCACGCGATGCTCAAGGCCGGTGGTTCGGCAGTGGACGCGGCCATCGCCGTGCAGATGGTGCTGGCCCTCGTCGAGCCGCAAGCCAGCGGCATCGGAGGCGGCGCTTTCCTCCTGCACTTCAACGGCAAGGACGTGGAAGCGTTTGATGGCCGCGAGGCTGCACCGGCCGCCGCAGATGAAAACCTCTTCATCGGTCCCGACGGAAAGCCCCTGTCCTTTTACGCGGCGGCGGTGGGCGGCCGCGCGGTGGGCGTGCCCGGTGCAGTGCGCATGCTCGAAATGGCCCACCGCCAGTACGGCAAGTTGCCGTGGGCGACGCTGTTTCAGCCCGCCATCGAGCTGGCCGAGCGCGGCTTTCCCATCAGCCCCCGCCTGCACGCGCAAGCCACGGCCGACGAGTACCTGCGCAAGGATCCCGTCGCAGCCGCGTACCTCTACGAGCCCGATGGGCGGCCGCGCCCGGTCGGGCACCTGTTGCGCAACCCCGAGTTGGCGAACGTCTTGCGCAAGATCGCCGCGCAGGGATCAAAAGCGCTGCACGAAGGCGAGGTCGCACAGGCGATCGTCAACAAGGTCCGCACGCACCCCACGAACCCGGGACGCATGACGCTGGCAGACCTGGCGGCCTACGAACCGAAGAAGCGCGCGCCCATTTGCTACGACTACGCAGCGCGCGCGAAGGACTACCGGATCTGCGGCTTCCCGCCGCCCAACTCCGGTGCCATCGCGATCGGCCAGATCCTTGGCATGCTGAGCCAGACGCAGGCGGCGAGCATGCCACTCACCCCCGGCGCGACGCCATCAGCGGACTGGCTGCACCTCTACACCGAAGCGGCGCGCCTCGCATTCGCAGACCGCGCGCAATTTATCGGCGATCCGGACTTCGTGCCGGCGCCCGCGGGTGACTGGAACTCCCTGCTCGCGCCCCAGTACCTCGCCGGCCGTGCGAAATTGATCAACGGCTCGCCTCGCGGGCAGAGCATGAAGGCCGCGCGGCCCGGCTCACCCGGCACCTCGGTCACCAGCTTTGCACCCATGCCCGACCAACCTGAGTACGGCACCTCGCACATGAGCATCATCGACGCCCACGGCAACGCATTGGCGATGACGACGACAGTCGAGGGCCAATTCGGCGCGCGCCAGATGGTCAGCGTCAACGGCGGGCCGGGCGGTTTCCTGTTGAACAATGAATTGACGGACTTCAGCTTCGCGCCCGCCGGCGCCGATGGCAACCCCATCGCCAATCGTGTGCAGCCGGGCAAGCGGCCTCGCTCTTCCATGGCACCGACACTGGTGTTCGACAAGGCGACGGGCCAGTTGGCCATGAGCGCCGGCAGCGCCGGCGGCGCATTGATCATTCACTACACCGCGAAGACGCTTTACGGCATGTTGCACTGGGGCCTGGACGCGCAGCAGGCAACGGCCTTGCCCAATTTCTCCTCGGTCAACGGCCCCAGCGTGCTGGAAGAAAAGCGCTTCCCCCCTGCGGTGATCGAGGCATTGCGCGCTCGTGGCGCCGAAGTCAACGAGGCCACCATGACCAGCGGCACGCAGGCGATCCAGAAAACACCTGGCGGCTGGTTCGGCGGCGCCGATCCGCGACGCGAAGGCGTCGTCCGCGGCGACTGAGCGTCAGGGACGCAACGGCGCTTCGTCGACCTGCAGCGGGTTGGCCGGTGCTGGCTCTTCGGGTTGGTCGATCCGCTCGAACTCCGAGATCACCTGCGCACCCAGGAGCAGCAACGTCGCCGCAATTTCCAGGCTGAGCAGCACCACGATGGCCGTCGTGAGTGAGCCATACACCACGTTGACCTGCGACAGCGTGCCGAAGTACCAGACCAGCACATGCCGCGTGACTTCCCACAGCAGCGCGGCCGTGACCCCGCCGAGCAGCGCGTGGCGCAGCGACAGGCGCCCCACCGGCATGACCATGTAGACGGACGTGAGGACGAAGATTTCCCCGGCCAGCCCGAGCATGTAGAGCAACACGCCCGACACCCCTTCCAGTGACCATTCATAACCGAGGAACATCACGCTTTTCTCGCCCATGGCCTGCAGGCTGCCGGACACCAGCGTCACCACCAAAAGGCCAAAGCCCAGGCTGAGGATGTAGCAATAGGGCAGCAACGCGGACACGATGAAGCGCCGTCGGCGGATGGCGATGCGATGCAGGAAGATCACGGACATCGCGTTCTCAAGCACGGTGAACGCGAGGGAGCTGAAGAACAGCATCGTCACCAGCAACACCCAGCCGATCACGTCGCGGTGGGTCAGGAAGTTGGCGAGCTCACCAACAATCGCGCTGGCCTGGCCGGGCACCAGCCATTCCAGGTAGCGGCCCAGCGTCTCCAGCAGCTCGGCCTGGCCGATCACGTGTGACAGCGCGATCACCGTGAGGATCAGGAGCGGCACCACGGACAGCAGCGCGTAGTACGCAACAGCCCCGGCAAGCAGCAAGCCCTGGTTGGCCTTGAAGCCCTTGAGCACGCGCCAGGCAAACTGGCCCGGGTGCGAGAGCACGTAGCGGGCGGGTGAGCTGAGGATGCGCATCGGACGAGTATGCCGTGCGCTGCAGCAGGGCGGGCCTTGTTGTTACAAGGCGCGAGCCCTGGCAGTCAGACGTCGATCGCGGCGGCCGAGCCCGCCTGCTTGCGCAATTCGAACTTCTGGATCTTGCCGGTCGACGTCTTGGGCAGCTCGCCGAACACCACGGCCTTGGGCACCTTGAAGCCGGCCAGGTGCTTCTTGCAATGCGCCACGATGTCTTCACGGGTGGTGGCCGCGCCGGCTTTCAGCTCGACAAATGCGCAAGGCGTTTCGCCCCAGCGCGCGTCCGGCTTGGCCACCACGGCCGCCGCCAGCACATCCGGGTGGCGGTAGAGCACGTCCTCCACCTCGATCGACGAGATGTTCTCGCCGCCCGAGATGATGATGTCCTTGCTGCGGTCCTTGATCTTGATGTAGCCGTCCGGATACTGCACGGCCAGGTCACCGGTATGGAACCAGCCGCCCGCAAACGCTTCCGCCGTGGCAGCGGGGTTCTTCAGGTAGCCCTTCATCGTGATGTTGCCGCGGAACATGATCTCGCCCATGGTCTCGCCGTCCATCGGCACCGGCTTCATCGTTTCGCCATCGATGACCCGCGCATCACGCTGCAGGTGGTAACGCACACCCTGGCGGGCGTTGAGCCGAGCGCGCTCGCCGATGTCCACATCGTTCCATTCGTCGTGCTGCGGGCAGACGGTGGCAGGGCCGTAGACCTCGGTGAGGCCGTAGACGTGCGTGAGGTCAAAGCCCATGCGCTCCATG
>DATHWV010000470.1:0-2303 GCA_035460205.1 Ramlibacter sp.
CCGGTGAAGGGCAAGCTGCCCGACACCTTGCGCGAGATGGAAGAAGACATCCAGAGTTCCATCAGCTATGCCGGCGGCAAGAAGCTGATGGACATCCGCAAGGTGAACTACGTGATCCTCGGCGGCGACAACGCCGGCGAACACCTGCTGATGTAAGTTGGGCGCGGCCTAGTCGGTGAACATCTGGGTCGGCCAGGTTTCACCGAACGCCTCCTGCGGCATCCTGGCGCGCGCCACTGCGCCCTTCGGCGACGCCAGCGGGCCGCAGCTTCCGGTCGCAAGGTAGTTCAGCGCCACCCGCACACGCCGTTCGGCGGCGTCGCCCAGTTGATGGTCGAGGTCATCGGCCACCTGGCAGTGCGGCGCGAAGCCCGCGGTGTAGCCTCCCACACCTTGCGAATTGAGCGACTCGAACTGAACGGCGTTGTAGGTGAGGCCGCAGTTGTCCCGGGGGATGAACCCGTAGGGCTTGCCGTAGGTGGTTTCGCCGACCAGCACGACGTCGACGAAGGGCCGCAGCCCGTTGATGAGGAGTTCGCTGGCCGATGCGGTGCCGCCCGACGTGATCACGACCACGCGCCGCAACCCCTGCGGCAGCGGGAATGCGAAAGCCTTGGCCGAGCTGTTGAAGTACACCTGCTGCGTCAGGTCCGCCTGCTTGTCGTTGAAGCGCAGGTATGCGTAGATATGGTTGGCCAGTCCCGCGCCGCCGATCATGGAAGCCAGGTCGCGCGAAGCGCCCACACTGCCACCCCCGTTGTAGCGCAGGTCCAGGACCAGCTCTTCGATGCCGGCCAGGCCGAAGCGCGTCAACGCCAGGTTCAGGTTCGCCACGCTGTAGGTCGTGAACTGGGTGTAGGCGAGATAGCCCACCTTGGCCGGCGCCCCATTGCGCATGATGTCCATCGTCGTGCTGGTGGCCACGGGGCTGAGCACGTAGTCCTCTGACACGGCCTCAATGCGCTTCTCCACGCCGGCGGCGGTTCGCACGCGGAAGCTGCGCGGCACGCCGGCCATCGCCACGATGGGCAAAACACCCCGGACGATGTCCTGCGTGCCCAGGCCGTCGATGGAGATGATGGTGTCGCCCCGCGCCAGCCCGGCACGCGCCACCGGGCTGAGCGGCTCGACGCTGCGCACCCGCAACGTGGTCTGGGCTGCGTCGCCCCAAACCAGCACGTAGCCGTACCCGGTGCGCCGGCCGTCGGTGAACACCTGGTTGTGCAAGGCCGTCGACTCCGTGAAGCTGAAACGGTCGGTGGGACGCCACAGCATGGACTGGAAGTACGCGTCCATGTTCGGGGCTGACTCGGCGGGCGCCTGCAACTGCGAGTACCAGTAGTACCGGTCCTGCATGTACGTGCGCAGCGACTCGCGTTGCGCGGTGACGGAACACGCCAGCGGTTCGGCGGGAGCTTCCGGGACGACTTCGGCCCCTCCCCCACCACCTCCACAAGCCTGGAGCAGCCCGCACAGGACCGCCAGGTACAAGAACTTCATGAAAATTTCCTCAGGCGCGCAACAACTGCAAAGCGAGCCCGTTCAACCGGTGACCGGGCTCCACCAATGAGTCCAGCACGGAGAAATGGTTCAACCCCGGCAGCGATTCGCACACCGGTACGCGCTCCTTGCCCCAGGCTTCGCGGATCACGCGCGCCTGGCGTGAATATTCCTCACTTTCGTCGCCGCCATAAACCACATTCAGCCGTCCCTGCGTGGGCGCAGGCAGTAGCGCGGGGCTGGCCTTTCGCACCTGCTCCGTGGTCAGGTGCAGCGACGTCTGCAGGTAAGGCGTGTGCATGATCGCGTCCAGGTCGTGCAGGCCCGAGACCGACAGCGATCCCTTCACCAGGTCGGCCGGCAGGTCGCGCGCCAGGGCCGTCCAGACGCAGGCCTGCATCATGGCCGCCAGGTGCCCACCGGCTGAGTGCCCGACGACCGTGATGCGCTTTGGGTCGCCACCGTGCCGCGCGATGTTGCGCCAGGTCCAGGCGAGTGCGCGAACCATCTGCATGACGATGTCGGGGATGGTCACTGCCGGACACAGCGCGTAATTGGGAATGACCACGCAGGCGCCCTCTTTCGTGAAGGAAGGCGCGATGAAGGCATGGTCACGTTTGTCCAGTGCGCGCCAATAGCCGCCATGGATGAAGAACAGCACAGGCGCGTCGCCATGCTCGGTCGGAAAGATGTCCAGGTGCTCGCGTGTGCCGCCGCCGTAGCGGATGTCCAGCTCGCGCGGCTGCGAGCGCATGGCGTCCTGCGACGAAGCCGTCCAACGCCTGAAGAATTCCGGGTGCTCC
>DATHWV010000471.1:0-6603 GCA_035460205.1 Ramlibacter sp.
CTACATCGCCGACCCGGGGTTCCTGGATGTGCCGGGGCTGGCGGAGGTGGGCTTCCCGCTGGCCGAAGTGCAGCCGGATGGCGGCTTCGTCATCACCAAGTTGCCGGGCACGGGTGGGCGCGTGGACCGCCTCACCTGCACGGCGCAATTGCTGTACGAGCTGGAAGACCCGCGGCGTTACCTGCAGCCCGATGTGGTGGCCGATTTTTCCGGTGTGCGCTTCACCGATGAAGGCGCCGACCGCGTGGGTGTGCAAGGCGGCAGCGGCACGGCGCGCCCCGCGGAGCTGAAAGTGACGTTGGGCTACCGCGATGGTTTCATCGGAGAAGGTCAGATCTCCTACGCCGGCCCCGGCGCCCGGGCGCGCGGCGAACTGGCGCTGCAAATCATGGAACATCGCCTGCGCGTGCGCGGCCTCGACGCGCTGGAACATCGCGGGGAGCTGATCGGCGTGAATGCGATGCATGGACCGAAGCTGGGCGCCGATCGCGAACCCTATGAAGTGCGGCTGCGCGTGGCGGTGCGCACGGAGACCCGGGCGCAGGCCGAGCTGGTGGGCCAGGAAGTCGAGGCGCTGTACCTCAACGGGCCGGCCGGGGGGGGCGGGGTGACGCAATCGGTGCGCGAGGTTGTTGCGGCCGCCTCGGCGCTGATTCCGCGCGATGCCGTGCAAGCGGCCTGCCATGTACTGGAGCTGTGACATGAAGCTGCACGACATCGCCATTGCCCGTTCGGGCGACAAGGGCAACCGGGCCACGCTGAGCGTGATCGCCCGCGACCCGGCGCACTACCCCTTGCTGGAGCGCCTGCTGACGGCCGAGCGTGTCCGCACCCACTACGAAGGCGTGGTGCACGGCACCGTCCAGCGCTACCCGCTGCCCCACCTGGGGGCCGTTCACTTCGTGATGAACGATGCGCTGGGTGGCGGCGTCACGCGTTCCCTGGCGCTGGACGCGCACGGCAAGACGCTGGCCATCGCCATTCTCGATATCTCGCTGGACGGGGAACTGTCCTAAACTCGCCGTTGGTACTCACCTGAAGGAAATTCCCATGCGTTTCGCCCTCCGCTCGCTGGCCGTGCTGTCGATTGCCGCGCTCGGCCTCTCTTCCGCACTCGCGCAGACCTTTCCCGCCAAGCAGCCCATCAAGGCTGTCGTGCCCTTCGCCCCGGGCAGCGCCACCGACCAGATCGGCCGCGCCTTTGCCGCCAAGATGTCGGAGACCCTGGGACAGACCATCATCGTGGACAACAAGCCCGGCGTGAACGGCATGCTGGGCGCCGACGCGGTCGCCAAGGCCGCGCCGGACGGCTACACGATCCTTATCGGCACCAACAGCACCAACGCGGCGCTCAAGAGCCTGATGAAGAAGCTGCCCTACGACCAGGACACGGCTTTCACGCCGGTGGCGTACATGGGTTCCGTGCCGCTGATCGTGGCCGTGAACAACGACGTCCCGGTCAAGACGCTGAAGGAACTGGTGGACCTGGCCAAGGCCAAGCCCAACCATGTGACCTTCGCCAGCGCCAGCACGTCGCAGCTGGTGTCCACCGAAATGCTGGCCGGCATGGCGGGCATCCAGATGACCAACGTGCCCTACAAGAGCGGCCCGGCCGCCATGACCGACCTGATCGGTGGCCAGGTGATGCTGTTCACCGCCGACTTCGCGGTGATGCTGCCGCAGGTGAACGGCGGCAAGGTCCGCGGCCTGGCGGTGACTTCGACCAAGCGCTCGCCCGCCATTCCGCAACTGCCCACCGTCAACGAGGCGCTGGGCCTGAAGGACTACGAGCTGATCGCCTACTTTGCGGTGTACGCACCGGCCGGCACCCCGCCCGACGTCATTGCCAAGCTCAATGCCGCGGTCAATTCGGCCGCGCAGAGCAAGGAAGTGCAGGACAAGTTCGCGGGCATCGGCTTCGTCGTCGACCCCGGCACGCCCGAGCAACTCGCCCAGCGCGGCAAACTGGAAACGGCCAAGTGGGCCAAGGCCATCAAGGACGCCAAGATCGAGCAGCAGTAATCAGAGCTCCACGTTCGTCCGGGCGTCGGCGACGACGATCTGGATGAACTGCAGCTTGGCGACCACCGGCTTGGACACGATGAAGGGGTAGAAGTCCGGTACGCCCATGCTGCGGGCGAATTCGTTCAGCACCACCGTCAAGCGGACCCACGCGTTCAGCAGGTCCAGGAAGCGCTCCGCGCCGGGATCGTCGGGCGCAAAGAGCGCCTCCTTGACGAAAGGTTGCACGCGCTGGTCGTCACGCCGGATGTTCACGCCGTAGCCCGTCGCGGTGCCCAGGCTGTCCACGATGTGCATGAAGTGCGCCCAGGTTTCGGCCCAGTCTTCCCAGGGATGCATCGTGGCGTAGGCGCTGATGTGCGAATCGGCCCAGTTGGCCGGCGGTCCCATCTCGTAGTTGCGCTTGAGTGCCTCTGAATAGCTCGCCCTCTCGTCGCCGAACACTTCACGGTACGGCTCCAGCCATTTCTTGTCCCAGATCAGGCGGTTCCAGTAATAGTGACCCACCTCGTGGCGGAAGTGGCCCAGCAGCGTGCGATACGGCTCGTGCAGGTCCTGCTTGACCTGTTCGCGCTTGGCGTCGTCGGCCTCTTCCACGTTCAGCGTGATGAGGCCGTTCGCGTGGCCGGTCATGACACGCGGCCCCTTGGGCGGCGAGCGCAGGAAGTCGAACATCAGGCCGTCCTTGGCATCGTCGAAGACCTTGGAACGAACCGGCAGGCCGAGGGCCAGCAATTGCGAGACCAGGCGGCGCTTGGCGTGTTCTATCGTGCGCAGGTAACCCAGGTTGACGGGGTCCGCGAGGTCGGGAATGGTGCGCGTGAGGCGGCACGAGATGCAGAACCTGCTGGGCGTGCTCGCCTTGACCATCCAGTTGCACGCGACGGCCGAGTCGCGGTTGGCACAGGACTTGAGCAGTTCTTCCCGACCGTCGGTGCGCCAGGTTCCGGGCTCCGGTTGCGGATCAATCGCGTCCAGGCTGCCGTCATCGGGCAGGTAGCCCAGCGCGGATTTGCACGACAGGCACTGCGTATTGTCGAAGAACAAGGGGTTGCCGCAGCGGCAGACATAGAAGCGCGAATGGCGTCCGCCCCTTGGGTTGGCCTGCTCGCGCTGGGCGGCGAGTCGGTCGCGAAGTGACTGGAGCAGGTCTGACATGAAATCCTCCTTCAGGCATTGTGCTCGTCGCGGAAAGCCGCCGGGCTCATGCCGGTCCAGGCCTTGAACGCGCGCAGGAAGCTCTTCTCGTTGCCGAAGCCCACCGCGGCGGCGACCTGCTTGACCGGCTTGTTGCCGCGATAGAGCAGGTCCTTGGCACGCTCGCAACGCACTTCGTCTTTCAACTGCTGCAGTGAAGCGCCTTCCTCCTTCAGCTGCCGGTGCAGGGTGCGCGGCGACATGTGCAGCAGCGCGGCCAATCCTTCCGCACTGTGCGCCTGTGCCGGGTTGGCCACCAGCGCCTGTCGCACTTGCTGCACCAGCAGCCGGTCGCGGCGGTACTGCAGCACGGTGAGCGGCAGCGCGCGCTGCAGCATTTGGCGGAGGGCTTTCTCGTCACGCCGCAGCGGTAGCGCCAGGTAACGGGCGTCGAAGCGGATCTCCGCTTGCGCCGCGTCGAATTTCAGCGGCCCGCCGGGGAACATGTGGCGATAGGCATCCGCATGGGGCGGCGCGGGGAAGGGAAAGCTCGCAGCCTGCAACGGGATGCGCGAATCGACATACCAGCAAGCCAGCCCGTGGATGTTGCGCAGCACGTGCACCAGGCCGAACTCGCGCGCGTTTGCGTCTTCACCCGACGCGCGAGACAGTTCCTCCACGGAGATGGCGGCGTACGAACCGCCTTCCACCACCTTGAGCCGGATGTCCCCGGCGATCAACGCATGGTGCCGGCACCAGCGCTTGAGGGCCACGCCCAGGTCGGGCGAGCTGAGCGACGCGCGCGCCAGCATGCCGTAGCTGCCCCAGGGCAACTTGCGGCTGAACGCGCCCAGGCCTTCGTCATCCAACTCCTGCATGGCCGCGCCGGACAGCACTTCCATCTGGTGGGCGGTGATGCGGGCGTCGGTCTGCACCAGCCGGGATGGGGTAATCTGGGCCAGTTTCAGGGCATCGGCTGGATCGAGGCCGCGGCGCCGGTAGGCAGCGGCCACCGCGCGAGCGAGCATGCCGTAGCTGCCCCAGGGCAACTTGCGGCTGAACGCACCCAGGCCTTCGTCATCCAGCTCCTGCATGGCCGCGCCGGACAGTACTTCCATCTGGTGGGCGGTGATGCGGCCATCGACTTGCTGAAGTCTGGCTGGCGTGATCTGTGCCAGCTTGAGTGCCTCGGCCGGGCTTTGGCCGGCGCGCCGGTAACTGGCTGCTATAGCCCTTGCGAAGGCCATGGGTGTGGCCGCCGTGGGTGGGTTGGCCGGGTTGCGTCGGGCTCGTTCGGGCATGGCCGGAGTTTGCGGGAACGTGGCACGATTTGCAACCTTGCTGGCGAGCGGCAGGCGGCACGAAAGCGGGTGGGCGCGCTACGATGGCCCGCACAAGGAAAGAGACACGCCATGCCCGCTCTGGAGACACAACTCAATCCCCGCTCTGCCGAGTTCCAGGCCAACGCCGCCGCGATGCGCGCGCTGGTGGAGGACCTGAACGCCCAGATCGCCAAGGCGGCGTTCGGCGGCGGCGAAGTCGCCCGTGCCCGCCACGAGGGCCGCGGCAAGCTGCTGCCGCGCGACCGCGTGCAGATGCTGCTGGACCCGGGCACGCCGTTCCTGGAACTGGCGCCGCTGGCCGCGCACGACATGTACAACGGCGACGCGCCTTGCGCCGGCCTGGTGGCGGGCATCGGCCGCGTGAGCGGCATCGATTGCATGATCGTGTGCAACGACGCGACGGTGAAGGGGGGCACTTACTACCCCATGACCGTGAAGAAGCACTTGCGCGCGCAGGAAGTGGCGCAGCAGAACCGCCTGCCTTGCATCTACCTGGTCGATTCGGGCGGCGCCAACCTGCCCAACCAGGACGACGTGTTTCCCGACCGCGACCATTTCGGCCGCATCTTCTACAACCAGGCCAACCTGAGCGCGCAGGGCATCGCCCAGATCGCCGTGGTCATGGGCTCGTGCACGGCAGGCGGCGCCTACGTGCCGGCGATGAGCGACGAGACCATCATTGTGAAGAACCAGGGCACGATTTTCCTGGGCGGACCGCCGCTGGTGAAGGCCGCCATCGGTGAGATCGTCTCGGCCGAGGACCTGGGTGGCGGCGATGTGCACACGCGCCTGTCCGGCGTGGCCGACCACCTGGCGCAGAACGACATGCACGCGCTGGCGCTGGCGCGGCAAGCGGTCGCCACGCTGAATCGCGGCAAAAAGGTCGAACAGGAGCTGCGCGAGCCGCGCCCGCCGAAGTTCGATGCGAAGGAAATCTACGGCGTGGTGCCGACCGACACCCGCAAGCCTTACGACGTGCGCGAGATCATCGCCCGCATCGTCGACGACTCCGAGTTCCACGAGTTCAAGCAGCGCTTCGGCTCGACGCTGGTGTGCGGCTTCGCCCACATCGAGGGCATGCCGGTGGGCATCGTCGCCAACAACGGCATCCTGTTCTCCGAGTCGGCCCAGAAAGGCGCGCACTTCATCGAACTGTGCTGCCAGCGCAAGGTGCCGCTCATCTTCCTGCAGAACATCACCGGCTTCATGGTCGGGCGCAAGTACGAGGCCGAAGGCATCGCGCGCCACGGCGCCAAGATGGTGACGGCGGTGGCCACGGCCAGCGTGCCGAAGTTCACCATCATCATCGGCGGCAGCTTTGGCGCCGGCAACTACGGCATGTGCGGCCGTGCCTATTCGCCGCGCTTCCTCTGGATGTGGCCGAACGCGCGCATCTCCGTCATGGGCGGCGAGCAGGCGGCCAGCGTGCTGGCCACCGTCAAGCGCGACGGCATCGAGGGCAAGGGCGGAAAGTGGAGCAGCGAGGAAGAAGCCGCGTTCAAGCAGCCGCTGCTCGACCAGTTCGCGCACCAGTCGCACCCGTACTACGCCAGCGCCAGGTTGTGGGATGACGGCGTGATCGATCCGGCCGACACGCGACGCGTGCTGGCCCTGGGCCTGTCGGCGACGCTGAATGCACCGATTGGCGAGCCGAAGTTCGGCGTGTTCCGGATGTAAGGAGACTTCTTTCATGCGTGCACTGCTCATCTCGATTGCCCTTGCCTGCGCCGCTGCCGACGCGATGGCGCAACAACCCGACGGGGCGGCGCAACGCGCGGCCATGGACCGCATCAGCTGGATGGCGGGTCAGTGGGAGGGCAGCGCCGCCACCATGACGCGTGAGGGCGAGTCGAAGTCGCAATCGACCGAGGCAGTGCGGCGCGCGGCCGGTGGCACGGCGCTGTTGATCCAGGGCCGGCACTGGAAGGTGCTGCCCGACGGCGGCAGGGGTGACATCGTGCACGACACCGCGGGGCTGATCGCGTACGACCCGCCCTCGGGCAAGTACAAGTTCACCACGCAATTGCAGGACGGCCGCGCCGGCGTGTTCGACGGCGTGATGCAGGGCGACACCTTCAGCTGGAAGCTGCCGTTGCCCGGC
>DATHWV010000472.1:0-13864 GCA_035460205.1 Ramlibacter sp.
GAGCTGACATTGTTCAGCTCCTGCAGGCCGTCATACATGATCTGGCCCTTGGACACGCCAGCGTTGAACTTGCCGATGACGAAGTCGAGGGCCAGCGCGTCAGCCTGCAGGCCCAGGGGCGTGAGGAAGTCGGCGGCGAACTCGGCTGCGGTCTGGAAGTTGGGGTGCAGGGTGTTGAAGAGGGGAATGTCGTCCAGCGTGGTGGCCAGTGCATTCAGGTTGTGCCCGAGGGACTCATACAGCGCGGTTGCTTCGCTGAGGTAAGTCGCGCCCGGCGCTGCATTGAACATGAGAACGATCAGTTTCTCGATCTCAGTTCGTTCGGTTGCGGTGATTGCCATTCAGATCTCCGTAAAGGATTTAGGAAGTGATCAGGCGCAGGGCTGCACCTAATTCAGGTCGCAAGTATAGACAATGTCCTACAGGGCTCCATGTGATCGCGGTCACACGGTAGTGCACCTTGTGCGAGCGTTGTTTTCTTGCATCATTTTTCCCATCTCAGCCCCAGGTAAACGCTCCTCTGGCGGCTGTCAAAAGCCGAGATATTGCTTTGCTGGGAGGCCGCTTCGGCATTGGCAACCAGGGAGAGATTGCCCCCCAGCGGCCAGCTGGCATCGAGCTGGAGGGAATGCCGGGCAACATGCCGTGGAATATTTCCGAGCAGGATGCTGTACGGCTCGGTGTCGGACTGAAAAGTCGAAATCCACTGGACGCCCATGAGGCCATTGGCGAACGCCCGGCGTTCCCACTGGGCGCGCAGCTCGCCCCGGCGGTAGGTGCCCCCGGCGCGGGCCTCGTCCGAGGGCCGCTCCTGGCCCAGGCGGGCCTCGACGTTGAAGAAGGATGTCCCGCTGGCAGCCCCGTTCCCGGGCCGGCACAGCAGGCCGGCCGCCGCCCCGGCGTACAGGCCATTCAGGGACACCTGGGAGGGGTAGCGACGCTGCTCGAGCTCCCCCGCCAGCGTGGGCTTGCAACCGGCCGTCGCGTCCAGGAGGGACCAGCCGGTGCCCGGCAGCGAAGGAAATTCCCGCTGCAGGCTCGCCCGCAGCGCGTGGGAGATCGTCACGTTGGCAAAGCGCAGGCTGCTCAGCGACGTGCGGGCCACCCACTGGGACTGCGCGGAAGGCGCCTGCAGCCAGGCTGTCGCCAGGTCAAGTTGCTGGTAGCGCGTTGCCGGTTCGGCCGTGTGCCGACCCCGCACCTCGGCCTGGACCACCCAGAGGGACTCGCCGACCGGTCGCACGCCTTGCCACTGCACAAAAGCCAGCATGGCGCCCCCGCTGCGGGGCTGCGACGACGGATCCAGCGGCAGGGTCAGGTCGCTCAGGGTCGGGTCGCCCTTGGAAAAGGTCAAGGTGATCGTGCTGTCGCTGGGCGCGTTGTTCAGGTTGCTGTCCGCGCCGGCGTAGGTCGTCACGCGCCAGCGTGAATACCAGCGATCGCCCTCGGCCGCGGCCGGCAGCGGCGGGCCGGTCAGCGCGGCCACCTGGGCGTCGATGGCGACCCTCAGCGGGCCATCAATGTCCGGCCTTGCCCGAACGGCTTCAAGCAGCATGACCGCCGATTGGGTGTCGCCCTGGATGGCCAGTGCCTGCGCCAGGTCGAGCTGGGCGCCCGGCAGGTCGGGATCGGCCATCAGGGCCCGCTCCAGCGGCTCCACGGCCTCCACGGGCCGGCCGAGTGCCAGCAGGACGGCGCCGCGCCAGGCATGGAACTGCGCGTCACGCAGGCAGGCCGGGTCGGTCGCCAGCGACTCCAGCCGGTCGGCCAGCGCTTGCAGCCGGGCAGGCTCCGTGGGAAGGGGGTAACTGGGCTGGGCCGTACAGGTGCTGGCGGCACGCTGGGCGGGTGCCGCTGGCTGTGCCCACGCGGCGGGCACTGCGACGCACGCAGCCCCAAGCACCCGGCAGATCAGCTTGGCGACAGCCGGGCGTTGAAAGTAAGTGGGCGCCAAAAGGTAATACAGCACGGTGGACCGTGCTTTTTGGTTCGGATTCGCGGACTGGCAGCCCGCGATCTCAGGCTGCCAGGTGGCCCTGTTGCTGGAGATACCGCAGCGACTGCTGCTCCGCATCGCCGCCGGGTTGCATCAAGCTGCGCAGTGTAAATACTTTGCTGCTGTGCCGCAACCCGGGAAGCAGGAAGCTTCCCAGCGGTTTCAGGGCGAGATCGCTCTGGTCAAAGGGCACGCCGATGCGCTCGGCTGCCTCCGCGCCCACCAGCACCGGGCAGGCGAGTTCCTGGGTCATGTCCTGCAGGCGCATCGCCACGGTGATGGTCTGGCCCAGCACTGCGTGCACGCGCCGACCCACCGGGCCAAAGCTGCCGAGCAGGGCCATGCCGCTTTCGACGCCGACGCCGAGGCCGAGCGGCTCAAGACCCTGCGGCGGGACGTTGGGCAATTCCTCGGTACAGCGCAACCAGATTTCGCGCGCCGCGGCCAGTGCGTGGATGGGGTGGTCCTCGCAAGGTTGCGAGCCGTTGAACACGGCGATCAGGCTGTCGCCCACCATCTCCTCGACCGCGCCGCCATGGGCCTGCACGATGTCGCTCGCCGTGGTGTAGAACCGGTGCAGCACGCGGGCCGCGTCCTCGGGGCTGCGGGCTTCGCAGTAGGCCGAGAAATTCCGCACGTCGGCCACCACCACCGTGAGGTCGCGGCGGTCGGCCTGGATCTCGCCGCTGGGCTCGGCCAGGGCAATCTTTTCCGCGACAGCAGCCGGCAGGTAGCTGGCGAGGTTGCGGAACAGCAGGCCCTTCTCGGCCAGGCTGCGGGCATGCTCGGCAAAGCCAAGGAAGAGGCCGGCCAGTGCGATGGCCAGGCTGGCGTGGGCCCAGCCGAGCCACCAGCCACCGGCAAGGAGAGCGCCGCCATGCAGCAGGAAGCCGGTGGCCGCCAGCGCCAGGCCTGCCAATGGCACCCACAGTGCACGCATGGAAGGACGCCGCTGGCGTTGGGCGCCTGACGGCACGCCGCGGCTGGCGCTGAGCGCGAGCAATGCGAGTGCCGCCGCGATGAACCAAGCGCCCTGGATCAGGTTGACGGAGCGCGGCGTCGCCGGCACCTGGCCGTCGAGCAGTGCGGTGAGCAACTGGGCGTGGACTTCGACACCGCTCACGGCGCCGCCCAGCGCCGTGGGCACCGTGTCGCCCAGCCCGAAGGCCGACGCGCCCACCAGCACCCACGCACCGCGCACGGGGCTGGCCTGGCCCAGGCGGCCTTCCAGCACGTCGGCGGCCGACACGGAAACGATGGCGCTGCGCGACTTCCTGTAGGGCACGCGCAAGTCACCATTGGCGTCCAGCGGCGCCTTGATATCGGGCATCGAGGCCAGGCTCAGGGTCCAGGCCGGATCCCACGGGCTGGTACCCGGCTCGACGCGCAATGCGCCAGGCTTGGCCGGGCCATCCAGTGCCAGCAGGCCGGCCAGCGCCAGCGTGGGGTAGTTGCGCTGGCCATGGCAGACCAGGGCCGGCAGGCGGCGCACCGCGCCATCCGGGTCAAGGCGTGGGGTGATGTGCCCTGCCTTGCTGCCAAGGCCGGCTGCGTTGGCCACGTAGCCGGTGGACGCAGCCGCAGGCGAAATGCAGGCGTCACCGGGCAGCGCGCCAGCGAGCTGCCCCGCGGCCTGGTGGCTTTCCCGGTTCAGCGCGAAGACTTGCGCCAGCACCACCGGCGACACCTGGTCCGCAGCGGCAATGGCCTTGGCGAGTTCGGCCGTCCCCTGCTTTTCGTCCGGGAACACGATGTCGTACATCTGCAGGGCCGCGCCCTGCTCCTTCAGTGCCGTAACCAGCTTGGCCTGGGTCTGCCGGGGCCAGGGCCACGGCCCGATGCGTTGCAGGCTCGCGTCGTCGATGTCGACCACGACCACGCGACGCTCGGCCAGGCTGTCGCCGCCCAGCTGCCAGACCAGGTCGGTCGCACGCTCATCGGCCTGCCGCAGCGCCGAGGGTGCCAACAGGAAGATGGCAAGCCAGGCCAGGCCGGCCGCGACCAGCGCGAACGCACGCATGCGCCAGGGGCGCAGCAGCGAACGTCGCAGGCCGTCGATCATGGCCGCGACCAAAGCGTGATGCCGGACAGCACGCCGCCGCTGATGGCCTTCTGGAACAGGTAGCCGGCCGACTTGCCGTCCAGCGCACTGGCGCCGGTAATCGACTGGCCCGACGTGCTTCGATCAGTGAACGTACCGTCGGAGCCAATGCTGCCGGCGCCCGCGATGGTCACGGCGCCGGTCTGGACGTTGGTGACACTGAGTTGGGTGGCGAAGCGGCGGGCCGCGAAATCGATCGACAACTGTCCGCCCTGGACGGTCGCCGCGGACAACACACCTGCCTTGTTGTACTGGGCATAGGCCTGGTTCAGGCTGAAGCTGTATGCGCCGAGGCCCGGCGAGAGCACCGAGCCACCGGTCTCGTTGCGATAGAGCAGGAATTGCGTGTTGCCGGCGATGAACTTGCGGCCGGTCTGCGCTTCTTCCTTGGTCGACGAAAAGTCGGTGGCGTCCGCGGGCGTCACGGCCCAGCGTCCCCAGGCCAGGGCCGCAGGCGGTGCGGGCGGGGGCGGCACGGGCGGCGACGGCGGAGGCGGTGCCGGCGGCGTCACGTCGGGCGGAGGGGCCGGTGCAGGGGCAGGACCCGGCCCGGGGGCGGGCGTTGCGCCATGGTTCTGGTCGATGGCGATATCGACGGTTCCCTTGACCAGGACCGCGTTGGCAACCTCGTCGGATTCGCGCTGCGGCAAGGCCGCGGCAGTCGCCACGGGGCCACGCGATTGGCCCGCCGCCGGCGGTTCGGCACCCGCAAAGGAAGTGCCGTTCATCGGCTTGATTTCAGGCTGGGTGAGTTGCGGCTGGAATTCGACAAACAGGCGGCCCATGTCGGCAGCCAGCAGGCGGGCCGACGACGATCCGCAGGGACCGAGGGCCTGGGCCTGGCAGCCTTCGCCGAAGGGCGCCATCACGATCGCGCCTTGCGATACGGCCGCCGTAGTGCCGCCCGTCCCGGAACGGACCACGAAATCGGTGCCACGCACGCCAATGGCCACCAGGGGCGTGTTCAGGCGGAAGCGATCCTTGGCGCCCTCAGCCGCCGCGCCGGAAATGGCACGCGCCACGCCGTATTCCAGCTTGAAGCGCACAGCCGACTGGGAAATGTTGAGCGGGTCGTATTTGTAATCCTCGACCCAGAGGCGGCTGCCGGGGCGGACGCTGACCAGCGCCCCATCGACGAAGCGCACGTGGATGTGCCCGCCCTCGGCGGTGTCGAGCCGGTCGCCGGGACGGATCAGGCTGCCGCGCTGGACGGCCTCGGGAACGCCCTGCGCCGACAGCTTCATCACCGGGCCAACGCTCATCGTGACTTCACCGACGTAGCGCTGGTTGAACGACACGGCGTCCGCATGGGCCATCCCGGCCGGCAGTGCGGCAACGGCACAGGCCACGGCGGAGAAAAGCGCTCGGGTGCGGGTCGTCGGGGTCATGAAGGGCGGATTACCGGATGTATCAGAATGAAGCTAATTTACCAAGGTGCGGCCCCTCCCGCTGTGAGCGGGGTCACATTTCGGGCCTTTTGGGGGCGGGAAGGCCCGGGGCACTGCTTATGATGGCCCACCTTTACCCAACCCATCGCCGGCTTCCCCGCCGGCCGCTCACCGCCACCCATGCCAGTGCCCGCCCTTGTCCTGAGCCAGCTGCCGCTTTTGGCAGGCTTGCCACAAGTCACGCTCGGCCACCTGGCGCAGAACTCGTCGGAACGCAGCTTCGCCAAGCGGGAGGTGGTGCTGCAGAAGGGCAGCGAAGGCGGGCACTTCTGCTTCTTGCTGGACGGCCGCCTTCAAGGGGTCGATTTCACGGTAGATGGCCGGGAAGTTGGTCTTTACTTCGTTAATCCAGGCGACTATTTCGGCGACATTGCCGTGATTGACGGCGACACCCATCCGGTTTACGTCACCGCGGTCTCGCGTTCGCGCGTGGTCTTTGTGCCGCGCGACCTGATCCGCCCCATCCTCTTTGCCCATGCCAAGCTGGCCGAGGTGCTGTGCACCAGCCTGGCACATCGGGTACGCCAGCTCTCCGGCCAACGCCGCATCCTGGGCATGGTCAACCCGGTGCAACGGGTCTGCGCCCAGCTCGAACTCATGCTGGTCGTCCACAAGGACGGCGGCAACTGGGTGCGCAATGCGCCGACCCACCAGGAGCTGGCCATCATGATCAACGCCAGCCGTGAAACGGTGACGCGCGTCTTCCAGCTCCTCCAGAGCCGGGGTGTCGTCGAGCGCAACGGCAACGACCTGCGTGTCGACAATGCAGCCTTCCTGCGTGACGTCGCCGCGGGACGGAAGCCGCCGGACAGCCCGCCCGTGGCCTGACGAACCGGCGCCCGCAGGCGCTATCGGCGCGCGAGCGCCAAGGCACAATCGCGGCAATGCTGAAGTTGCTGCACCTGACCCATCCCTTGTTCCTCGCGCGCCATCGGTACCTGGTCGCACAACTGGTGCGGCGCGACATCCTGGCGCGTTACCAGGGATCCGTGCTCGGCGTGGGCTGGGGCGTTCTCTCCCCGCTGCTGATCCTCGTCGCCTACACGTTCGTGTTTCGCACGGTGTTCAAGGCGCGCTGGCCGGGCGGCAGCGACTCCACCAGCGAGTTCGTGCTGCAGTTGTTCGCGGGCATGCTGATCTTCAACATGTTCTCCGACATGCTGGGCCGGGCGCCGCGGATCGTGCTCGACCAACCCAACCTGGTGAAGCGCGTCGTGTTCCCGCTCGAAGTCCTGTCGTGGGTGGCGATCGGCGCAGTGATGTTCCATGCCATCCTCGCGCTCGTTCTGCTGCTGGGCGCCGTGGTCGGCCTGGGCAACCCGCTTACGCCGTGGGTGGTGACCGTGCCGCTGATCCTCGCCTGCACCGTGCCCTTCCTCCTGGGCCTCGGGTGGCTGTTGTCGGCGCTGGGCGTTTTCCTGCGCGACATCACGCATGTGATCGGCCCGGCGGTGAGCATGTTGCTATTCGTCTCGCCGGTGCTGTACCCGACACAGGCGCTACCGCCGTTCCTGGCGAACCTGTTGTGGCTCAACCCGCTGACGGCCCCGATCGAGAACGTGCGCCGCGTGGTGTTGCACGGCCTGCCGCCAGATTGGTCGACCCTGGCGATTTACACGGCGATCGGGCTCGTGTTCGCCTTCCTGGCGTATCGCCTGTTCGAGCGCCTGAGGCCCGCCTTTGCCGATGAAGTCTGAAGGCGCCGACGAGGGGCTGCTCACCGCACTGGCGCAGCGCACCGCTTCACTGCAGCCCGGCGATACGGTCGACCTCTCCGACCTGTGCGAGCGTGACCCCCTGGGCGCCGAAGCCTTTGCCTTGGCAGCCCGCCGCTTTGGCATCGAAGCCGGGCCCGATGGCAGCTGGCAACTCGCCAAGGCGCCACGCTGGTTGCCCGACTGGATCACCACCGCCGACGAAGCCGCGTACCTCGAACTCTTCGAACAGGCTTTCGGCCACCGCATGGCGCCGGCGTTCTGGCACTGGAAATACCGCGATACCGGCCGCCCCGGCATGGGCGTGTGGCGTGACGGCAAGCTGGTCGGCTTCTACGGCGCCATGCCGCGCCGCACGCTGTTCCTGGGCGAACCGGTATCCACCGTGCAGATCGGCGACGTGATGGTGCATCCCGCCGAGCGCGGCGTGATGACCCGTTCGGGTCCGTTCCAGATCGCGGCGTCCACCTTCATCGATCGCAGTGTGGGCTACGGGCGGCAGCACCTCTTCGGCTTTGGGTTCCCCACTTCCAAGGCACTGCAGATCGCGCAGAAGCTCGGCCTTTACGAGGAAGTGGACCGAATGACGGAAATCTGGTGGCCGGCGCGCAGCACCTGGGGCGATCGCGTGCTTCGCTCGAAGGCCGCGACGCCTGCCGATGCAGCTGCGATCGACCGGCTGTGGAATGAGATGGCGGCCGACTTCAAGGACAGCATCCTCGGCGTTCGCGATGCACGCTACATCGACGAGCGCTTCATGAAGCACCCCAGCGTGACCTACCGCTGCCTGCTGTTTCGGCATGCCGTGACCGGTAAGGCGCAGGGCCTGCTGGTGCTGCGCCCGCTCGAGACCGGGGACTTCGAACTGATGGACATCGTCGCCCCGCGCCGCAACTTCACGCGACTGGTTTCCGCCGCGCGCCACTGGGCTACGCGCCACGGCGCGGCCCGGGTCAAGGCCTGGGTCACTGCCAGCCACGCTGGCTTGCTGGCCACCGCGGATGCCGAGCAGACACCGCTCGACCTGGTCGTACCGGCCAATGTGTGGAGCCAGGGGCCTTCCGCAGACACGCTGCGCGGCCGCTGGTGGCTGATGGCCGGCGATACGGACTTCCGATGAGCACGCGCGTCCTCATGGTCACCCGCGAGACCGGCGAAGACCGCCGCTATGGCCTGGGCCGCAGCGTGTTGCCGCTGTTCGAACCCATGCATGCACTGGGCGTGCAGGCGCGTTACTTCTGCCAGGAAGACATGCCGGCCGCGGCGTCCGGCCAGCGCGCGCAATGGTCGGCACGGATCGCAACCCTGCCAGGGGTGCGCGGACGTGTGTCTCGGCAGAACCTCGTCAACGCCTGGCTGGAGCGGCTCCAGGTCGGCCACGCCGCGGCCAGGCTGGCCACCCGCGAGGGCTACACCCACGTCCATGCCCACGATCCCTGGCTGGCCTGCGGTGTCGCGTGGGGCCTGGGCATGAACGCGGCGCGGATTCGTTGGGGCTTCACGCAGCACGGCTTCGGTTCCTATAGCCATGCCACCCATGAAGATGGCCTGACACAAGGGCCTTCGGCGCAGGCATGGTTGCGGCGCATCGAACGCTTCCTGTGCGCGCGTGCCGGCTGGGTGACGGCGCCAACGGCTTTGTCGCTGCAGCAACTCGCACGCGACCTTGGCCTGCCGCGCGCGCCTGCGCATTGGCATCACGTGCCGCATGCGCGCCCGGCGCTCGTCGCGGCCGATGCAGCCCGGAAGCAACAAGCGCGGCAGGACCTGGGCTACGGCGCGGACGACATCGTCGTGCTGGCCGTTGGCCGGCTCGTGCCGCTCAAGTGCTTTGACCATATCGTGCGGGCCTGCGCGGGGCAGCCCGATGCACGGGTGCGGCTCCTGCTGCTGGGTGGCGGGCCGACCGAATGGATCGAGGCCCTCGCGCGCGAGCTCGGCTTCGGCGACCGCCTGCGCATCGCCTCGGCGCAGGACGTGGGGCCCTACTATCACGCCGCCGACATCTACGTCAGCGCGTCAGCCACCGAATCGTTCGGCATGGCCAACCTCGAAGCGCTGTGCGCCGGCCTGCCCGCGATTTGCAGCGCCGTGGGCGGCGTGCCCGAAGTCGTGGGCGATGCTGCGTGGCTCGTGACCAACGACGTCCCCACCCTTACCCGATCGCTGGCCGCATTGGCCGCCGACGCACAATTGCGTGACCTGTGGTCCCGCCGCGGCATCGAGCGCGCGGCAAGCTGGCCCACGGCGCAGGAGATTGCACAACGCTATGTGGCCATTTACCAGGCAGCCTAAGACCGAGCCGCGCACAGGGAACCCGTTGCCGGGTCCGCTGGACTTGTCCACCGCGCGCCGCGTGCTGGTGCTCGCGCCGCACCCCGACGACGAAACCCTGGGTTGCGGCGGGACGCTGGCGAGGCTTGCTCCCACTTGTGATGTCCACCTCGTGCTCGTGACCAATGGTGATGGCGGCGGCGGGCTGCCGGCCGGCACCAGCGAGCGGCGCAAGGCCGAGATGGATGCCGCGGCGCACACGCTGGGTATCGCGAACCCCATCGTGCACATGGACGAACCCGACGGCCGCTTCGTGGACTCACCGGCGTTCAGGGCCAGTCTGGCCGCCATCATCGAGCGCCTCTCGCCCAACTGGGTCCTGCTGCCCTGGCTGGAAGACACGCACACCGATCACTCGCGCATCTCCCGCGCCGCATCCGAAGTGCTGCAGCGCAGCCAGGTCGAATCGGTGGTGTATTACGAAACGTGGACGCCGGTGCCCGCCACCCACGTCGTCGACATCACCACCACACTGGAAAAGAAAAAAGCTGCGCTGCTGTGCCACGCCACCGCACTGCAATACGGCAACTACATGGAAGCGATGGTGGGACTCAACGCTTACCGGGCGCTCTACCTGCCACTAGGCGAGCCGCGCTGGGCCGAGGCCTTCGCAATGACCTCCGCGCGCGCGAACCGCTATCTCTAGGCGGGTTCGGACGAGTGTCCGGCCGAGACTTGCCAGCTGTGCGGCAAGTCGACCAGCCCCGGCTCGGGGCGCGTGTCCAGCACCTTCAACAGCGCAATGCGCGGCGCTTCGGTGTAGAGGTGCAAGGCGTTCTCGCTGCCGAGGTAGGCGCCGATGTGATAGTCGCCCTTGCGAAGCGCAAGCGACTCGAACTCGATGGTGGCGGTGCCGCTGCCCTGCCCGTCACGCACGAGTGCCACACCGTCGGTGCGCGACACCACGCTGGTGAGGATCATCGTATTGCCCAACTCGAACGTGATGCCTGCGGTGGGCATCGGCAAGGCCGGGTCGGACACGAATTCGATCGTGACGGTGAGCTTGCCTTCGCCGGCCGGCATCTCCATGTGGGTCGATGGCACGCCGTTCAAGGCGGTGATGACGCGGCTGATGCGGGCATGGCCCGGCGTGGCGGTGATCGCCACGGGCGCCGGTGCGGCGGGCTCGGCACCCGTTGCCTCCGCCGGCGCCGCCGAGGCGGCAGGCGCCTGCCCTTCGCTGCCGGCGAGAAACAGCGTGTAGTCGCGAATCACTGCGTGCGGCTCGCCGATGGCCATCACCCGCCCCTGGTCCAGCCACATCACACGGTCGCAGAAAGCCTCGACCTGGTACAGCGCGTGCGAACAGAACAGGATGGTCGTGCCGCGCTCGCGCATGGCGAGGATGCGATCGAAGGACTTGCGCGCAAAGCCGCCATCACCCACCGACAGCGCCTCGTCCACGACGAGGATGTCGGGCTCGACGCTCGTGGCCAGCGAAAACGCCAACCGCACGAACATGCCGCTGGAATAGGTCTTGACCGGCTGGTCGATGAAGTGGCCGATGCCGGAGAACTCGATGATCGAGTCCATCTTCTCCTGCAGCTTCTGCCGGCCCAGGCCAAGCAAAGGCCCGTTGAGCAGCACGTTTTCGCGGCCGGAGAAGTCGGGGTTGAAGCCCGCACCCAGCTCCAGCAGCGCGGCCACGCGGCCGTCCACGTTGACGAGGCCGGTGGTAGGCGTCACGGTGCCGCAGAGCAGTTGCAGCAGGGTGGACTTGCCGGCCCCGTTTCGGCCGATGACGCCCAGCGAACTGCCCTTGGGCACCGAAAGCGAAACGTCGCGCAGGGCCCAGAACTCGGCGCCCGCAGCCTCGCGACGCATCAGCGCCGCGCGCAGGCGCTGCATGGGGGAGGATCTCGGGCGATAGGCCTTGCCGAGCCCCTGTGCGTCGATGGCGAGGGAAACTGGCGCCGTCGCCGAAGCTGGGAGGGTCATTCGCAAATGGTGAAAAGCGTGGCGAGTCTAGCCTAGATGCCGCCCGCTATCATTGCGCCTTTGTATTCCCGGCCTGCGGCACAGCGGCCAGCCCCTTCAAGAATGACCGTGGAGACTCCATCCCCCGTCGCCGGCTCAACGGCGGACCGCCCCGCACCGCTGGTGTCGGTGCTGGTCCGCAGCATCGACCGGGCCCATTTGAAGGACGCGCTCGATTCGGTCGCGCTGCAGACCTGGCCGAACATCGAAGTGGTGGTGATCGCGGCCAAGCCCGGCCACCGGCCCCTGCCGGCGAAATGCGGCCCCCACTCGCTGCGGCTGGTCGCCACGGATGCCGTGCTGCACCGGAGCAAGGCCGCCAACCGCGCGCTGGACGAGGCCGCGGGCGAGTACCTCCTGTTCCTCGACGACGATGACTGGCTGATGCCCGGCCATGTGGCCCGGCTCGCGGAAGTCCTGCAGCGGCAGCCCAAGGCGTTGGCCGCGTACACCGGCGTGAGCCTGGTCAACGAGCAGGGTGAACCGACGGGACAGGTCATGGACCTGCCTTTCGACGGCGTGCGGCAACTCGCCGGCAACCTGACCCCGATACAGGCCGTCATGTTCCACCGCCAGCTCCTGGCGCTGGGCGCGCGCTTCGACGAGCAACTCGACCACTACGAGGACTGGGACTTCTGGCTGCAGGTGGCGCGCCACACGGTGCCGGTCCACCTGCCGGGCGTCAGCGCGGCCTACCGTATCCACGACAGCTCGGGTGTCCACGAGGAACCCGGTACCGGCGGCAATGCGGCCCTGCGCGTCTTCGAAAAATGGCAGTCCGCATGGCGGCCCGACCAGCAGGGCAAGCTGATGCAGCGCGCCTGGGCGACCGAGGACATGGGCAAGTCGCTGCAGGCCGCCAAGGAGTTCATCGAGACCCTGCACGCCGGGCTTGAAGAGCACCAGCGCGTGATCAGGGAGCAGCTGGCCACGATCGCACAACAGGGGGCCACGCTGGCCCACCAGCAGGCCACCTTGCACGACCAGGCGGCGACGGTGTCGCGCCTGGCCGGCCAGGTCGAAGCGCATATGGCCACCATCGCCGCGCGCGAATCGAACATCGCGGACCTCATGAACAGCACCAGCTGGAAGTTGACCGCGCCGCTGCGGCGGATTTCGCGCAGCTTCAAGCGCGGAGCCTGATGTACCGGCCGCAGAAATTACGCCCGCAGCGATGCGTGGCGCTTGACGCATGACGCATGACAAACTTCATTGAACGAGCGTTGCGCTACCAGCGCATCCACGGCACCCGCAAGATGGTGCGGGAAGCCTTCGCGCGGATCGCCGCGCGCCTGCGCTCGATGACCGGCCGTCCCGGCATCGACGGTGCACCTGCCGCCATCACCGCCGACATGGGCTGGGTCAGCGGCTCGGAGATGGCCGCCAAGCAGGCGCAGCACTGCGCAGCCCTGCGCATCTTCACCGTGCCGCCCGCTGCCCTGCCCCGCATCAGCGTCGTGACCGACAGCATCAACAGCGGCAGCCTCTACGGCGGCGTCGGCACGGCGGTGATCATGGCCTGCCTGCTGGCGAAAGCCCGTGGCGCCACCTTGCGCATCATCACGCGCACCGAGCGCGCCCACCCCTCCAACCTGGCCAGCGTACTGTCGATCTATGGCATCGAGCTGGACCACGAGGTGGTGTTTGCCTTTGCGCCCTTCTACGACGAGAAGTACCAGGTCGATGTGTATGAGCGCGAGATGTTCGTCACCACGTCCTGGTGGACCACGGCCGCGACGATGGCGAGCGTGCCGCACGAAGACATCGTGTACCTGCTGCAGGAAGACGAGCGCATGTTCTACCCGCACGGCGACGACCACCTGCGCTGCTCGCGCGTGCTGGCCGACCCCGGCATCCGGTTTGTCATCAACACGCACCTGCTGTTCGACCACCTGGTCGCGAGCGGCCTGGACAACGTGGCGCGCAACGGCATCGCCTTCGAGCCCGCCTTCCCGCCGCAGGTGTACCGGCGCCGCGAAACGCCGCCCGGCGGCCCCCGCACGCTGGCCTTCTATGCGCGTCCGAACAACGTCCGCAACCTTTTCTACTTCGGCATCGAGTTGCTCGAGGCTGCAGTGGCACGCGGCATCGTGCGCACCGGCGAATGGGAAATCGTCCTCATCGGCAAGGACATCCCGAAGATCAGGCTGGACGGGGGGCGCTATTCGCCGCGCCGCCTGCAGAACCTGAGCTGGGCGGAATATGCCGACTTCGCGGGGACCGTGGACCTGGCCTTGTGCCTGATGTACACGCCGCACCCGAGCTACCCGCCGTTCGACATGAGCGCAAGCGG
>DATHWV010000473.1:0-2311 GCA_035460205.1 Ramlibacter sp.
GATGGGGACGGCGTGGCCGGCCAGCGGCAACGCCAGCAAGGCCACGAAGAGGTGCAGGCCGCGGCGGGCAGGGCTTTGTGTCATGGGCCGGCATTCTAAGCGCGCGCGGGGGATAATCCACTCCGTGAAGCCCGCCAGACCGCCGCTGGTGCGATCGTGGAAACACGGCACTGGAGGAACGTCCGGACTGCACAGGGCAGCGTAGCAGGTAACACCTGTCCACCGCGAGGTGAGGATCAGAGCAACAGAGACGAGTCGCTGTGCAAGACCTTCGCAAGAAGGGACGGCACAGCGGGTGAAACGGGCAATCTCTACGCGCAGCAATACCAAGTAGGCCAGCGTTGATGTGGCTCCGCAGAGCTGGCGGGTAGGTAGCACCGAGCCGTTTGGCGACAAACGGCCCAGAGGAATGGCGGTCACGTGCGCTTTCGCGAAAGCGGGTGCGCACGCCACAGAATCCGGCTTACGGTGGACTTCACACTTTTTTCGAGGCCACGCGCCGGCTTCAGCAGCCGTCGACGTGGCCTTCCTTCAGGCGGCGCGCCCGCTCTCCGGTGGCCGGATGGCTGCTCAGGAGACTGGTCCAGCCTGAGCTGTCGGCCGGCGCCGTGCCTGGTTTCTTCGCCTTGTCCTCCAGCCCCGCTTCCATGGCCAGCAGCAGGTCGGCCATCGGCACGGTGGGCAATCGGCTTTTGCGCATCAGCGCCGCGCCAAAGCAATCGGCTTCGGTCTCATGGTTGCGCCGGTAGGCCAGGCCCGTCAGCAGCGAACCACCGGTCGACAGCAGCACCGACACGTCACCCAGCGCGAGCCCCAGGCCGACGTTGAGCACGCCTTGTTCCACCACCATGCGCGTGGTGTGGCGGTGCATCACATGGCCGATCTCGTGGGCGAGCACGCCAATGAGCGCGTCGTCGCCGAGGCCCTGCTTCTCGGCCATTTCGACCAGCGTGTCGGTCATCACGATGGTGCCGCCGGGCATGGCGAAAGCATTCGGCGGAAAGTTCGAGCGAAACAGCAGCTTCAACTTCGGCGCGTAGGCCGGGTAGCGCCGCATGCCGGGATCGATCTCGCGCGCCAGCGCATCGAAGCGTTCGCGCAGCGCGGCCTGGCGCGCCGCCGGCAACTTGCTGGGTTTGAGCACGCCTTCGTCGAGGTCGTGCAGCGCGCGGTCGGTGAGGCTGGTCTCCCAGTCCAGCGGCACCTGCCGCGTGACCTGCGTGGCGGCCCAGGGCGTTCCCCAGCGGTAGAAGGCGCCGAGCGCGACGACGGCCAGCACCGCCACGCCCAGGAACACCGGCCAGCGAGTCTGCATGCGTTCAGCCAGCGGTGTCCTGCCGCCGGCGGCCGCGCGAGCGGACTGCCACTGTGCGACTTGATCGATCTCAAGGCTGCCCTGGTCGAACAAGTCGATGACCACGGTGGCGGGCGCGCGGCCCGCGCTCCAGGCCTCGGGCCAGCCCACCTGGGCTGCCGTGAAAGTCAACGGTTCGGTGGCGGGGGACGCCAGCGGGTGGAGATGCAGCTCGGGCCCGTTGGGCGCGGCGTGCAGAGTGACCAGCACGTTCTGCGGTCGGCTGCTGCGCCCATCGAACCAGCGGGCGCGTAGGGGCTCAGCGGCCACTAGCCCACCAGGTCCAGGCCCACGGCGTCGGCTACCGCGTCACCGATGCCGTCCTGCTGCTGGACCAGCTCGCCGACCAGCTGGTCCAGGCCACCCTTCACGTGCAAGGTGACGGAATGGGCCTTCATGCGGTATTCGCTCACCAGTGCGAACGGCCGGTAGAAGCCGAGCGTAAGCAAGGTGAGCAACATGTTCTTCAGGCGCAGGAGGACGAAGTTGCGCGTGCGCAGGTCGCACTTGAAACGCGCGATCTGGCTCACGCCCACGTTGTTCCAGACCAGCTGGAACATGCGCGCCTGGCGGTACGCCCTTGCCGGCGCCGTCACGATCAACAGGCCAACGAGGAAGCCCAGGATCGCCGCGACGATCGCGAGGAAAAGGGCCGGGCCCGGCTGGCGGTTGACGCCACCGGCCATGAACGTGCCGCCGACCACCGCAGCCATGACCAGCCCGAGCACCAACGCGCCGCCGACGAACACGCCGAAGGTGGCGAGCCAGATGCGCAGGAAATCGCGGTAGACCGGCTTCCAGCGGCCGGCCTGCGCGCCGATGTAGGCACGCGAGACCTGCAGGCTCTTGTAGTTGAACTCCAGCCGCACGATGCACAGCAGCGACGCGACGAGGGCGCCAACGACGAACAGCCAGGCCCACCATGGCACGCCCGCGACCGGATTGAACGGCGCGCCC
>DATHWV010000474.1:0-4776 GCA_035460205.1 Ramlibacter sp.
CCGCATCGGCCTTCATCAGCACCGGGTTCGCGAGCCAGGCTTCCATCGCCTTGATGCGGCGATTGATCGTGCGAACGTCGGAGTAGCCGGTTGCGATCATCCACTTGAGCATCGTGACGTTGCTCTGGATGTATTCGATGATCGGCTCCTTGTTCAGGTGCACGGTACAGCCGCCGGCGGAGCGCTCGGCCGATGCGTCGCTCAACTCGAACGCCTGCTCCACCTTCAGGTCGGGCAAGCCTTCGATCTCGAGGATGCGGCCCGAGAAGATGTTCTTCTTGCCCTGCTTGGCCACCGTGAGCAGGCCGGCCTTGATCGCGTACAGCGGGATGGCATTGACCAGGTCGCGCAGCGTGACGCCGGGCTGCATCTGTCCCTTGAAGCGCACCAGGACGCTCTCGGGCATGTCCAGCGGCATCACGCCGGTCGCGGCGCCGAAGGCCACCAGGCCGGAACCGGCGGGAAAGCTGATGCCGATCGGAAAACGCGTGTGGCTGTCGCCGCCGGTGCCGACCGTGTCGGGCAATAGCATGCGATTGAGCCACGAGTGGATGATGCCGTCGCCGGGGCGCAGGGAGATGCCACCGCGGTTGCTGATGAATTCGGGCAGCTCGTGGTGCATCTTCACGTCGACCGGCTTCGGGTAGGCGGCGGTGTGGCAGAAGGACTGCATCACGAGGTCGGAGCTGAAGCCCAGGCAGGCCAGGTCTTTCAGCTCGTCGCGCGTCATCGGGCCGGTGGTGTCCTGCGACCCCACGGACGTCATCTTCGGCTCGCAGTAGGTGCCCGGCCTCACGCCCTTGCCCTCGGGCAGGCCACAAGCGCGGCCCACCATCTTCTGCGCCAGCGTATAACCCTTCTTGGTATCGAACGGTGCCGTGGGCAGGCGGAACAGCGTCGAAGGCGGCAGGCCGAGCGCTTCGCGCGCCTTGCTCGTCAGGCCCCGGCCGATGATCAACGGGATGCGGCCGCCGGCACGAACTTCGTCGAACAGCACTTCGCTCTTGAGCTTGAATTCGGCGATCACCTCGCCGTTCTTCAGCGCCTTGCCTTCGTAGGGACGCAGCTCGACTTCGTCTCCCATCTCCATCCTGCTCACGTCGAGTTCGATCGGCAGCGCGCCGGAATCTTCCATCGTGTTGTAGAAGATCGGCGCGATCTTTGCCCCCAGGCAGACGCCGCCGAAGCGCTTGTTCGGCACGAACGGGATGTCCTCGCCGGTGAACCACAGGACCGAGTTGGTCGCCGACTTGCGCGACGAGCCGGTGCCCACCACGTCGCCGACGTAAGCCACCAGGTTGCCACGGGCGCGCAGTTCCTCGATGAACTTGACCGGACCGCGCTTGCCCTCTTCTTCCGGCGTAATGCCCGGGCGCGGATTCTTGTGCATCGCCAGCGCGTGCAACGGGATGTCCGGGCGGCTCCACGCGTCGGGCGCAGGAGACAGGTCGTCGGTATTGATTTCGCCGGAGACCTTGAAGATGCTGACCTTGATGCTTTGCGGCACTTCGGGGCGGCTGGTGAACCACTCGGCGTCGGCCCAGCTTTGCAGCACGGCCTTGGCATTGGCATTGCCCTTGTCGGCTTTTTCCTTGACGTCGTGGAACTGGTCGAACATCAGCAGCGTCTTCTTCAGGCCTTCCGCCGCGACGCCGCCGACTTCGGCGTCGTCCAGCAGGTCGATCAGCGGGCTGATGTTGTAGCCGCCCAGCATGGTGCCCAGCAGCTCGGTCGCCTTCTGGCGGCTGATCGCGGGGCACTTCTCGGTGCCGTGCGCGACGGCGGCGAGGTAGCTGGCCTTCACCTTGGCTGCGTCGTCCACGCCAGCCGGCACGCGGTGCGAAATCAGGTTCACCAGGAACTCCGACTCGCCGGGTGACGCGGTCTTCAGCAGCTCGACGAGCTCACCGGTCTGCTGTGCCGACAGGGGAAGCGGCGGGATGCCGAGCGCGGCGCGTTCGGCGACATGGGTGACATAGGCTTGCAACATGGCTCTCTCCGTTCAATTCAAAAACTTGCGGCTTGCGCGTCCTGCGCTGCCGTCTTGACTACTGTTTGGCAGCTGCGCTGGCAGGCGCGGCCGGCGTGTCGACCCTCAGCTCCGTCGGCGGCGCCGCCGGCGGCGCCTTGGGCGCAGGCAAAGGCTCAAGCAAGCTCGGTGCCGGATTCTTCTTCAGCGCTTCGGCAACAGCGGCCTGCGCCGGGCTCATGCACTCGTCGGCCAGGCGCCGGCCAAGCTTCTGGCTCATGAGCATGGACTTGTTGCCCAGTTGCAGCCACATGGCGCCTGCCACCGGGTCCTCCAGGCGGATGGCGCCGGTGAGGCTTTCCACCGGGTGCATGCGAAAGCGCTGCAGGCCGGTACGCACGATGAAAAAGCCTTCGCGCTTGTGCGGCGTGATGTGCACGGTCGCGCCCAGCTCGCAGGGAATGTCACCCTGGTAGACCTTCCTGGCCACTTCCAGATCGGCCGGGCTGAGCGTCACGGCCGGGTCATCGTCGACCGGCACGTTTTCTTCCACCGTCTTGGGGACGACCTTGCCGCCTCGCTTCTGCACCGTGGCAGGTGCGGCGGGTTTGGCTCCCGGCTTCGCGGGCGCAGGCGTCTGGGCCAGGGCCAACGCGGGCGTGGCAGCGATCAGCAGTGTGGCGAGAAGGGCTTTCATGCGGTTGTCTCCGTGTGTGTTTGATGTCGCGGGGCGTCGAACCAGCCCTGCGCTTCCTGCGGCAGCTTCCTTCCCGTGCGGTGCGCCCTCTCCAGCACCTGCCAGTAATAGCGGTAGCTTGCCCTGTCCTCCAGCTTGCCGTCATGGCTGATCGGCGCCCACTCGGCGACCGACGCTGCGGCGATTATTTTTGTCGCGGTCTCGATTTCCTGCGCGCCGGGCGCGAAGGCTTCCAGGATGGGCCGGATCTGGTCCGGGTGGATGCTCCACATGCGCGTGAAACCCAGCTCCTGGGCCGCCCGGCGGGCTGCGCGCCCAAGGGCTTTCGTGTCCTTGAACTCCGTCACGACACCATGCGAAGGCACCTTGCCGTGCGCGTGGCAGGCGGAGGCGATCTCCAGCTTGGCGCGTACCACCAGCGGGTGCGTGAACTGCCCCTCGATGCCCATGCCCGCCGAGGGGATCGCGCCGCCATGCGCCGACACGAAGTCCATCAGGCCGAAGCTGAGCGACTGCACGCGCGGGTGCGCTGCGATGTCGAATGCGCGATGCACGGCCGCCGGGGATTCGATGAGCACCTGCAGCGGCAGCTTGCGTGCGCCGGCGGCATCCAGCGCCTTCGCGGCACGTTCGACGTCCTGCACCGACTCCACCTTGGGAACCATCACGTGGCACAGGCGCTTGCCCGCCTTGCCCGCAATCGTCGAGATGTCCTGGTCGAACGCCGGATGGTCCACCGGATGGACCCGCACCGCGATGCGCGCCCTGGGGCTCGCGAGGGTGGCCAGCGCCACGACCAGGGCGGCGTGGTCGGCTTCGCCACCGACCGGCGCGCCGTCTTCGCAGTCCAGCGTCACGTCGAAGACGCAGGCGCCGAACTCCTCGGTCATCTCGGCCTGCAACTGCAGGCTCTTGCGCATCCGCGCCTCGACACCGCTGTAATGGTCGCAAACGGGCAGGAAACCCGATTGCGCCTGGGCGCCAAGGAGGACGTCGCGTGGGTGCATGCCCCGTACTTACAGCAAGTGGGAGACGCCGGCCTGCTCGTCCTGCAGTTCCTTGAGCGTCTTGTTGATGCGTTCCTGGCTGAACGCGTCGATCTCCAGGCCCTTCACGACTTCGTACTTGCCGTCCTTGGTGGTGACCGGGAAGCCGAACATCACGTCCTTGGGAATTCCGTAGTCGCCATTGGACGGGATGCCCATGGTGACCCACTTGCCGTTGGTGCCCAGCGCCCAGTCGCGCATGTGGTCGATGGCGGCGTTGGCGGCCGAAGCGGCCGACGACAGGCCACGGGCCTCGATGATGGCCGCGCCGCGCTTGCCCACGGTGGGCAGGAAGGTGTCGGCGTTCCAGACCTGGTCGTTGATCAGGTCCTTGACGGCCTGGCCGCCCACGGTGGCGAAGCGGTAGTCGGCGTACATGGTGGGCGAATGGTTGCCCCAGACGGCCATCTTCTCGATGTCGCCCACGGCCTTGCCGGTCTTGGCGGCGACCTGGGACAGGGCGCGGTTGTGGTCAAGGCGCAGCATCGCGGTGAAGTTCTCGCGCGGCAGGCTGGGTGCACTCTTCATCGCGATGTACGCGTTGGTGTTGGCCGGGTTGCCGACCACCAGCACCTTGACGTTGCGGCTGGCGACCTTGTCCAGCGCCTTGCCCTGGGCGATGAAGATCGCGCCGTTGATGGCGAGCAGTTCGGCGCGCTCCATGCCGGGGCCGCGCGGACGCGAGCCGACCAGCAATGCGTAGTCGGTGTCCTTGAAGGCGGTCATCGGGTCGCTGTGCGCTTCCATGCCGGCCAGCAGCGGGAAGGCGCAGTCTTCCAGTTCCATCATCACGCCCTTGAGCGCCTTCTGGGCCTTCTCGTCGGGGATCTCGAGCAATTGCAGGATGACCGGCTGGTCCTTGCCCAGCATTTCGCCGGAAGCGATGCGAAACAGCAGGGCGTAACCGATCTGGCCTGCGGCGCCGGTGACGGCAACGCGGACGGGCTTTTTGCTCATGGGAATCTCCGAAAACGTGAGTTGTGAAACGGGTCCGATTGCATGCGGCGCGCGAGGGCGGCACAGCCATGCCGGGAACCGCGAAGTTTACTCTCGAAAACCCTAGG
>DATHWV010000475.1:0-2832 GCA_035460205.1 Ramlibacter sp.
CTGCCTGAACCGCCGCGGCGCGGCCGCGTTGCACGTTGACCGGGATCAGCAACAACAGGCCCGCGATGAAGAGCGCCGTCGTCGACAGGATGGCGGTGCGCTGGTCGCCGCCGGTGGCCCACGTGATCGCGCCATAGGTCAGCGGCCCGACGATGCTGGCCAGCCGGATCGCGAAAGTCCACAGGCCGTAGAACTCGGCCAATTGCCGGCGCGGCGCGAACATGCCTGCCATCGCACGCCCCGCAGACTGGCTGGAGCCCATGCACAAGCCGGCGATGGCCGCGGCCCACCAGAACTGGCCCTTGGTCGTGCTGACGGCCGCGATCACGCAGGTGGCGATCCAGCCGACCAGCGTGATCGCCAGCGCCACCTTGTGGCCGATGCGGTCCTGCAGGTAGCCCCAGGCGAAAGCGCCCCCTGCCGCAGCGAGGTTCAGCACGAAGATCAACACCATGGTCTCCTGCTGCTTGAAGCCAATCACGCTCTCGGCGTAGATGGCTGCGAGCGTAATGGCGACAGCCACGCCACCCTGGTAGAACACCGCGCACAGCAAGAGCCACATGAAATCCTTGAACTGCCGAGCCTGGCGGAAGGTACTCTGCAGTTGCTTGAGCGACGCGCGCAGGCCACTCTCACGCAGCGCTTGTGGATTCGGCCGGGCCCGCTCGCCGAGCAGCCAGAACGTGACCAGCGCCGCCGCCCCGTACAGCACCGCCGTGATCAGCATGGTGACGGGAACGAAGCTCTCGGCCTTGATGCCCTGCCCCTGCGCCCAGATCACGTAGCCCAGGCACAGGCCCAGCGCCAGCATCCCGCCGAAGTAGCCAAAGCTCCAGCCCCAGCCGCTGACCTTGCCCAGCGCCTCAGGCCGTGCCAGTTCGGGCAGGAATGCGGCCGTGAGCGATTCCCCCCAGGAGTAGAAGGTGTTGGAGACGATGATGAGGAACACCGCCAGGGCGACGCTGCCCGGGCCGGCGAGTGCGAGCGCGGCTGTCGAGAGCACGCAGCCTGCGGTGAACAGCGCCAGCAGTTTCTTTTTTGCTGCGCGCAGGTCGGCATAGGCGCCGATGCTGGGCATGGTGAGCATCACGATCGCGTAGGAGGTGCTGAGCGCGGCCGTCCAGGCAAAGGTCGCCCATTCGGCCTTGCCCGCGATGCCACCGACGAAATAGGCCGCGAACACCGCGGTGATCACCACCGTGGTGTAGCCCGAGTTCGCGAAGTCGTACATGGCCCAGCCGAACACCTCGCGCTTGCGCACGCCGGGGTTCAGGGCGTCCTGGGAAAAAAGGGCCATTTCAGTGCAGGTGGCGCGGGCGCCGCCCGCCGCCGTGGCTGCCGCCACCGCCACCCGTGCCACGCGGAGGCTTGCCGATCTCCAGCGAATTCACAAGCGCGTCGAAGCGCTGCGAGAACAGCTTGTCGATCTCGCCGACCACGCCGCTCAGCTCGGAACCGTCGAAGTGACGCTCCATGAGGTTGACGACGTCTTCCACCAGGATGTCGCGCTGCACCTGCATGATCGCGGCCGGGTTCGGGCCGACGAAGAGCATCAGGAAGTCGTCGCGCGATTCGGCTTCGGGCGACTCTTCTTCCTCGTCGAACTCGGCGTCGTAGAAGGTGATTTCGATGGCGGCGCCCTGCTCGGCCAGGTCGTTCAGGTTCATGCACATTTCGTCGAGCGACTGGCGGAAGTCCTCGTCGCCCGGCACCGTCCAGCACAGGCGCAGCAGGTGCTCGGGGGCGTCGAACTTGATGCCCGGCTCTTCCTCGTAGGCGCTGCCGGCGGCGCTGGCCAGCGACTTCGCGCCGGCATATTTCCACAAGGGCTTGAGCGCTTCCTGCAGCTGTTCGTAAGTCACGTCCGGACGCAGGGGCACGTCGCCGTGGACGTGGATTTCGAAGGGCGCGTTATAGCGTGACATGTGGATATCCGACTTTCTGGTGCCTCGGGCCGGACTCGAACCGGCACGCTGCCTTTCGGCTAAGCGGCGGATTTTAAGTCCGCTGTGTCTACCAATTTCACCACCAAGGCCCAAGCCGATTGTGAAACAAAAAATGAAACAGCCCCGGCAACTGGGTTGGCGGGGCTGAAGTGACTGGAGGCGCGACCCGGAGTCGAACCGAGCTAAACGGATTTGCAATCCGCTGCATAACCGCTTTGCTATCGCGCCGGAACATATGAAAAAGGGAAGCAGCAGCTTCCCTTTTTCGAAGTTTGGAGCGGGAAAAGAGTCTCGAACTCTCGACCTCAACCTTGGCAAGGTTGCGCTCTACCAACTGAGCTATTCCCGCATTTCGAGCCTCGAATTATAGCGCATTTTCCAAGGCCCGCTCAAGACCCCTTCAATGCTTGATCGAGGCCCGCGTGGCCGCAGGCTGCGCGCCCTCTGCAGCCGGTGCGATGGGCGCAGCGGCCGCCACTGCCGGATCCTCGTCCGGCAAGGGCGTGGGCTGGCGCTCCAGCGCCACTTCCAGCACCTTGTCGATCCACTTCACCGGCACGATCTCCAGGCCGTTCTTCACGTTCTCGGGGATCTCCTGCAGGTCCTTGACGTTTTCCTCGGGGATCAACACCGTCTTGATGCCACCGCGCAGCGCGGCCAGCAGCTTTTCCTTCAGCCCGCCGATGGCCGTAACCTCACCCCGCAGGGTGATCTCGCCGGTCATCGCCACGTCGCCGCGCACCGGGATACCGGTCAGCGCCGACACCATGGCGGTGGTCATTGCCGCGCCGGCGCTGGGGCCGTCCTTGGGCGTTGCGCCATCGGGCACGTGGATGTGCAGGTCCTTCTTGTCGAAGACCTCGTCGGGGATGCCGAGCCGGCGCGC
>DATHWV010000476.1:0-3951 GCA_035460205.1 Ramlibacter sp.
CGGCCGTCGCCCATCACGCCCACGCTCTTGACCGGCAGGAACACGGTGAAGGCCTGGCTGGTGAGGTCGTACCAGCTCTTGCCGGTGGCGTCGTCCTTGAAGTTGCGCAACTCCTCGATGAAGATCGCATCGGCGCGGCGCAGCAGGTCGGCGTATTCCTTCTTCACCTCGCCCAGGATGCGGACGCCCAGGCCCGGCCCCGGGAACGGGTGGCGATACACCATTTCCGGCGGCAGGCCCAGCGCCACGCCCAGCTCGCGCACTTCGTCCTTGAACAGGTCGCGCAGCGGCTCCAGCAGTTTCAGGCCCAGTTGCTCGGGCAGGCCGCCGACGTTGTGATGGCTCTTGATCGTCACGGCCTTCTTGCTCTTGGCGCCACCCGACTCGATCACGTCCGGGTAGATCGTGCCTTGTGCCAGCCACTTCGCGCCCTTGTGCACGCCGTCCAGGCCCGCCTTCAGGCGCGCGGCCTCGGCCTTGAACACCTCGACGAACTCGCGGCCGATGATCTTGCGCTTGGCCTCGGGGTCGGTCACGCCAGCCAGCTTCGAAAGGAAATCTTCACTGGCATCCACGCGGATCACCTTGGCGTGCAACTGCCCAGCGAACATGTCCATCACCATGTCGCCTTCATTCAGGCGCAACATGCCGTGGTCCACGAAAACGCAGGTGAGCTGGTCGCCGATGGCGCGGTGGATCAGCGCTGCCGCAACGGACGAATCCACGCCGCCCGACAAGCCCAGGATCACTTCCTCGTCGCCCACCTGCTTGCGAATCAGGGCCACCGCCTCGGCCACATGGTCGCGCATGACCCAGTCCGGCCGGGCCCCGCAGATGCCCACCACGAAGCGTTCCAGGATGGCTTGACCCTGCTGGGTGTGCGTAACCTCGGGGTGGAACTGCACGGCGTAGAACCGGCGCGACTCGTCGGCCATGCCGGCGATGGGACAGCTCTCTGTGCTGGCCATCAGCTTGAAGCCAGGCGGCAGTTCCGTCACCTTGTCGCCATGGCTCATCCAGACGTTGAGCATGCCGTGCCCTTCGGGCGTCGTGAAGTCGGCGATGTCCGCAAGCAACTGGGTGTGGCCGCGCGCGCGCACGCTGGCAAAACCGAACTCACGCTTGTGGCCGCCTTCGACCTTGCCGCCCAACTGGTGCGCCATGGTCTGCATGCCGTAGCAGATGCCCAGCACAGGCACGCCCAGTTCGAACACCGCCTGGGGTGCCTTGTCCGTGGTGTCTTCGTACACGCTCGCGTGGCTGCCCGAAAGGATCACGCCCTTGAGCGTGCCATCGGCGGCGTATTGGCGCACCCAATCGTCGGACACATCGCAGGGATGGACTTCGCAGAACACATGGGCTTCGCGCACGCGGCGCGCGATGAGCTGGGTGACCTGGGAGCCGAAGTCGAGGATGAGGATTTTCTGGTGTTGCATGGCGTTCAGAGGGTGGCGAGGTCCAGGAGCTTCACGCCGCAGGCGGGCGCCGCGGCGACCAGTCTCGCGTCGAAAGTGAGCAGGGGAAGGTTGAGGGAGCGCGCGAGCCACACATAGCTCGCATCGTAGGCCGACAGGCCCGAGTCCATGGCGATGCCGAGAGCTGCTTTGTGCTGGGCAGGCGCCAGTTCATGCAGGTCGACCCGGTGGCGCACTGCCTCCAGCACGGACCACAGGCCTTCGATCGCCGAGGCCGGGATGCGTCCGGCGCGCACGCCGTTGGCAAGGAGGTTCGAGCACTCCCACTGCCAGAGGTTGGGGGCCTGGGGCTCCACCTCGTCGCGGCGGATCCGCGCGTAGAGGCGGCGCGTGTGGTCGCTGGCCTGGTCGGGCAGGAGCCACGCGGCGGTGACCGAGGAATCGAGCACAAAGGCGGTCATGGACGGCCGCCCTCCTCACGCAACTCGCGCCAGCCCGGACCGGGACCAATGACCTTGTGCAAGGCGTCGATCTGGTCCAGCTCACGGGCGATCTGTTCGTCCGTGATGACGGGCTTGCGGCGCATGGGCAGCATGCGCACGACTTCCTTGCCGTGGCGGGTGATGCGCACTTCCTCGCCCTTTTCGACCTGCTCGATCAGGGCGGAAAAGTTGTTCTTGGCTTCGTAGATCCCGGTGCGCTGCATGATTTGGCCAGAAAAGTAAGATCTGGCCAAATCATAATCACTTCAAGCCAGAATTGCAAGTCTGGCCAGATTTGCCTCTACTCGGCCCGGTAGTTCGGCGCTTCCTTGGTGATCTGCACGTCGTGGACATGGCTCTCACGCATGCCCGCCGAGGAGATCTCGACGAACTCGGCCTTGGTCTTCATGTCGTCGATGGTCGCGCAGCCGCAGTAGTGCATGGAGGCGCGCAGGCCCCCTGCCATCTGGAAGATCACGGTGACGACAGACCCCTTGTACGGCACCTGGCCTTCGATGCCCTCGGGCACCAGCTTGGCGGTGTTCGGGTTGCTGCCGGCGTTGTCTTCCTGGAAATAGCGGTCAGCAGAGCCTTGTTGCATGGCGCCCAGGGAGCCCATGCCGCGATAGCTCTTGTAGGTGCGGCCCTGGTAAAGGATGGTCTCGCCCGGCGCTTCTTCGGTGCCCGCAAACACGCCACCCATCATCACGGTATCGGCGCCGGCTGCGATCGCCTTGGCAAGGTCGCCGGAGAAACGCACGCCGCCGTCCGCGATCAGCGGGACGCCGGAGCCCTTGATGGCGCTGGCGACCTGGTCGATGGCAAAGATCTGCGGCACGCCCACGCCAGTGACGATCCGCGTGGTGCAGATCGAGCCGGGGCCGATGCCGATCTTCACTGCGTCTGCGCCAGCCTCAACCAGCGCGCGAGCCGCGACGCCGGTGGCAATGTTGCCGCCGATCACGTCGATCTGGGGGTAGTTCTGCTTGACCCAGCGCACACGCTCGATCACGCCCTTGCTATGGCCGTGCGCGGTGTCCACCACGATGGCATCGACACCGGCTTTCACCAGCGCCTCGACGCGCTCCTCGGTGCCCTCGCCGACGCCGACCGCGGCGCCGACGCGCAGCTTGCCCTGCGCGTCGCGCGCGGCGTCCGGGAAGCTGCTCTGCTTGGTGATGTCCTTGACGGTGAACAGTCCCTTGAGCTCGTTCGCCTCGTTCACGACCACCACGCGTTCGAGCTTGTGCTTGTGCATCAGGGCCTTGGCCTCCTGCACCGCCGCGCCCTCGCGCACCGTGATCAGGCGCTCGCGCGGCGTCATGATCTCGCGCACCGGGGCGTCGAGGCGGGTCTCGAAGCGCAGGTCGCGGCCGCTCACGATGCCGACCACCTTGCCGTCGTCGACCACCGGGAAGCCGGAGATGCCGTGCTGGCGCGACAGCTCGATCACGTCGCGCACGCGCACGCCGGAGGAGATGGTGATCGGGTCGCGCAGCAGGCCGGATTCGTAGCGCTTGACCCGCGAGACCTCGGCCGCCTGCTGCTTGGGGCTGAGGTTCTTGTGCACGATGCCGATGCCGCCCTCCTGGGCCAGCGCGATCGCGAGTCGCGCCTCGGTCACCGTGTCCATTGCCGCGGAGACGAGCGGCAGGTTCAGCCGGATGTTGCGAGAGAAGTGGGTCGCGAGCGACGTGTCGCGCGGCAGGACCTGGGAGAACGCGGGCACCAGCAACACATCGTCGAAGGTGAGCGCTTTGCCAAGAAGGCGCATGGGCAAGCTCCAGACGCAAAAGGGGATTATAGAGAGGGCCCCGCCGCCCGCCTGGAACGTGACTTTCAGCCGCTGCCCGGGCGTTTCACGGGGGTCGACGTGCGAGAGCGGGACCTAAACTCGCCCGGATGAAGCCCTCGCCCTTGCTTGCGCTGGCCGCGGCCCTGCTGGTCGGCGGCCTCGCGGACACGGCCTGCGCGCAGTCCGCCCCCCAATGGAAATGGCGTGACGCGCGGGGCCAGGTCCAGTACAGCGACCTGCCGCCGCCCAAGGGCACCCC
>DATHWV010000477.1:0-4558 GCA_035460205.1 Ramlibacter sp.
GGATTTCCCCACCGCCGGGATCATCTACGGCATCAACGGCGTAAAGGAAGGCTATCGCACCGGCCGCGGCAAGGTGGTGATGCGCGCCAAGTGCCACTTCGAGGACATCGACAAGGGTCAGCGCCAATCCATCATCGTCGACGAGCTGCCCTACCAGGTGAACAAGAAGACGCTGCAGGAGCGCATGGCCGAACTGGTCAACGAAAAGAAGATCGAGGGCATCAGCCACATCCAGGACGAGAGCGACAAGTCCGGCATGCGCGTGGTGATCGAGTTGAAGCGCGGCGAAGTGCCCGAGGTGGTGCTGAACAACCTGTACAAGCAGACGCAGCTGCAGGACACATTCGGTATCAATATGGTGGCCCTGATCGACGGACAGCCACGCCTTTGCAACCTGAAGGACCTGATCAAGGTCTTCCTGGAACACCGCCGCGAAGTGGTGACCCGCCGCACGGTGTTCAACCTGCGCAAGGCGCGCGAGCGCGGCCACGTTCTGGAAGGCCTGGCCGTGGCGCTGGCCAACATCGACGAATTCATCGCGATCATCCGCAATGCACCCACCCCGCCGGTTGCCAAGACCGAGCTGATGAGCCGTTCCTGGGACAGCAAGCTGGTGCGTGAGATGCTCACGCGCACGCGTGCCGACGGCGGCACGATCAACGCCGACGACTACCGGCCCGAGGGCATGGAGCGCGCGTACGGCATGGGTGGCGACGGCCTCTATCGCCTGTCGGACACGCAGGCCCAGGAAATCCTGCAGATGCGCCTGCAGCGCCTGACCGGCCTGGAGCAGGACAAGATCGTCGCCGAGTACAAGGAAGTCATGGCGGAGATCGACGACCTGCTGGACATCCTGGCCCAGCCCGCCCGCGTCTCCACGATCATTGGCGAGGAACTCGCCGTCATCAAGCAGGAGTTCGGCCAGACCAAGCTGGGCGCCCGCCGCAGCGTGGTGGAGCACAACGCGCAGGACCTGGCCACCGAAGACCTGATCACGCCGACCGACATGGTGGTGACGCTCTCTCACTCCGGCTATATCAAGAGCCAGCCGCTCTCAGAGTACCGTGCGCAAAAGCGCGGCGGCCGCGGCAAGCAGGCCACGGCAACCAAGGAAGACGACTGGGTCGACCAGCTGTTCATCGCCAACACCCACGACTGGCTGCTGTGCTTCTCCAACCGCGGCCGCATGTACTGGCTCAAGGTCTGGGAAGTGCCTGCGGGGTCGCGCGGCTCACGCGGCCGGCCGATCGTGAACATGTTCCCGCTCCAGGAAGGCGAGAAGATCAACGTGGTGCTGGCCCTCACCGGCGAGTTCCGCAGCTTCCCGGCCGACCACTACGTGTTCATGGCCACGTCGATGGGCACCGTGAAGAAGACGGCGCTGGATGAATTCAACAACCCGCGCAAGGCCGGCATCATCGCCGTCGACCTGGACGAGGGCGACTACCTGATCGGCGCGGCGCTGACCGACGGCAAGCATGACGTGATGCTGTTCTCCGACGGCGGCAAGGCCGTTCGCTTCGACGAGAACGACGTCCGACCCATGGGCCGGAACGCGCGCGGCGTGCGCGGCATGATGCTCGAGGAGGGCCAGGGCGTCATCGCCATGCTGGTGGCCGAGGACGAGCAGCAGAGCGTACTGACCGCCACCGTGAACGGCTACGGCAAACGCACCCCGATCGGCGAGTACACGCGCCACGGCCGCGGCACCAAGGGCATGATCGCCATCCAGCAGAGCGAGCGCAACGGCAAGGTCGTCGCCGCCACGCTGGTGCATACCGACGACGAGATCATGCTGATCACCGACAAGGGCGTGCTGGTGCGCACCCGCGTGAGCGAGATTCGCGAACTCGGCCGTGCCACCCAGGGCGTGACGCTGATCGGCCTGGACGAAGGGTCCAAGCTGAGCGGCCTGCAGCGCATCGTCGAGAACGACGCCGCTGCCGGCGACGCGGAAGAAGACGGCGGTGAAGAGCCTGCAGCGCCCGAGGGCCAGGCCTGATGGCACGCGACCTCGGCGCACTGCGGGTCGCGATCGACGCGATCGACCGCGAACTGCTGGATGCGCTGAACCGGCGTGCGCAGCTCGCCAATGAAGTGGGCGAACTCAAGCGGGCCGAAGGCTCGCCGGTGTTCCGCCCCGAACGCGAGTCCCAGGTCATCAACGGCCTGCAGGCCTCCAACCCCGGCCCCCTGAAGAACGGCAACGTCGCCACCATCTGGCGCGAAATCATGTCCGCCTGCCGCGCGCTCGAAGCGCCGCAACGCATCGCCTACCTCGGCCCGGCCGGCACCTTCTCCGAACAGGCCGCCGTGCAGTTCTTCGGCTCCAGCATCGAGCACGTGCCTTGCGTCAACTTCGACGAGGTCTTCCATGCGGCCACCGCGGGCACCGCCGATTTCGGGGTGGTGCCGGTGGAAAACAACAGCGAAGGCGTGGTCACGCGCTCGCTCGACCTGCTGCTGCATTCGCCGCTGCACATCGTCGGCGAGATCAGCCTGCTGGTGCGCCACCACCTGCTGCGCAACTCCAATTCGCTCGAAGGCATCGAGGTCGTGCTCGCCCACCCGCAGGCACTCGCGCAATGCCAGGGCTGGCTGAACAAACACCTGCCGAAGGCGGAGCGCCGCGCGGTGTCAAGCAATGCCGAAGGCGCGCGGCTGGCGTCCACCAACCCGGCCTGGGCTGGAATAGCCAGCGAGCGCGCCGGCTCCGAATTCGGCCTGCACGTCGCCGCCCACGCGATCCAGGACGACGCGTTCAACCGCACCCGTTTCGCCGTGGTCTGCCTGCCGCAGGTGCTGGCCGCGCCCATGGCGTCGGGCCGTGACTGCGTGAGCGTGGTGGTGTCGGTGCCCAACAAGCCCGGTGCGGTGCATGACATCCTGGTGCCGCTCAAGCAGCACGGCGTGTCCATGACCCGCTTCGAGTCGCGCCCCGCCCGGTCGGGACAGTGGGAATACTATTTCTATATCGACGTGCAAGGCCATCCGTCCCAGCCGCACGTGGCGGCGGCGCTGGCCGACCTGCAATCGCTGTGCGCCTTCTACAAGGTCCTGGGCACGTACCCGGTGACCGACTGAATTGACTGCGGAGTTATGTTTGAACAACTGGGTTTGATCGGGTGCGGGCTGATGGGAGGCTCGTTCGCGCTGGCGCTCAAGCGCGCCGGCCTGGTGAAGCGCGTCGTGGGCTACAGCAAGTCGCCGTCGACCACCGAGCGCGCCCGGGCCATGGGCGTGATCGACGTCGAGGCCCCTTCGGCCCTGCTGGCCGTGTCCGGCGCGGACATCGTCCTGCTTGCAGTGCCGGTCGCCGCGACCGAGGCGACGCTCAAGGCCATCAAGCACCTTGTGACCAAGGACATGCTGATCATGGACGTCGGCTCCACGAAGCGCGACGTGATCGACTCAGCACGGCGCGTGCTGCGCGACCACGTCGGCTCGTTCGTGCCCTGCCACCCTATCGCCGGCAAGGAAGTCTCCGGTGTGGAGCATGCCGATCCCGACCTGTACGGCGGCAAACATGTGATCCTCACGCCGATCGACCGCACCTACCCGGGCCATGCGGAAAAAGCCATCAAGGTCTGGGAAGGCATAGGCTGCAAGGTGGAGACGATGACGCCCGAGGCGCACGATGCCGCCTTCGCGGCCGTGAGCCACCTGCCGCACCTGATCGCTTTCGCGCTGATCAACGGCATCAACGCGCAAGCGCCGGGCAAGGATTTCCTGGCGCTGGCAGGACCGGGCTTTCGCGATTTCACACGGATCGCCGCCGCCGAGCCGAAGATGTGGCGCGACATCCTGCTGGCCAACCGCCAGGAATTGCTGGCGCAGTCCCAGATCTTCCAGCGCACCCTGCAGGCCATGGAGGCCATGATCGAAAGCGGCGACGGCGAAGCGCTCGAGAGCCTCATCACCGAAGCCAGCGAAACCCGCGCGCACTGGCGCATGGGTACCCCCAGGAAGTGAATCGCCTGCGGGATGGAGCCTGATGTTCTCCACTGAATTCCTCGACCTGCCGGCGCTGGACAGCGCGGCCGGCACGGTGCTGCTGCCGGGGTCCAAGAGCATTTCCAACCGGGTCCTGCTGCTGGCCGCGCTCAGCAGCGGCACGACCGTGGTGCAGGACCTCCTCGACTCCGACGACACGCGCGTGATGCTGGACGCACTTCGCGCCCTGGGCTGCGGCGTGAAGCATGCCGGCGCAAACGTGGAGATCACCGGCCTGGGCGAACACGCGCCCGCCCAGCATGCCCGCTTGTTCCTTGGCAACGCCGGCACGGCGATGCGGCCGCTGACAGCGGCGCTGGCCGTGATTGGCGGCGAATTCGAACTGAGCGGCGTCGCACGCATGCACGAGCGGCCCATCGGCGACCTGGTGGATGCGTTGCGGCAGCTCGGCTGCCAGGTCGATTACCTGGGCACGGAAGGCTATCCGCCCTTGCGCATCGGCCGGCCCAACTTGCAACTGGGCGCGCCGATCCGGGTGCGGGGCGACGTGTCGAGCCAGTTCCTCACGGCCTTGCTGTTGGCGCTGCCCCTGGCGGCCCGCCAG
>DATHWV010000478.1:0-3198 GCA_035460205.1 Ramlibacter sp.
CCGGGGCAGGCAAAAAGGAAATCTCGTGGCAGACCAACTGATCATCTTCGACACCACGCTGCGCGACGGCGAGCAATCGCCCGGCGCTTCCATGACCAAGGACGAGAAGCTGCGCATCGCGCGCCAGCTCGAGCGCCTGAAGGTGGACGTGATCGAGGCGGGCTTTGCCGCCAGTTCGAACGGCGACTTCGAAGCCGTGCAGCTCATCGCCAATTCGATCAAGGATTCGATCATCTGCTCGCTCTCGCGTGCCAACGACCGCGACATCTCGCGAGCGGCCGAGGCGCTGAAAGGCGCGCAGCGCGCGCGCATCCACACCTTCATCGCCACGTCGCCGCTGCACATGGAAAAGAAGCTGCGCATGACGCCCGAGCAGGTGCTGGAGCAGGCGAAGCAATCGGTACGCTTCGCGCGCAACCTGTGCGCGGACATCGAGTTTTCGCCGGAAGACGGCTACCGCAGCGAGATGGACTTCCTGTGCAAGGTGCTGGAGGCCGTTATTGCCGAAGGCGCGACCACCATCAACGTGCCCGACACGGTGGGCTACGCGGTCCCCGAGCTCTACGGCCAGTTCATCAAGACCTTGCGCGAGCGCGTGCCCAACTCGGACAAGGCCGTGTGGTCGGTCCATTGCCACAACGACCTGGGCATGGCGGTGGCGAACTCGCTGGCCGGCGTGAAGATCGGCGGCGCGCGGCAGGTCGAATGCACGATCAATGGCCTGGGCGAGCGCGCGGGCAACTGCTCGCTGGAGGAGATCGTGATGGCGGTGAAGACGCGCCGCGACTACTTTGGCCTGGACCTCAACATCGACACCAAGCACATCGTGGCGGCCAGCCGCATGGTCAGCCAGACCACGGGCTTCGTGGTCCAGCCCAACAAGGCGGTGGTAGGCGCGAATGCGTTCGCCCACGCGAGCGGCATCCACCAGGACGGCGTGCTCAAGGCGCGCGACACCTACGAAATCATGCGGGCCGAGGACGTGGGCTGGAGCGCCAACAAGATCGTGCTGGGCAAGCTGTCGGGGCGTAACGCGTTCAAGGCCCGCCTGCAGGAGCTCGGCGTTCAGCTGGAGAGCGAACAGGATGCCAACGCGGCATTCGCCAAGTTCAAGGAACTGGCCGACCGCAAGAGCGAGATCTTCGACGAGGACATCCTGGCCCTGGTGAGCGACGAGAGCGTCACCCACGAGAAGGAGCAGTACGGCTTTGTCTCGCTATCGCAACACAGCGAAACAGGCGAACGGCCGCATGCCAGCGTCGTTTTCACCGTGGCAGGCAAGGAGGTGCGGGGCGAGTCCGACGGCAACGGGCCGGTCGATGCCTCGCTCAAGGCGATCGAGAGTCACGTGAAAAGCGGCGCCGAAATGGTGCTGTACTCGGTCAACGCGATCAGCGGCTCCACAGAGAGCCAGGGAGAGGTTACCGTCCGCCTGCAGAACTCGGGCCGGGTGGTCAACGGCGTGGGCGCCGACCCTGACATCGTGGTGGCGTCGGCCAAGGCATATCTCAGTGCCCTCAACAAGTTACAGAGTAAAGCTGATCGGGTAGCTGCCCAAGGCTAGGGTTCTTCCCTATAATTCGCGCATCGATTTAGGAAAGTTACATAAGTCGTTGATCTTGTGTAAGTTTTTCATCCCCGGTAAACTTCAAGCGGTTCTGAAGCGTTTCTGGAGTTACTTGATGCATCGAAAAAATTCGTTGGCGAGAAACATGACCTTGAACCGCGTCCTGAATTCCCTGGCCTTGACGGCACTCGTCCTGGCCCTGGCGCCGGCCGTTTCCGCCGCCGAACCCACCCCCCGTAAAGTTGCCAAGAAGTCGGCGGAGCCCACCCGCGTTGTGCGCTCCTTCTCGACCAAGCGCCAGTCGATGGTGCGTATCGTCCCGGCCCGTCCTTCCTACGGCCAGATTGCCGGCCTGCATTCCGTTTCGGACCAGTTGGACCTGAAGTCCAGCGTCGCCCTGGTGATCGACCAGGACACGAACGAGGTGCTGCTCTCCAAGAACGATTCCGCCGTGCTGCCGATCGCCTCCATCACCAAGCTCATGACCGGCCTGCTGGTCAGCGAAGCCAAGCTGCCGATGGACGAAATGATCGCCATCACGCAGGACGACGTGGATACCGAAAAGGGCAGCCGTTCGCGCCTGAAGGTCGGCACCATGCTGACCCGCGGTGAGTTGCTGCACCTGGCCCTGATGTCCAGCGAGAACCGCGCCGCACACGCGCTGGGCCGCACCTATCCGGGCGGCATGACCGCTTTCGTGAGCCTCATGAATGCCAAGGCCAAGATGCTGGGCATGAAGGACACGCGTTACGTGGAACCCACGGGCCTGTCCAGCCAGAACCAGTCCAGCGCGCATGACCTCGCCACCTTGGTGGGTGTCGCCTACAACGACCAGGCGCTGCGCGAACTCAGCACGTCTCCCGGCCACCAGGTGGCTGTCGGCAACCGTACGCTCCAGTTCAACAATACCAACCGCCTGGTCAAGAACCCCGGTTGGGACATCGGCCTGCAAAAGACCGGCTACATCTCCGAAGCGGGGCAGTGCCTGGTCATGCAGGCCAAGATCGCCGGCCGCAAGCTCATCATGGTGTTCCTGGATTCCGCCGGCAAGCTCAGCCGCATCGGCGACGCCGAACGCGTGCGCCGCTGGGTGGAATCGAACCCGGCCGCCGTGCCGCCCGGCGCGACCTTCATCCGCCAGGTCGGCTGATCCGCTACGCTCCAACACGAAACGAGGCCCCAAGGGGCCTCGTACTTTTTGTGGGGTGACCCGCTAAGCCGCTCGCAGGGTCGGCGCCTTGTGCCCCAGTGCCGATGAAATCTCGTTGGCGGTGGTTTGCAGCTTCGTCAGCCAGCCTTCGTCCAGACGGTCAGCCGGCGCTGAAATCGACAGGCCCGCGATCAGCTTGCTCTGGTCGTCGTAGATGCCGGCGGCCATGCAGCGCACGCCCAGTTCCAGTTCCTCGTTGTCACGCGCGATGCCGTACTGGCGCGCCTTGGCGAGTTCGCGTTCGAGAATGGGCAACTGGGTGATGCTGTTCTTGGTGTGACCGGCCAGGCCCGTGCGGGTGGCATAGGCGCGCACGCGCTGGGCGTCGTCCGCGGCCAGGAACAGCTTGCCGGTGGACGTCAGGTGCAAGGGCGCCCGGCCGCCGATGGCTCGCACCACCTGCATGCCCGAGCGCTCGCTG
>DATHWV010000479.1:0-5764 GCA_035460205.1 Ramlibacter sp.
AGCTTGTCGAAGAAGTCCAGCACGATCTCGCCCAGCGGCATTTCGTAGGTCAGCATGACCTGCTTGCCGTGGTAGGCCATGTTCAGCTGGACGCCCCGCTTCAGGTTCGCCAGCGTCATGACCGGACCAACGTACTCCTGGGGCATGTACAGGTGCACCGTGACGATGGGCTCGCGGATTTCCATGATCTTGCCCTGGTCCGGGATCTTGGACGGGTTCTCGACCATCATGATCTCGCCGTCGGCCTTCTGCACCTCGTAGACCACGCTGGGGGCGGTGGTGATCAGGTCCTGGTCGAACTCGCGCTCGAGCCGCTCCTGGACGATTTCCATGTGCAGCAGGCCCAGGAAGCCGCAGCGAAAGCCGAAGCCCAGGGCCTGGCTGACCTCCGGCTCGTAGTGCAGCGACGCGTCGTTGAGCTTGAGCTTTTCGAGCGCGTCACGCAGCGAGTCGTACTGGTTGGCCTCGGTCGGGTACAGGCCCGCGAACACCTGCGGCTGGATTTCCTTGAAGCCGGGCAGCGCCTCGGTCGCCGTGAAAGCGGCGCCACCGCTTCCGGGCTTGATCAGGGTGACCGTGTCGCCGACCTTTGCGGCCTGCAGTTCCTTGATGCCGGCGATGATGAATCCCACCTCGCCCGCTTCCAGCGACTGGCGCGGCTCGCTGCCTGGCGTGAAGACGCCCAGCTGGTTGGCTTCGTAGCTCGTGTCGGTCGCCATCAGCTTGATACGATCGCCGCGGGCCAGGCGCCCGTCCACCACGCGCACCAGCATCACCACGCCGACGTAGCTGTCGAACCAGCTGTCGACGATCATGGCGCGCAGGGCGCCGTCGGGGTTGCCGCGCGGCGCCGGGATGCGCGCCACGATCGCCTCGAGGATCTCGTCGATGCCCATGCCGGTCTTGGCGGAGCACGGGATCGCGTCGGTCGCGTCGATGCCGATCACGTCCTCGACTTCCGCCTTCGCGTTCTCCGGGTCGGCCTGCGGAAGGTCCATCTTGTTCAGTACGGGCACCACTTCGACGCCGAGGTCCAGCGCGGTGTAGCAGTTCGCCACCGTCTGCGCTTCGACGCCCTGGCTGGCGTCGACAACGAGCAGCGCACCTTCGCATGCGGACAGCGAGCGCGAGACTTCGTACGAGAAGTCCACATGGCCCGGTGTGTCGATCAGATTGAGGTTGTAGACCTGTCCATCGCGCGCGACATAACGCAGCGAAGCGGTCTGTGCCTTGATGGTTATCCCACGCTCCTTTTCGAGATCCATCGAATCGAGCACCTGCTCTTCCATCTCCCGATCCGACAATCCGCCGCAACGCTGGATCAAGCGGTCAGCGAGCGTCGATTTGCCATGATCGATGTGCGCGATGATCGAAAAATTTCTGATGTGATTCATCAACGGGAACGCTTAAGTGATTGAAAACAATAGGGGGCGGAAAAGAAAAAAGGGCGCGTCGAAAGGTGACGCGCCCTGAACCAACAATCTATGGCAACTGCGATAGTTGGAGCTTCATTGTAGGCAAAAAGCCCAGCGCGTACAGACGCATCCCCGGCCAAACCGGCTCGTTGCAGGCCAGCAACAGGAAACTTATTCACAACTTATCAACAAAATTAGGGGGCAAGCTTTGGGACAACTTGTGGGCGATCTGTGGATCGGCGGTGCACCACTGGAAAACATCCCGTATCGTGGTTCGGGCGGTTTTTGATATGCCGCCAATGGCCGATGAAGTGCCTCGATTCTATCCAAAAATGTAATTAGCTTGCCCGAAAAGTTAGCGGCCGCAAACTTACATGGCGGCAAACCGTCCGGGAAAATATTTTTTAGGGCACGTGTTTTTTTGGTGACCGCCCGAAAAAAAGCCCCAAACCCGACTCGGGGCTGGGGCTTTGCCGCAGGCGCGCCGCGCCTAGCGGGCCGGACGAATCAGCAGGTAGGTCGCCAGGTCGCCGCGGCGCAGCAGCACGGGGATGGACTTGGTCTTGTCGACCTTGGCCACCGCTGCGTCGAATTCCTTCACGCTGCCGATTTCGGTGTTGCCGATGGCCACGATGACGTCGCCTTCGCGGATGCCTGCACGGGCGGCGCCGTCGGCAACCGATTCGACCTTCACGCCGCCCTTGAGCTTCAGCTCCTTCTTCTGGGCGTCGGTGAGCTCGCTCACGGTGAGCCCGACCGACTGCGCGGCCGGCGAGCCCTTGGGCTTTTCTTCCTTGTCGGAGGCCTTGCGCACCGGCTTCTCGGGTTCCAGTTCCGCGATGGTGACTGGCAGGTCCTTGGAGCCGCCGCGGCGGAACACCGTGACAGTGGCCTTCGCCCCGGGCTTGGTGTTGCCCACGAAGCGTTGCAGGTCGGTGGACCGGTCGATGACCTTGCCGTCGAACTTGGTGATGATGTCGCCCGCTTCCACGCCGGCCTTGTCGGCGGGCGAGCCTGCTTCCACGCTGCGCACCAGCGCGCCCTGCGGCTTGCCCAGGCCGATCGACTCGGCGACGTCCTTGGTAACCTGGTCGATCTGCACGCCAATGCGGCCACGCGAAACCCGACCCGAGACGCGCAGCTGCTCGCTGACGCGGATCGCCTCGTCGATGGGGATCGCGAAGGAAATGCCCATGAAGCCACCCGAGCGCGAGTAGATCTGGCTGTTGATGCCCACCACCTCGCCGCGCATGTTGATCAGCGGCCCACCCGAATTGCCGGGATTGATCGCCACGTCGGTCTGGATGAACGGCAGGTAGTCGCCCGTCTCGCGGCCCTTGGCACTCACGATGCCGGCCGTGACAGTGTTCTCCAGGCCGAAGGGCGAGCCGATGGCCATCACCCATTCGCCGACCTTCAGGCGATTGACGTCACCCACCTTCACGGCGGGCAGCCCGGTGGCCTCGATCTTGACCACGGCCACGTCAGTGCGCTTGTCGAAGCCCACGATCTTGGCCTTGAATTCACGCCTGTCCGGCAGCGTCACCAGCACTTCCTCGGCGCCTTCCACGACATGGGCGTTGGTCATGACGAAGCCGTCGCCCGTCAGGATGAAGCCCGAACCCACGCCGCGCGGCTGCTGCTCCTCTTCCGGCTGCGGCCGGTTCGGGCGCGGTGCCTGGCGAGGCACGCCGGGCATGGGCTGGCCGAAGAAGCGGCGAAAGAACTCCTGCATCTCCTCGTCCATGCCGGGCGGCAGGCCGGCGCTGGTGCGCGCGCGCTCCAGCGTGCGGATGTTCACCACGGACGGCCCCACCTGTTCGACCAGGTCGGTGAAATCGGGCAGCGCCCGGGCTTGTGCCGAGGCGGCGGACGGCAGCACGGCCACGGTTGCAGGCACCGTCATCGCCAGGGCCAGCCCCAGGGCTCTCAGTGGTTTCCCATCGAACTTGAACATGTCGACCTTTCCAATCACAGACTAATGCTGAGAACAACAATCGGGAAAATGGTTCGCGCGGTGGCCATCGGCTATCGCACATCCCGCACCAGATGGGGCTTTATTTGCGGCGCTCAAGGCTGGACGCGAACACCTTCAATGTCTGCGGCGGCACTTCGCCCACCGCCGTGAGCCACCAGTCCTGGATGCGCCGCGTGAGCGTCTGGGTGGCGCCGCTGGAAGCCGCGCCTTCATGCGTATGGCGTTGGCGGTCGTAGGCTTCGACGAACAACGACACCGCCGCCAGGCCGTCGGAGAACACCCATTGCAAAGTGCCCTCGGGCACTGCCGTCGCCGGCCTGCGGTAGCAACTGATGGGCTTGAAGCCGGCCACCACCGATTTCATCTGCCAGCCTTCGGCCTGCGGCGTGGTCTTGACCGCCTCCGCCCGCTCGACGCGCCAGCCTTCGGTCGCGCCCATCATCTGGCTTAACTTGTCCATCCGCACCGGCGCGTCCAGCGCCAGCTCGGAAAACGCAGCCTGCTCCAGTACGTTGCCTTCTGGATCAACGGTCTGGAGCTTGACGACCAGCCCGGTCTTTTTCTCGCTCCAGATCCGGTAGCCAAAGCGCAGGTTGTCCTTGGGTGCAAGCTGCACCACGTCGGCCTCGAAGCCGGCGACCCGATCGCCGCCCAGGCGCCGCGCGCTGTAGAACTCGGGAATGGAGCTGTCGTTCGACTTCAGGAGATTGGGAAACAGGCCCAGCGACTCCCGCTTTTCGGTGCGCACCACCCGGCTTTCGGGCAGGAACGTGACCACCTCATCATTGCGGCGGAAGGTCGAACGGGGCGCGCCGGTCAACGACTCGACGCGCTCGATCTGCTGCTCACCGTCGCAGGCGTGCCAGATGCGCGCGCTGGCCATGCCCCCATTGCTGGAGGACACGACGAACGTTCCGATGTAGCTGCGCATGCGCGACGCTTCGTGCACGCGCACCAGCCACTCGCCCACGCTGCGTTCGGGAGACTTGCCAGCGACCCGTGCGGCATTTTGCGGCTGCGTCGGGAGCGGCGTCTCCGCGCCTGCGAGACCCATCAGCCCCAGCGCGCAAAGGGCGGCCAGGCTGCGACGGCTCGAAGTGGTCAGGAGTGGCGTGACGGTATGTCTCATGCGAAACCGGCCGCGCTCAGCGGGTGGGTCCTTCGAACGTGGCGTTGCGCAAGAATCCGGCCGGCGCCTGCAGAGCGGACGCGCCGCCGAGCTGGCGGTGGGCGGCCAGGAATTCATCCAGCCGCGCGTCGCGGATCATCACGCCGCGATCGCTGCCGGCCAGCACGGTGCCCGCCGGTGCGGCGGCCAGTTGGGGCTGGTCCTGGCGGGCACCCATACTGCCGACAACAGTCCATCCCACGGCCGCGAGCGCGGCCACGGACGCAAAACCCGCCACCATCTTCCAGCGGAAGCTGCCGTCGTTGGCGGCCGGACGCGGCGCTGCGATCACAGGAACCGTGTCGCTTGCGGCCGCAGCCGGGCGCTCTTCGGCCATGAGGCTCTGCTGCAGGCGGCTCATGAAGGCGGCAGGGCTGGTGCCTGCCAGTTGGTCGCCTGAACGCAAGACGTCCCCGATCAGGTGATAGGTGTGCCAGGTCTCGCGGGCCTGCGCGTTGGCTGCGGCGGCCTCGACGCCCTGGGCGAACTCCTCGCCGTGGAGCTGGCCGTCCGCCAAAGCCGAAATAAGTTCCTGGGTTTGCATGCTGTCCATCACATCACCTCGCCGTTCACCAGCGTTTGCCCGACTGGTTTTCCAGCAAGGGCTTGATCTTGGCCGAAATCGCCTCGCGCGCCCGGAATATCCGGGACCGCACCGTGCCGATCGGGCAGTTCATCATTTCCGCGATCTCTTCATAGCTCAGGCCCTCGATCTCGCGCAGGGTCACGGCCTGGCGCAGTTCCTCGGGCAGGGCTTCCATGGCCGAGTTCACCGCAGCCGCGATTTCCTTGGCCGCGAGCACGGTTTCGGGCGTTTCCGCGGTGGTTAGTTCGTTCTCCACTGCGGAAGTTTCATCTTCCTCGTCACCGCCTCCACGCAGTGCCGTTTCCGACACCAGGGGGTCGCGCTTCAGGTCGCCCAGGGCCTTCTTGGCGGTGTTCACCGCGATCCGGTACAGCCAGGTGTAGAACTGGGCCTCGCCCCGGAACTGCGCCAGCGCCCGGTAGGCGCGGATGAAGGTCTCCTGCGCGATGTCTTCGACCAGGTCCACATCGCGCACCATCCGGCCGATCAGCCTTTCGATGCGGCGCTGGTACTTGAGCACCAGCAGCTCGAACGCCTTCTGGTCGCCGGCCACCGTCCTCTCGACCAGCATCAGGTCGGTGTCGGCGGTGGCGGGGACGGCGTGGGGGGTCTTTGTC
>DATHWV010000480.1:0-10897 GCA_035460205.1 Ramlibacter sp.
GCGGCGTATCGGGGCGCGGCGTGAAGCATGCAAAAAGCCTACACCAACTGCCGGACTGCGGCAATTGCGCTTTAGGGGCGCTCGCGCGGCTCGAATTCGAATGCGCTAGGGTTGTGTGCCGTCGGCGACGCGCCGGAAGGTCACTTGCTGGCTTGCCATCGTGTCGGTCACCACCAGTTCCGAAGGCCCCACCGAAAGCAGCGGAAAAGTCGTGAAGCGCATGGTGCCGCCGGCATACTGGCGCCCGTTTTCCTGCAGGTAGCGGCGCTTGAAGTTGGTTCCATCGTAGGACCACTCGCCCGCGAACTCGCGCCCCTCCGTGACAGCACCGCGCGTCGAGAGAATGCGGTCGGTGAACTTTCCGTCGGCGCCCAGCGCGACGATACGGCGATACCTGTATTGCGCGTCCTGGACCTCCTCGAGCCAGGAGCCGACGAGCTTCGTCCGGGTCTCTTCGATGCGCCGGGACTCACCGCTGTCGCAGCCGGCGAGGAAGCTGATGAAAATCGAGAGGAAGAGACCGCGCCGAAACATCAACTCTTGTCGTTGCCAGGGCGGTCGCGCGCCGGCAGTGCATCCTTGAACACATCGAACGTCTTCCATGCCGGCACCGGTGGGGTGTAGTCTTCCTTCGGCGAGTGTACCGAGTGCTCGACCATTTGCATCTTGTGCAGGTGGCGCGGGCAGTTCGGGAAAATCCGTTCCGCGGCCACGCGGATGATGAACACCGCGCCGGGGTACTCGCCGAGCAAGGGATCCGTTTCGTTGATGCTCGCCTTCCCGTTCACGCGCAGCCGCCTGGGCTTTTCGAAGTCGAGGAACAACAGCCCCACGTTGGGGTTGACCAGGACGTTGCCCCACGTGCGGTACATGCCATTGCCGTCGTAGTCGGGAATGGCCAGGGTATTGCCGTCCAGCACGTGCACGAACCCGGGCAAGCCGCCCTTGTACGAGCAGTCAGGCCGGCCCTGGGCATCGGCCGTGGCGATGAAGAACATGGCACTGCGTTCGATGAAGAGGCGATCGTCATCCGTGAAAGCGGTGCGGACGGTCACCTGCTCCAGGCGATCCGCGATGCCGCGCGTATCGCGCACGTCCTGCAGGCGGCGCATGCCGTCGTGGTACATGGGGTCGCTTGCCATGGGGCCTCCTGTGGCCGTGTTGGGGGCAAGGGGCATTTTGCCCTCAGGCACGGCGGGCAACAACCCGCGCATGGGCAACGACTTGTTCGAGCGGACGTGGGGCGCGGGCAAGGTCGACGGCCCCGACCAGCAGCGAACCGTAGCGGATCTTGCGCCGCGCCCGTGTCCCCATGAAGCGGCGCAGTTGCGCGTGCAGTTCTCGTCCTCGTTGCGCGGGTTGGTCCTGGAAACTGCGGAACGAATTCATTTCGCCCTCCGCTTCGATCACGCGCTCCACTCCCGCAGTGCCCAGCGCCCGGATGAGCTCATCTTCCAGGTCGGCTTCACAGACAAAGAACCCCAAGGCTTCCAGGCCGGCCCGATCGGCGACAGCGCCCATTCCTGCCCGCTCCAGCGTCCGCCGCGTGTAGTCCTCCTCGGCGGCATCACACAAGCCGGCCACCGCGAGGCCCAGCCCGGATGCGCCCAGCACCTGGATGAAAGCGCCCAGGTTGGTCACACCCCCGACAGGCAGTGTGAGGATTCCTTCGGCCGGCAAATCCCAACCATGCCGCCGGGCCAGGGCATCGACAGCCGCCTGGTCACTCCAGCCCTCGACCAGGATGGCCACGCCAGCCTTGGCATCGAGCGCCAGTTCGCGCGCGGCCGCAGGCAAGAGCGGAGGACGCGGACCTGGCGAGCCATTGTTACGGTCCATTCTGCACTTCGGCAGCAAGGCGTTCAAGGTTCTGTTCATTGGCAGAACCCACGAACCCGGCGATGCGCTGGTAGTGCTCCACGGTGTCGAAGGTCTGCAGCCATTTCACTTCCGTGCCACCAGGCGCCGCCGCCAGTTCGATAGTCAGCAGGAAGTGATGTCCGTTGAGATGCTCGATCTCGAATAACTGCCCGGGCACGATACGCGTGAACCGGCTTTCGTTCGGATAGTCCTTGCCGTCCGGGCCGTGCATGGTCAGCAGCCACCGGCCGCCCTGCTTGAACTCGAACAGGTGGATGGTGTTGGTGAAACCGGCTGGTCCCCACCACCGGGCAACGCGGGCAGGATCGCTCATCGCGGCGAAGACCTGGGAGGGGCTTGCGGCGATCAGTTTGCGCCGTGCGTCTGAGCGGGCTTCGATGGGTTCCATGGGTCGCCTTTCACGCCTGGATTCTGCATGTCATTGTGCCTAACCTGCGCGCCGGCGTTGCCCTTCTGCTACCCTCCCCCGCATGCCCGCCACGCCTTCCCACGCCATCGCCCCTGCGCACGTGACGAGCATGTCGCCGGCCATCGTGGTGCTGGTGCTTTCGCTGCTGCTGGGCATCCAGCCGGTCACGACAGACCTGTACCTGCCCGCCCTGCCCGCGTTGACCGAAGGCTTCGGCGCGCCGGTGGCGCAAGCCCAGCTCACGCTCACCACCTTGTTGCTGGCCTTCGGCGTTTCGCAGCTGGTGTGGGGACCGTTGTCGGACCGGTTCGGGCGTCGCCCGGTGCTGGTCGTGGGGCTGGCCGCATACACCCTGGCTTCGATCGGCTGTGTGCTGGCGCCGTCGATGCTGATGTTGATCCTGTGGCGCACGGTGCAAGGCGCCGCCATGGGCGCGGCCGTGATGTGCGCGCGGGCCATCGTGCGCGACCTGTACACCCCCGAGGCGGGCGCGCGAGTGATGTCCAAGGGCCTCACGGGCCTGGGCGTAATTGCCTGCACCTGCGCGCCGCTCGGCGGCCTGTTGTCGGATGCGTTGGGCTGGCGCTATGCGCTGACAGCGCTGGCGGTGTTCGGCGCGGGGGCACTGGCTGTCGTGGCGCTGCGCTTCGACGAGACGGTACCGCACAAGAATCCGCTGGCGCTGCAGCCGGGCACACTGTTCAGGACCTGGATCGCCATCATCCGGCACCCCACCTTCCTCACCTACTCCGCGCTTTCCACCGCTTCCTACGCCGGGCTCTTCACCTACCTGGCTTCGTCGTCATTCGTCTTCATCAAGGTGCTGGGTCTCACGCGCACGCAGTATGGGCTGGTGATGTTCTCCATGGCCTTCATCTACATCCTGGGCACGTTCTGGTGCCGGCGCCTCTTGCCGCGGGTGGGTGTGCGCAAGTCAGTCGCGATCGCCGGCGCCGTGACCCTCACCGGTGGCACGCTGCTGGGTGGGTTGGCGCTGGCGGGCATCCACAACACATGGGCCATCCTGCTGCCCTTCTGCGTCTTCATGTTCGCGCACGGCGTGCACCAGCCCTGCGGGCAAAGCGGCTCCGTCGCCCCGTTCCCGCACGCGGCTGGCGCGGCCTCGGCGCTCAACGGCTTCGTGATGATGATCGCGGCCTTTGCCATCGGCGGCTGGCTGGGCCTGCGGCTGGACGGCACGGTGTTCCCGCTCACGCAGGGCGTCTGGTTCTGGAGCGTGTGCATCGCCGTCGTGTCATGGACGCTGGTGCCAAGGTATGGGGACCCGCGCCGTGCCTGACGCGAGGGCGCGCGAAGGCGCCGGACCACGCATCCGCGCCGTGGCGCTGGCGGGGCCCACCGCGTCGGGCAAGACGGCCGCTGCGCTGGCGATTGCGCGGGAGCACGCGGCCGAGATCATCAGCGTCGATTCGGCGCTGGTCTATCGCGGCATGGACATCGGCACGGCCAAGCCCACGGCAGCCGAGCGCGCGGCGGTTCCGCACCACCTCATCGACATCCGCGATCCGCTGCAGGCCTACAGTGCCGCCGAATTCGCAGCCGACGCGGCGCGGCTGGTGGCCGAGATCAATGCGCGCGGCAAACTGGCCCTCCTGGTCGGCGGGACGATGCTTTACTTCAAGGCGCTGTTCGAAGGGCTGGATGCGATGCCACCGGCCGCCCCGCAAGTACGAGCCGAACTGGATGAGCGCGCAGCCCGCGAGGGCTGGCCCGCGCTGCACGCCGAACTGGCGCGGCTGGACCCGGTGACGGCTGCGCGCATTGCGCCCAACGACTCGCAGCGCATCCAGCGCGCGCTGGAAGTGCAGCGCGTGTCGGGGCGCCCGCTGTCGAGCTTTCATTCGCGCAGCGACGCAAGCCCGGCGGCGATGGCCGGCATTCCCCTCATCGCGCTGGAACCTGGCGATCGTGCGTGGCTGCACGAACGCATCGCCCAGCGCTTCGACACCATGCTGGCGTCAGGCTTCCTCGACGAGGTCAAGAGCTTGCGCTCCCGTGGCGACCTTCATGCCGAACTTCCCAGTATGCGCTGCGTGGGCTACCGGCAGGCCTGGGAACTTCTCGATGCGCATCCGCAAGGCGACGTGCCGATGGGTGAACTGCGCGACAAAGGGATCTTCGCCACACGGCAACTGGCAAAGCGCCAGCTGACGTGGTTGCGCAGCATGACCCAGCGCAAGGTGGTCGCCTGCGACGCGCCTGATGCGCTCGAGCAGGTCCTGCAAGTGGTGCGAGCCAGCGCATGAGCGGCAGCGCGCCCACGCTCTCGGTGCTGCGCCTCGCCAAGCGCTACGGCGAGGCGACCGTGTTTGCCAATGTCTCGCTGGATGTCGCGCCCGGCGAGTTCGTCGCCATCGTCGGTGAATCGGGCGTGGGCAAGTCCACCTTGCTCAATTGCATGGCGGGCCTGGACACCTGGGACGAAGGCTCTGTCGTGCTCGGTGGGCATGACCTGTCCACGCTCGATGGTGACGCCCGGGCGCTGTTGCGGCGCCAGCAGGTCGGTTTCGTGTTCCAGGCCTTCCATGTCCTGCCGCACCTCGATGTGGCGCAGAACGTGGCGCTGCCCCTGATGCTCCTGCAGCAGCCGGACCATGGACGGGTCGACGCGATGCTGGATGCGGTGGGCCTGCACGGCCTGGGCCCGCGCCTTCCGCAGCAACTCTCCGGCGGCCAGTTGCAGCGCGTCGCCATTGCCCGCGCTCTGGTGCACCGCCCCGCCCTGTTGCTGGCCGACGAGCCCACCGGCAACCTGGACCCGGGCACGGCGGCCAAGGTGCTGGACGTGCTGGTCTCGCAAACCCGCGAGCACGGCGCTTCGCTGGTGCTGGTGACCCATTCGGAAGCCGCGGCAACCCGCGCCGACCGGGTGTTGCTGCTGACGAGTGAAGGCGTCGCGGCGCGCGCTTAGGCCCGCGGCTGCGGCTTACGGGCTATCAATAGCCAGGCGCTGATCCCGCTCAGCACGGCCAGGCCCGCGCAAACCAGCATCACCCACCGGAAGCCGGCGACGAAAGCGTCGCCCACGGCCTTCTTGATGATGGCCGACGCCGCGGCATCGGCGCCCAACGGCACATTCAGCGCTGCCAGTTTCTCCCGCTGTTGCATCACGGCGCCCTGCAATGCAGCGGGCAGATCCTGCGCCGAAAGCTGTTCGGCCAGCACGCTGTCGAACATCGCACTCATCACGATGCCGAAGACGGCAATGGCCAGCAGCGGACCGGTCCGCGAGACCGCGTTGTTGATGCCGGACGCGAGGCCGGCCTGCTCGTCACCCACGGAATTCATCACCGTCGTCGTGAGCGGCGCCACAGTGATTGCCATGCCCAGGCCCAGCACGCATACGGCGGGCAGGAAAGTGCTCCAGTACGAGCCCCCCACACCCGGCACCGCGAACAGCGCAAAGCCCGCACCGGCAATGAGCGGGCCGATCACCAGGGGCCGGCGTGGCCCGTAGCGGTCCACCAGCTTGCCGGCCCAGCGCGAAAGCAGGAACAGGATGGCGACGAAGGGCAGCAATGCCGACCCGGCGGCCGCCGCGCTGTAGCCCTGCACCTGGATCAGGTTGAGGGGGAAGAAATACAGGCCGCCACCCAGCGCGGCGTAGAGCAACAGCGTCAGCAGGTTGGCGCCGGCGAAGTTGCGGATGCGCAGCAGCCGCAGGGGCAGCATGGGCGCGCGGGTGCGCGACTCAACGAAGAAGAACAGCGCCAGGGCGACGACACCCGCCAGGCCGGCCCCAATCACCAGCGCATCGGACCAGCCTCGCACCGGCGCCTCGATGAGTGCGAACACCACGCCGGCCAGCCCCACAGTCGCCGACACCGCGCCTGCAACGTCCAGCGGCGGTTGCTCATGCGGTTCGGCCTTGCTCTCGGGCACGCGCGTCATGCAGACCAGGAGCAGTGCAGCGCCAATGGGCACGTTGATGAGGAAGGCCCAGGTCCATGAATAGTGGTCCACCAGGAAACCACCCACCACCGGGCCGATCGCTGCCGCAATGCCGCTGAACGCAGACCAGGTTCCTATCGCCTGGCCGCGCTCCTGTTCGGGGAAAGTCGCGCTGATCAGCGCCAGGCTGCCCGGCACCAGCAGCGCGGCGCCGATGCCCTGCACCGCGCGCGCGACCACCAATTGCGTCGGGCTTTGCGCGAAGGCGCAGGCCACGCCCGCAACGGTGAACAGCAGTACCCCGTCCATGAAGATGCGCCGCCGGCCAAAGCGGTCACCCAGCGCGCCCCCGACCAACAGCAGCGCCGCCAGGAACAATGCGTACGATTCGATCACCCACTGGGCCTGGGCAGCCGTGGCACCGAGTTGATCCTGGATGGCGGGCAACGCGACGTTGACCACGGTGCCATCGAGAAAAGCCATGCTCGAGCCGAGGATGGCCGCCACCAGGGTCCAGCGGCGGGCGGCGGGGGTGTCGCCGGCAGGCTGGTTCAAAGGTCCCCGGGGCGCAATGCCTTTTGCAGGAGGGCGATGCCGGCCTCGACGTCGGAGATCGCCATCTGCCCCGGTGCGGAACTGCTCTCGCCGACGGCGAAAGTCATCGCCGAACCGACGGTCCAGCCGCACATGCGGCTGAGCGCGCCGAACCGGCCCATCGACATGCTCACCAGGGGGATCGTGAGCTCACGGCCGGCCTGCGAAGTGGCCCCCATCAGGGTGAGCACATCGTCCATGCTCCTGGGCATGACGGCCACCTTGGCGACGTCAGCGCCCAGTGCCAGTGCTTGCGCAAAACGCTGGCGCAACACCTCCAGCGGCGGCGTGCTGTTGAAATCGTGGAACGACAGCACCAGCTGGATGCCGTGCGCCCTGGACACTTCGCGCACGGCGCGAACATCAGCCACATCGTTTCCCATCTCGAAGTCCACGAGATCAACGTCGCCGGCCTCGCACACCGCGCGGTACATCGCAACGACCTGCGGCTCGGACAAGGCGATTGGCTCGCCACCCTCGCGCGCATTGCGGCGCGTGAAGAGCAAGGGGATGCCATCCGACTCGCGCTTGATCAGCCTGGCCGTCTCGACCACCGCGTGGGCATCGGCGATGCCGTCAAAGAAATCGACCCGCCACTCCAGGATGTCCGGCCGCTTGGCGGCGACCACCGCTGTCTCAGCCAGCAGCCGCTCGCGCGTGCGGGCCACCAGCGGTGCGCAGATGGCGGGGAAGCGGGCGGCATCGGAGGCCCGGCCTTTCAGTTCGATGGCTCTGGGTTGCATGGTGAAATTGTAGGCACTGCTCAGGCCGCGGGGCCCACCAGCTGCGCAAAGCGCGCCAGGTCCACATTCCCCCCGCTGATGATGACGCCCACTCGCAGGCCCTTGATATCGATGCCGGCGTGGCGGGCCGCCGCAAAGCCCAGGCAACCGGTGGGCTCGACCACCATCTTCATGCGCTCGGCAAAGAAGCGCATGGCCTCGACCAACTGCTCGTCGGTGGCGGTGAGGATGTCATTCACGTCGCGCCGGATGATGCCGAAGGTGATCTGCCCCAGGTGCTGGGTCTGCGCGCCATCAGCCAGGGTCTTGGGCGTGGGGATGTTGACGATCTCGCCCTTGCGGAACGATTGCTGGCCGTCGTTGCCGGCTTGCGGCTCCACGCCATAAAGCTTGCACCTGGGCGCCAGCGCGCGGGTGGACAAGGCCGTGCCGCTGAGCAGCCCGCCGCCGCCCAGCGGGACGAACAGCACGTCCAGCTCGCCGACTTCGTCAAACAATTCCTTCGCTGCAGTTCCCTGCCCTGCCAGCACATGGGGATGGTCGAACGGCGGGATCACGGTGAGGCCGCGCTCGGCCGCCAGTTGCCGCGTGAGCTGCTCGCGGTCTTGCGTGTAGCGGTCGAACATGATCACTTCGCCGCCGTAGCCGCGCGTGGCATCCACCTTGGCCTGCGGCGCGTCCAGCGGCATCAGGATGGTGGCGGGAATGCCCAGCAGGCGCGCCGACAGCGCGATCGCCTGCGCATGGTTGCCCGAGGAAAACGCAATGACACCGGCCTTGCGCTGCTCGGGTGTGAATTGCGCCAGCGAGTTGTACGCGCCGCGGAACTTGAACGCACCCATGCGCTGGAAGTTCTCGCACTTGAAGAACAGCCTGGCGCCCAGCAGCGTGTCGGCCGTGTCCGAACGGAGCACGGGCGTGCGGTGAGCCTGGCCTTGCAGTCGCTGCGCGGCGGCCGCGACGTCGTCGTAGGAAGGAAGTAGTGGCATGACGGCACTTTAGCGCACCGTCGCTGCCGTTGTCGGAGGACCGGTGGCGGGTGCAACGGCGGCGTCCTACAAGGTGCGTGGGGCCCGCTGGCGAAGATCGGTCCGTTCAACCCCATCCAACCCAAGGAGACACGGAAATGACATCCACCCGTAGCGAGAAAGACGCCTGCGACCTGCTGGACACCGACCACAAAAACGTCAAGAAAATGTTCAAGGAATACGATGAGCTGGCCGGCTCCAAGGCGCGTTCCGCGGCGCAGCGCAAGCAGGAGTTGGCGCAGAAGATCTGCATGGAGCTGAAAGTCCACGCGCAGGTGGAAGAGGAAATCTTCTACCCTGCCCTGCGCGCCGTCTTGAAGGACACCGACCTGCTGGACGAAGCCGAGGTGGAGCACAAGACCGCCAAGGACCTGATTGCCCAGCTGGAAGCCGGTGGCGACGCGGACGAGAAGTACGACGCCAAAGTCAAGGTGCTGGGCGAATACATCGACCATCACGTCAAGGAGGAGCGCAATGAGATCTTTCCCAAGGCCCGCAGCGCCCGCAAGCTCGACCTGGTCGCCATGCGTGACCAGATCCAGATGCGCAAGGAAGAACTGATGGCCGATTTGGAAGCGATGGCCTAGGGTCGGTCAGAATCGGAGGGTGCTGCCCCTCCTTCGAACGTTCTCCTGGCAGGAACTGCGTCATCACCCCTGGCGCAGCGCCATCGCGGCGCTGGCGGTGATGCTGGGCGTTGCACTGGCTTTTTCGGTGCACCTGATCAACGCATCGGCCCTCAGCGAGTTTTCCAGCGCGGTACGTTCCGCCGGTGGGCAACCCGACCTGGAACTGCGCGCGGTGCAGGGCAGCTTCGATGAGGCCTTGTTCGGGCGCGTGTCCGCCCACGACCAGGTGGCGGCGGCCAGCCCGGTGCTGGAGTTCGCCACCGTGGCCACGCTGCCCGGCGGTGAGCGCAGGACGCTGCGGGTGATCGGCGTCGATGCGCTGGTGGTCGCCGCCGTGGCGCCCGGGCTGATGCCGGTGCCACGCCAGGGCGCAGACCGCATGGCCTTGTTCGCACCGGCCACCGTCTTCCTCAACCCCGCGGCGCGCCAATGGGCCGGACAAGGCAACGAAACATTGCGACTGCAAGTCGGGTTGCAATCGCGCGAAGCCAGGGTCGGCGGCACGGTGGGTGCAGGCGGCAGCGCGCTGGCCGTGATGGACATTGGCGCGGCGCAGGACCTGTTCGCCCGGCACGGACAACTCACGCGGATCGACCTGCGCCTGCGCGCCGGTGCGGACCGCGGTGCCTTGCTGCGATCGCTGGCGCTGCCGGCCGGCGTGGTGGCTTCCGAGCCCGGGGACGCGGCGCAACGGGTGGACAGCCTGTCGCGTGCGTACCGGGTCAACCTCACCGTGCTGGCGCTGGTGGCGCTTTTCACCGGCTCCTTCCTGGTGTATTCGGTGCTGGCGCTGAGCGTGGCACGGCGCGCGCAGCAGTTCGCCTTGCTCGGTGTGCTGGGCCTGACAGCACGGCAACGCCTGGGCGTGGTGCTGGTGGAGTCGCTGTTGCTGGGCGTGGTGGGCAGCATCGCCGGGCTGGTGCTGGGCACGGCCCTGGCGGACCTCGGCCTCGCTTTTCTGGGCGGCGACCTGGGCGGCGGGTACTTCTCCGGCGTGGCGCCGCAATTGCAATGGAGCACGCCGGCCGCGGGGGTGTATGCCGTGCTGGGCATCGCCGCGGCGGTCGCCGGTGGCTGGCTCCCGGCACGCGCGGCGGCGCAATTGCCGCTGGCGCAAACGCTCAAGGGCCTGGGCAGCGCGCCGCAACGCGAGGGCCGCCGGTTTGCGGGCGTGTCGATGATGGTGGCCGGCGCGGCATGTGCATTGCTGCCTCCCGTCGCCGGTGTCCCGCTCGGGGCCTACCTCTCGGTGGGGCTGCTGCTGGTGGGCGGCATCACCGCCCTGCCCTGGGGCGTCGCGCTCCTGTACGACCGGCTCGCGCCCGCGCTGGCCGGCCGCCTGCTGCCGCTGCTGGCCGTGGAGCGCGCGCGGCGCGTGCGCCAGAGCGCGGCCATTGCGGTCAGCGGTGTGGTGGCATCGCTCAGCCTGGCGGTGGCGCTGACGGTGATGGTGGCGAGTTTCCGCGACTCGGTCGCGCAATGGCTGGACGTGGTGCTGCCGGCCGATCTCTATTTGCGCACGGCCCAGGCTTCCGCCGCCTCGGACACCGCCTGGTTCACACCCGAGTTCGTCCAGCAGGTCGCCGGCGTCGAGGGCGTGCGCCGGGTGACCGCGCAGCGCAGCCGCTCGCTCCTGCTCGACCCTGCCCTGCCGCCGGTGGCCTTGTTGGCGCGCGAGATCGGCGACGCCGCGCAGACCTT
>DATHWV010000481.1:0-21442 GCA_035460205.1 Ramlibacter sp.
ACGCGGCTGACCAGCTGGCCGGTGATGGCCCGGTCGAAGAAGCTCATGGGCAGGCGCAGCACGTGGCCGTAGACGTTCTGGCGGATCCGCTGCACCGAGCGCATCGCGAGCCCCGCAAGCCGCACCAGCTGCAGGTAGCGCAGCCAGCTGGCCGCCATGCCGGCTATCAATGCACCGAACAACAGGCCGGCGATCGCGGGCAGGTCGGCGCGGTGCGGCAGCAGGTAGTTGTCGAGGAAGGCCTTGCCGATCAGCGGGCCCAGCGCCTCGAGGCCGGCGGCGAGCGTGAGCCATACCGTGCCCCAGATCAGGTGCCGGCGCTCGGGGCCGGCGGCGCGCAGCAGCAGCGTGGCGGCATCGCCGAGTGTGCGTCGACGTTGCGTCGGTTCCGGGGGAAGCGCGCCGGTTGCGATCGAGTCAGCTTGCATCGAGGCTCGCCTGCAGTTGCTGGTAACGCCATTGCCGCGCGTACCAACCGTTGTGGGCCACCAGGGTGGCATGGTCGCCCTCTTCCACGACACGGCCGCCTTGCAGCACCAACGTGTGGTCGGCGTCGGCCACGGCGCTCAGGCGGTGGCTCACGATGATCACCGTGCGGCCCACGCGCGCCTGGCGCAGGTGGGCGAGGATGCGCGCTTTGGTGTCGGTATCAACGGCCGAGAGGGCATCGTCGAGCAGCAGCAGCGGTGCGTCGACCAGCAGCGCGCGGGCGATGGCCACCCGCTGGCGCTGCCCGCCCGAGAGCGTCACGCCGCGCTCACCGACCGGCGTCTCGTAGCCTTGGGGCAGGCGCAGGATGTCCTCATGGATCGCCGCCAGCCGGGCGGCCTGCTCGATCTGCTCGCGAGTGGCATCGGGGCGTGCCAGGGCGATGTTCTCGGCCACTGAGGCAGAGAACAGGAACGCCTCCTGCGGCACCCAGGCGACAGCCGCCCGCAGCGCGGCCAGCGTGTAGTCCTGCAGGTCGACGCCATTCCATCGCAGCGTGCCGCCGGCCGGTGCGTGGTGGCGCAGCAGCAGGCGCAACAGCGTGGATTTGCCGGCGCCGGTGGGGCCGACCAGGCCCAAGGTGCGGCCGGGCGCGAGGCTCATGGCCACGCCGTCCAGCGCCGGCGTCGATTGGCCGGGGTAGCTGAAACTCACGTCCTTTGCCACCAAGGGCCCCGGCGTGACCAGGGGCACCGTGCCGTGATCGTCCACCGAGAGCGGCTGGTCCAGCACCGGTTGCAGCCGGCTCCAGGCCGCCTTGCCGCGCTCCAGCAGCGAGAGGATCCAGCCGGCCGCGAACATCGGCCAGATCAACTGGCCGAGGTAGAGGCTGAAGCTGGTGAGCTGGCCCACGGTCAACTGCCCGTGCCACACCAGCCAACCGCCGACGCCCAGCGTCAGCACGGTGGCGGCGCTCAGCGTGAAGCCCACCGCGGGCTCGTAGGTCGCTTCCCAGCGCTGCGCATCGAAGCTGGCGTTGGAAGTGGCGGTGGCCAGCGTTGCGAATTGCGCTTCGCTGCGCGCGAGGAGCCCCAGCGCGCGCACGGTGCGCACGCCGGACAGGGTTTCCTGCACATGGTCGTTCAGCGCGCCGAACGTGTCGAGCGACCGGCGCGACGCCTCGTGGACATGGCGCGAGATCCACCAGAAGCTCAGGGCCATGAACGGGAACGGCAACAGCGCGAACGCGGCCAGCCGCCAGTCGACGCCCATGGCCATCATCGCGACCACCAGCACCAGCGTGAGCGAGCCGTCGAAGCCGGCCAGCATCGCCTCGCCGGTGGCCATTTCCACCGCATCGATATCGTTGGTGGCCAGCGCCATCAGGTCGCCGGTGCGTTGGCCCTGGTAGAAGTGCGGGCCTTGCAGCGACAGCCGCGCGTAGAGCTTCTCGCGCAACTCCACACCCAACAGGTAGGCCGCGCCATACAACTTGAGCCGCCAGCCCACGCGCAGGAAGTAGATGACCAGGCCGGCCCCGACCAGCAACGCGAGTTCCCGCAGCAGCGCGTCGCCCGCCAACTGGTGTCCCACGAGCCCGTCCACGAGATGCCCGATCTGCCGGGGCACCCACACCGTGAGCACGGCTATGCCGGCCAGCATCGCGCCCGAGGCCGCGTAAGCGCCGCGGTGGCGATGCAGGAACTGCCCGATCAGGCGGTAAAGGCTTAACCGATCGGCCACACCACCCCGTTGTCATTCAATATGGCGTCCAGGGGCACGTCGTGCGGCTCGGGTTCGAGGTCGCCGATGAAACCGTTGGTGAAGCCCAGGCCGACCGTGAACGGCCGCGGCTCCAGCGTCGCGAGCGTGCGGTCATAGAAACCGCCGCCGTACCCGAGCCGGAACCCGCCCGGTCCGTAGCCCACGCAGGGCACAAACAGCAGGGTCGGCACGATCACCTCGGTGTCCTTGGGCTTGGGAATGCCGTAGGCGTCCTCCTCCATGTAACAACCGGGGAACCATGCGTGGAACTTCAGCGTCTTATGGAGCTTGTCCACCACCGGCAGGCCGATGCGGCGAGGTTGCGGCTCGTCCAGCAACTCCCCGTCTTCCTTCCAGCGGTGCAGCGCCGGCAAGGGGTCGAACTCGCCCTTGATCGGCCAGTAGGCGCCGATCACTATGTCGGGCCGGTTGACCAGCCAGATGCGCATGACACGCTGCAACAGGTCGCAGCGCTCCACGCGGTCCGGCATGGCGAGCCGCTGCTCGACGAGTTGCTTGCGCATGGCCCTTTTTTCTTGTGACTTGTCCATAATCGCCCAATGAGATTGCCAAGAATTCTGACACTGATCGCGTTGTCGGTCGCCTGTCAGGTGCAAGCCCAGCCCCGCGGGGACGAACTGGTGCTCGAGATGAACCAGGCGTTCCGCCAGGGCAACCGCGCCAAACTCACCCAGTTGCTGCCCCAGGCCCGTGGCCATGCGCTGGAGCCCTGGGCCGCCTATTGGGAGCTGCGGGCCCGCCTCGACACCGCCAACCCGCAGGAAGTGCAGGACTTTTTCACCCGTTACGCCGGCAGCTACCAGGAGGATCGCCTGCGCAACGACTGGTTGCTGCTGCTCGGCCAGCGCCGCGACTGGACCAACTTCGAGGCCGAGTACCCCAAGTACCGCATGAACGACGACCGCGAGGTGCGCTGCTACGCCTTGCACATCATGCACGTTCGCGAGGGCGCGCGCGCGCCGGCCGGCCTGGCCGACGAGGTGCGCCGCAACTGGTTTGCGCAGCGCGAGGCCGAGGACGGCTGCACGCTGGCCGCCGTACGCCTGATCGGTGACAGCTCGGGCCCGAAGCGCATGACCGCCGACGACGCGTGGCGCAAGGCGCGCCTGGCCCTCGAAGCCGGCCGGGTGCGTGCCGCGACGACGGCCGTGGAAGTCGTCGCGCCGGAAGCTGTGCCGCAAATCGCCGAGCTGAACAACAGCCCGTCGCGCTACCTCACCAGCCGCGTCGTCGTGGCATCCAAGGCCCGCAAGGAAATGATCGTGCTGGCACTGATCAAGCTCGCGGCCACCGACCCCGGCAACGCCGCCCGCCAGCTGGAGGACAAGTGGGGGCCCATGCTCTCGCCGGAGGAGCGCAACTGGGTCTGGGGCGTGCTGGGCAAGCAGTCGGCCCAGCGCCTGGGCGCCGACGCGCTGGACCACTACGCCAAGGTCACCCGCGATCACGACCTCACGGACGACATGCTGGCCTGGAAGGTGCGCGCAGCCTTGCGCTCCGCGCGCGGGCCGCAGTGGCCGGCCGTCCAGCAGGCGATCAATGCCATGGCCGATGAAGTGCGCGCCGACCCGACCTGGGTGTACTGGAAGGCACGCGCCCTGCAGGGCCTGGGCGGCGACAGCCGCAAGGCTGAAGCGCAGGCCCTGATGCAGTCGATCGCCTCGATTCGCGGCTTCTACGAGCAGCTGGCGCTGGAGGACCTCGGGCAGAAGATCAGCATCCCCGCGCGGCCCGCACCGCCCACGCCTGAAGAGAAGGAAGCGGCGCGGATGAACCCCAGCCTGAACCGGGGGCTGTACGCGATTGCCATCGGGCTGCGTTCCGAAGGCGTGCGCGAGTGGAACTACGGCACCAACCTCGCGCGCGCCGGCGGCATGGCCGAGCGTGAGCTGCTGGCTGCCGCGCAGTTCGCCTGCGATCGCGAGGTCTGGGACCGCTGCATCAACACCAGCGAGCGCACGAAGACGGAGTTCGATATCGAGCAACGCTATCCCATGCCATTCCGCGAATCGGTGGTTCGCCGCAGCGGCGAGATCGGCCTGGACCCGGCCTATGTCTATGGGTTGATCCGGCAGGAGAGCCGGTTCGTGATGGATGCACGCTCCAGTGTCGGCGCTTCGGGCTTGATGCAGGTCATGCCCGCGACCGCACGCTGGACGGCGCGCAAGATCGGCCTGAACAGCTTCACCACCGACCAACTCACCGACCGCGAGACCAACATCGCCATCGGCACCGGCTATCTCAAGCTGGTGCTCGACGATTTCGCCGGCTCCATGCCCATGGCCGCGGCGGCCTACAACGCCGGGCCCAGCCGGCCGCGCAACTGGCGCAACGGCCCGCCGCTGGAGGCTGCGGCCTGGGCCGAGAACGTGCCATTCAACGAGACACGGGACTACGTGAAGAAGGTGCTCGCCAACACGAACATCTATGCGGTCATCCTGAGTGGCCAGTCGCAATCGCTGCGCGCGCGGCTGGGCTCCGTGGGGCCGCGCGACACCAGCCAGCCCGAACCCAATCGCGACCTGCCCTGAACGCCCCGGCATCAATCCGGCGGTTTTTTTGCATCAATCGCGGCGTTTCGGGCCGGTAGCATCCGGGCTTCTGTGGAGAACCCAATGCTCAAGCTCTATATCGGCAACAAGAATTATTCGTCCTGGTCCATGCGCCCCTGGGTGCTGCTCAAGCAGGCCGGCATCCCGTTCCAGGAAGTGATGGTCAAGTTCGATTCCTTCGACGGCGACTCCAAATTCAAGGACGCCCTGCGCAACGTCACGCCGACTGGCCGCGTGCCGGTGCTGGAGGATGACGGCTTTGCGGTGTGGGACACGCTGGCCATTGCCGAATACGTGGCCGAGAAATTCCCGGAAAAGCAGCTCTGGCCGCAAAGCCCGAAGGCACGCGCCCGCGCACGCAGCGTTTGCGCCGAGATGCACTCGGGCTTTGGCGCGCTGCGCACGCATTGCCCCATGAACATCGAGGCGTCGCTGCCGCAGAATGGCGCGATCGTCTGGCGCGACCAGCCCGCCGTGCGGGCCGACGTGCAACGCATCATTGCGATGTGGACCGCCCTGCTGGAAGAGCACAAGGGCCCGATGCTGTTCGGCGAATTCTCCAACGCCGACGCCTTCTTCGCGCCCGTCTGCATGCGCCTGAAGAACTACGCACTGCCCGTGCCGGGCCACATCACCGACTACGTCCGGCGCGTCTGCGCGCTGCCCGGCGTCAAGGCCTGGATCGAGGAAGCCCAGGCCGAGAAGGACTTCGTCGACTTCGACGAACCCTACCGCTTCTCGCGATGAGCACCCGGCCCGTCGTCCGCAAGGGGCGCTGGGGACCGGTGCTCACGGCGATGGTCACGCCTTTCGACCGTGAAGGCCGTCTTGACCTGGACGCAGCACAGCGCCTCGCGCGCTGGCTCGCCAGCCGCGGCAACAACGGCCTGGTGCTGGCGGCCACGACGGGCGAAGCTTCGACGCTGGACGATGCGGAGCGCTGCGATTTGATTCGCGCGGTCTCGCAGGCCGTTACCATTCCCGTCATCGCCGGCACCGGCAGCAACGACACGCGGCACAGCATCGAACTGACGCGCAAGGCCCGCGAACTCGGCGCCGACGGCGTGATCGTGGTCTCGCCCTACTACAACCGGCCGCCGCAAGCCGGCATCGAGGCCCACTTCCGCGCGGTCGCGGCGGCCACCGACCTGCCGGTCATGGTCTACGACGTGCCCTTGCGCACCGGCCGCCGGATTGAACGTGAAGTGCTGCTGCGGCTGTTTCGCGAAGTCCCCAACATCGTCGCCTTCAAGGACGCCACCGGCGACCCGCCGGCGGCCGCGGCGCTCGTGGCTGAGGCCGGCGGGCACTTCGACTTGTACTCGGGCGACGACGCCTACACATTGCCGTTGCTCGCGGTGGGCGCCGTGGGGATTGTCGGCACCAGCACCCACTGGACCAGTCCCCAGTTCCAGCAGATGTTCCTGGCATTCCAGCAGGGCCGCGTCGAGGATGCCCGCGCGATCAACGCCCGGCTCATCGATTCATTCGACTTCATCAACACCGACACCTCGGTGTTCCCCATGTCGATCAAGGCCATGCTGGGGACGCTCGGACAGGAAGCCGGCGAGTGCCGCCTGCCCTTGCCGCCCACACCACTCGAAGTCACCCAACAAGCTCGCGAGGTCTGGTCAAGGCTGAACCAGTAGACGCCGTAAACTCCGCCCATGAAGACATACATGGTCGGCGGCGCGGTGCGGGATGCCCTGTTGGGCTTGCCCGTCAACGACCACGACTGGGTGGTCGTCGGCGCCACGCCGCAGGAAATGATCACCAGCGGCTACCTGCCGGTGGGCAAGGACTTCCCTGTTTTCCTGCACCCGGTGACGCGCGAGGAATACGCGCTGGCCCGCACCGAACGCAAGACCGCGCGCGGCTACCACGGCTTCGCCTTTCACGCTGAGCCCAACGTCACGCTGGAAGAAGACCTGGCGCGGCGCGACCTCACGGTGAATGCGATGGCGCAGGAAGATGACGGCGTGGTGATCGACCCGTTCAACGGCCAGGCCGATCTGCGCAACCGCGTGCTGCGGCACGTGACCGCGGCCTTTCGCGAAGACCCGGTGCGCATCCTGCGCACTGCGCGCTTTGCCGCCCGGTTCGCCGACTTCACATTGGCCCCGGAAACGCTGGCCCTGATGCGCGAGATGGTCGATGCCGGCGAAGTGGATGCACTGGTGCCCGAGCGGGTCTGGCAGGAGATGGCACGCGGCCTGATGGAGGACAAGCCCTCGCGCATGTTCGAAGTGCTGCGCGAATGCGGCGCGCTCGAGCGCCTGCTGCCCGAGGTGCAGCGCCTGTGGGGTGTGCCGCAGCGCGCCGACCACCACCCCGAGGTGGACACCGGCGTGCACCTGATGATGGTGCTGGACATGAGCGCACGGCTGGCCGCGCCGCTGCCGGTGCGCTTTGCCTGCCTGACGCATGACCTCGGCAAGGGCACGACCCCGGCCGATGTGCTGCCCCGCCACATCGGCCACGAGGTGCGCAGCGCGCAGTTGCTCAAGGGCGTGTGCGACCGGCTCCGCGTGCCCACCGAGTGCCGCGAACTGGCCGACGTGGTGGCGCGCGAACACGGCAACATTCACCGCAGTTCGGAGTTCAACGCGTCCGCCATCGTGCGGCTGCTCGAGCGATGCGATGCATTCCGCAAGCCGCAGCGATTCGACATGGTGCTGCTCGCCTGCGAATGCGATGCGCGTGGGCGCGGCGGGATGGAAGAAAAGCCCTATGCGCCGCGCCCTCGCCTGTCGGCGGCGCTCGCCGCTGCGCAGGCCGTACCCACGCACGAAATTGCGGCGCAGGCCCAGGCGCAGCAGCTGTCCGGGCCTCGCATCGGCGAGCTGATCCAGAAAGCACGCGTAGAGGCGGTGGCGGCGCACCTGGGCGGCTAGCCGGCCGCCCTCACACGATCAAAGCCAGGGCCGCGTAGTCGCCCACCCGCTCTGCCAACCCGGCCGGCGCCAGCTCACTGCCGGCCGTCAGCGCGGGAAACCTGCCTGTCACCTGCGCCTGCAGTTTGGGCAGCAGGTACGCGCGGTGGTTCCAGAACACGCTGCCACCCAGGCTGATGCGCTGCAGGTCCAGTGTCGCCACCAGGTTGTACAACATGCGCCCTAGCACGCGGCACAGTTCATCGACCATGCCTTGCGCCGCGGCATCGCCTGCCTGCGCACGCTGCATCAGCGTGGCCGCGTCGGCACCGAAGCGCCGCGCGATGGCGTTGCCTGCCACCAGCGCCTCCACGTCGCCAATGTTGCCGCAGCCACACAGCGCATCGCCGTTGTCGGAGACGAACATGTGGCCCGCGTGGCCGGCGTTGCCGTTCTTGCCGCGCAGGATACGGCCGTCCACGCAAAGGCCAACGCCGATGCCGGTGCTCCAGGTCACGTAGGCGCAATGGTCGAAGCCCTGCAACGCGCCCCAGCGCCGCTCGGCCTCCAGCGCGGCGATGCAGTCGTTTTCCACTCGCACCTGGGCAAAGCGCTCCCGCAGGGGCGCCTCCAGCAGCGCGGTGTCCCAGGTGTTGGGCAGGCCGCGCGCGGGCCCGGCGATGCCGCCGCAGATGTTGGGCGCCGCCACTTCCACCAAACCGTCGCGAATGATGAACGGCCCGCAGGACGAAACACCGGCGCGTTCAACCGAGCCGGCCACGACTCCGGCTTCAGCGCAAGCCTCGTCCACCATGCGCAACACCTGCCGCGCCAGCGCGTCGTTGTCGCCGGTCTTGGCCGTCGGTTCGCTGCGTCGCCCCACCAAATCCAGCCCCGCGCCGCTGTTGAGGCTCACTGCGACCTTGGTGCCGCCGATGTCGATGCAGGCCTTCATCGCCGTGCCTCAGATGAATTTGCCGATCACGCCCACCAGCAAGCTGAGCACGATGGTGGTGGTGAGCGGGATGAACCACTCGCGCCCGAACAGCTTGAAGCGCAGGTCGCCCGGCAGTTTTCCGAAGCCCATCTTCTGCAGGAACGGCGAGAACCAGTTGATGAGCATCAGGGCCAGGAAGATGACGATGATCCAGCGAATCATGGATGTGTGATCATTTAAGCGGCCAGTGTAGGCCGCGTTCAGAGCGTGTGGGTGCGGTCGCCTTCGCGAAAGCCGGCCGCGTCCCAGAAATCGCCACGGTGGAAACCGATGACCTTGAACAATTCGCCCATCTCATGCTCGGCAATCAGCCGCTGGCCCGCCACGCGTTCCGCCAGGGATGCCTGCGCCAGCATCGGAACCAATCCGCAGTTCATCAGGAAACGGGCCTGCGTCGTGTAACCGAGGGTAGGCAACCCGGCTTGCTGGGCTGCCAGCGCCAGCCCGGTGAAGTTGACATGGGCAGTGATGTCCTTGCGCCCCACGTCCACCAAAGGGTCCGGGTCGGCCAGGTGGCCTTGGTGGCACATCAGGGTGCCCATGTGGCGCTGTGGGTGGTAGTACTCCGATTCGCCGAAGCCGTAGTCGATAAAGAAGGCCGCGCCTTGCACCAGCCGGTCGGCCAGGGTACGGATGAACGCCTCCGCCTGGGGGTGGATTTCAGTGAGGTATTCGTGCGTGCCTTCCGGCTCCACCGGTGGCCTCTGGTCCGTGGGCCGGTCCAGCCAGGCCAGCGCACCGTCACGCACCTCGACCCCGCGCTCGTGCCAGGCGCCGGACTTGCGCACCAGCAGCTTGACCGGCATGGCATCGAGCACCTCGTTGCCCACGATGATGCCTCGCATCGCGTCGGGCAATTCAGCCGCCCACTCGACCTTGCTGCCAAACGCGGCGAGCGATTCCCGCTGGCGCTCGCGCAGGCTGCCCGACACATCGACGATGGTGTAGCGCCGCACGCGGTCGCCCAGCGCTTGCAGCAGCTGGGCCGCCAGGGCGCCGGAACCCGCGCCGAACTCCCAGACTTCGTCGGTGCCGGTGGCCTGCAGGGCGTCGGCAAGCTGCACGGCCAGCGCCTGCCCGAACAGCGGTGTCATTTCCGGCGCGGTCACGAAATCGCTGCCGGATGAGGGCAGGCGCCCGAACTTCCGTGAATCGTTCGCGTAGTAGCCCAGGCCCGGGGCATACAGCGCCTGCGCCATGAAACGGTCGAAGGGCAGCCAGCCGCCGGCGCGCCGGATCGAGGCTTCCAACAGCGCCTGCAGGGCCCTCGTTAAACTCTTTGCTTCTGTCGTCACTTCCGGATTGTCCCCGAATGAGCGATTCACCCCCGCGCACCGTGCTGGTCACCGGCTCCGCCAAACGGCTGGGCCGTGATGCCGCGCTGGCGCTGGCCGCGGGCGGCTGGAACGTTGCCGTGCATTTCCGCGGCTCCGCGGCCGACGCCGCGCAAACCGTCGCTGATTGCCGGCAGGTGGCCGCCGCCGGCACCCGCGTCGAGAGTTTCCAGGCCGACCTGGACGATGAGGCGCAGGCGCGCGCCCTGCTGCCGCAGGTGATCGCCGCCTTCGGCCAGGTGGATGCGGTGGTGAACAACGCCTCGATGTTCGAACATGACAGCGTCAAGAGCTTTGGCTACGAAGCCATGGCAGCGCATATGCGCACCAACGCCGGCGCGCCCATCGTGCTCGCGCAGGCGCTGCACGCGCACGTCTGCTCGCGCGACCCTGCCGCCGAGCCGCGCGATGCCGTCGTGGTCAACCTGCTGGACCAGAAACTCTGGAACCAGAACCCCGATTTCCTGAGCTACACGCTGTCGAAGGCCGCGCTCGAAGCGGCCAACACCATGCTGGCGATCGCGCTGGCGCCGCAGGTGCGGGTGGTCGGGGTGGCGCCGGGCCTGACGATCACCAGCCATCTTCTCTCCCAGGAAAAATTCGACCAGTTGCACAAGCTGTCGCCCCTGGGCCGCTCATCGACGTCGCAGGATGTGGTCGCGGCGGTGAAGTTCGCGCTGGACAACAGCTCCATCACCGGCACCACGCTGGTGGTCGATGGGGGCCAGCACCTGATGAAGTTCGATCGGGATTTTTCACTCATGTGACCTTGCGGGTCAGATCACGATTTGCGCAGCAAATGTGCTCTGACCCCAACTGATCAAGACAAGGCCCCAATGTCCAAAGCCGGCAACCAGATCCTCACGCTCACCGGGCTTCGCTTCGACGCCAACCTGGGCATCCTCGACCACGAGAAGACTTCGCCCCAGCCGATCATGGTGGACGCCGAGTTGAACCTCGGCGCGCAGCCGCTGATGCCGCGCGACGACGACATCGGCCATGTGCTGGACTACCGCAAGGTGCGGCGCATCATCATCGATGAGTGCACTGCGGAGCATGTGAACCTGCTCGAGAGCCTGATCGGCAAGCTGGCGCACCGCCTGATGCAGCTGCCCGGCGTACTGGGCGTGCGCGTCCGCATCGTCAAGCTGGAGATCTTCAGCGACTGCGAAGTGGCAATACGGGTGGAAACCGGCGCCTGGTGAGCAGGCGGACCGCTCAGGCCTTCTTCGCGTCGGGCCGGTTCACCAAGTCTCCGTAGACCAGCTGGGTGATGAAGTCGGTGCCTGAGTTTCTCAGGCATTCCAGGAAGAAGGCCCGCTTTGCGCCGTTGACGGCCTTGGCGTAGGACCATGCCAGTTCGGTATCGATCAATCCGTAGTCCTTCTTGTCGCCTGCAAACACCGGTTGCCGCGAGCCCGCGCCAAAGTGGAAGATGCGGTTGTCGTACACGCCACACATGATGGGATGTGGATTCCAGCGGTTGACGCGAACGACAGGCAGGAACGACTGGCCGTTCTGGTCCAGTTCGGCCAGGATGCCCCGCCCGGAATGCGCCCGGCCTGACTTGTCCGCGCCGGGGTAGTGGCACCTTGGGTTGAAGAAGGCGAACGAGGTTTTCCCTGCGCGCCAGAAGTCCTTCCCCATCAACGTGAAAGCGGGGTTCGGAAACTCGTCGTTCGTTTCCGTGCGGCGCATGCCGATGACCGGTATGGGCGGCGCAAGGAATTTGCGGTAGTGCGAATCCCATCCCTTCGCGATGGGCCAGGAATCCATGTCGAATGTCGCCACATGGGTGCAGCCATCGCCGAAGGCGACATCAACCAGCTGGTCCAGGTAGTGGCTGTGCTCGCCCGCCTCCCTGTTGTTGCGCTTGTAGTTTTCCGGGTCGTGCGGCGGGACTTCCGGCAAGACGACGCCGGCATTGCGCAGGTATTGCTCATGCCCAGGCGCCATTCGCAGCGCCACGCCGTAAACCCGATACGGCCCTTCGGTGGTGGCCTTCAGGTTCGCCAGGTGCATCTTCAACAGGAATTCCGCGTCCGCATCGGGCACGAGGTAGACAACGCAGATCCCTAGCATGGCAGCTCTCCCAGCAACATCGACGCCAGCCCCCGCAACTGGATGGAACACAGGTTCGAATGGGCGAGGAACCACTTCAATTCCGCGACACTGATCCAGTGATGCGCCTCGCCGCAGCCGAAGTCCGGCGGCACCAGGACGATTTCGTAGCGGCTCGTGTCGGACAGGAATCGACCGCCCTCGTCCGACTCCATCGTGGACACCAGCACCTTGCCCGGCGCCGGCGTCACCGGCCCGGTGTTGTCGGGATAGAGCAGCACCGTGGGCAGCAACGCATGGCCGGTTTTCAGGCCGCTTTCCCTGCCGGTGCGAACCAGGACTTCCAGCGCGCCGTCGACACTGCGGCAATAAAGGGCTGCGTACCCACTGCCGCGGCTGTTGAGCAGCGGCTGGCACCATGAGCGCACCTCCCGCCCCTTGGCTTCGCAGTAGAAGAACTCGATGGCAAAGCCCTGCCGGCGCTCGCGTTCGACGAAACCCTGCGCGGTGATGTCCCAGTTGTCGAGTTCCTGAAGCGGCTTGAAGCTGCTGGCTGCCGGATGCCCTGACAACGCGCTGGCGAGGGCGCCGATTCGCGCAGGCGCGAGGGGCCGCGCAAGGCTTTCACGGACCAGCGGGCTGCGCGGCGCGATTCCGTTGTGCGACCCCGGCCGCGAAGTCCAGGGCAGCACACCCAGCATGGCGCGCAGGTCGGTGTTGAGGAAGTAAGGTCGCGTCACCGCGTCGCAGAGCAGGGATTCGCCGACCCAGATGAAGCCGTCCTCGAGGGCAATGTCCGGCGCGCATTCCAGCACCGTGGAACGCTTGGTCTTGCAAAGGTAGCGCTCACCCAGGTCGAGTTGCTCCGAATCGTGGACGATCCGCTGCAGGCTGGGATGGTGGCGGATGAACTGGTCGGCATACGCGGCCGGCTTGCCGCCATGCATCCCCAGGTAATTGGCCAGCGTGCTCTGCATGGTCGGTGCGTACTGCGCACTACCCTGGGTTCCCGGTTCGGCGCGGGCCTGCAGCAGGAGATGGGTTTCCCCTTCGAAGAAACCGGCCAACAGCCCCGCCACCGCCGACTGCGGCTGGTAGAGAAAGACACGGTCGTCCGCCGGCCCGAAGTTCGCACCGACGACGCTGAAGAAACCACCGGTCTCGTGCTTCAGGATGCCTTCATCCAGGCGCCACCCTTTCGCTTCGGGTAGCGACACCCGTTCGAGGACGAAGTCCTTGCGTCGCTCGTCCAGGAACTGCTCGAGGTCTTCGAGGCGGGAAGCGGTGCTGCGCATGGGAGTGAGGGCCTGGCCGTCGGGTCCGCTACTCTACAACGGGCACCGCTGCCCCGGGGCTAGGGGCCGGGTGGCAGGGGCTTGCCGCCCTGCCGATGCCGCTGCATGCGCTGCACCTCACGCTGGAACTGCCACAACTCCTTCAGCGTCGAAGGGTCGCCGGGGGCCCGGGCCTTGCGGGGGATCGGCGGTTCGGAAAGGACGTCCGACCAGCTTGCACCGGCCCGCAGCTGCGTGGGCGCCGGCAACAGGCCCACTTCGCTCGCGCCGAGCCAGGGGACCAGGGCCTGCGCAATCATCGTCGCCCGCGGCTTGATGCTTGTTTCACCCACGCGCCCGCGCTGGCCCCATCGCACGATGATGCTGGACGCGGTGGAAGTGGGACCAATCGGGTCGGTCACTGCGAAGTCGCGCCGCACGCCCTGGCGACGTTGCATCAGCAGTTCCTCCAGCGTCATCGCGACGTCCTCGAACTGGTTGGAGTAAGCGTAGGCGTCCGTCGCAATGTCGGCGCTGAATTCCGTAGCCACCTGCGCCGGCGTGTAGCTCTTCTGCAGCGCGGTGGCAGCAACGCCCTGGTACTGCACCTGGCCCAGGCCGGCCATCACGCTGGAGCGCAGGGGGTAGGCTGCGACGACGTGGTCGGACGTGAGCTCGTACTCCTGGTAGCGAGGCACGATATTGGCCCACACGCTCAAGCCGTTTTGGAGACTGGCATAGGCGCCGGGGGGGATGTAGTCCAGCGCATGACCCAGTTCGTGGTACAGCAGGCACGCCACTTCGTTGTTGACGTCGGCCAGGGTGCGCGCCAGGCGCGCACGGGGATCGTAGTAGGCAAAGATGCTCCGGCCGTCCTTGACATAGTCCCACAGGGTTTCGTACTGCAGGCCGTTGCCGAAGCCGCTGCGGTAGTCCGGCGACTCGTTGACCAGATCGCGCTCTTCGGGCGTCAGCCAGAACGAGTCCGCGTCCAGGTAGATCGCGCCCGTCCCGGCGTAGTAGAACGACGGCCGCACTTCCGTGGACAGCACGATGGCCACCGAGCTGTTGAGCATGCGCCGGAAGTCGCCTTGCGGGTCCTGCGTGCGCAGGTAGGCCTCGAAGTTGCGGCCCAGCCAGTCGTGCGAGACAAGCACCCGGCGCATCACCTGTTCGACCGTGGGCATGTTGCCGCCGGTCTCCTGCGCCAGCATGGGCAGCTGCTTCAGGGTGCACAGGTTGTAGCGCGGCCCGGAGTGGAATTGGCCGGCGTCGTACACACATCGCTTGAGCACGCTGCTGTACGTCCCGTTGTCGATGTAGGGGTAGACACGCGACACGTGGTCGCCGCCCCACAGTGCGGTGGAATCGGAAGCCGACGCTTGCGCATACTGCTCCACCAGCACCATCACCTCGTCACTGTCGGACAGGCCGTTGGTGGTGTACAGCGTGGCGCGCAGGCGGATCACCGTATCGCGGGTGACCTGCGGCGCGGTGAAAAACGCCAGGCGGCTGGTGCTCGTGTCCAGCACCACCGGCGGGCCTTCGATCTGGGTCCAGGTTACCGCCCGGACGCTGTCGCCGTCGGGCAGCGTGGGCCAGGCCCGCAACGAGACTTTGCCGCCCATGCGAACGGAATGGCTGGCCCGCACGGTCACCCGGGCGGCCGTGGCGACGGCTGAGCCCACCTCGAGGGCGACGTTCTCGGTGCGCGACGCTCCGGCGTTGTCGACGAAGCTGACCCGGAACGCGTAGGCGCCCGCCTGCGTCGGGTCGAAGCTGAGGGTCTGGGTCTTGTCCGCCGGAAGGGTGACGGCAGGCCCGGCCGTCTGCACCCAGCTCGGCGACGCGATGGCCCCGATGCAGCCGGCCACGGTGACGCCCACGTTCTTGCCGACCACCGGCGAGGGCGTGGCAAACGTGCCATAGGCCACGCCAGTGGCGGCGCACAGCGATGACAGCACCCGCGGGCGCGGCGTGATGAATTGCGCAAGGGGCCCGACCAGCTGGGCGTCGGTGCCGAAGCTGCCGCCCAGCACGTAGACCTGGCCTTCGCGCACGCCGAGGTAAATGCCTGTGCTGGGGTAGAACCGGTAGAAGTAGCCCAACGCCGTAGCGGTTGACGGATGGGACGGGAAGTACCCCGGGAAGTAGGTCTCCGCAAAGTCCATCAATTGATTGGCTGCGTCTTCCGGGTCGACGTTGTCGGTACTGGCTTGCGACAGTGCCGGCAGCTGCGGCGCGGCGCGCAAGGCTGCTGCTGCTTGCGCGGCGGACGGGCTGGCCGGCTCACCGCCGCCGCACGAGGCGAGCAGCACCGTGCCGGCAAGGAACAAGGCGTGGATGTAGCGCTGGATCAAGGACTTCCCCCCAGGAACTGCGCCGCCCTGTGGACTACGGGCGGTCTGCTGAGGCGGTATTGTGCACGGTGCGACAATCGAAACCACTATGAGTGCAGTCTGGACCGACAACGAAGTCGCCCCCCTCGGGCGGGACATGAAGATCGAGCGTGAAACCCACAAGCTCGAAAAGCGGCTGTGCCGCCAGATGGGCCAGGCCATCACCGACTACAACATGGTCGGCGAGGGCGACAAGGTCATGGTATGCCTGTCCGGCGGCAAGGACAGCTACGCCATGCTCGACATCCTGCTGAAGATGAAGCAGCGGGCGCCGGTGGATTTCGACGTCATCGCGGTCAACCTGGACCAGAAGCAGCCCGGCTTTCCGGAGCATGTGCTGCCGGAATACCTGTCGCGCATCGGCGTGCCCTTCCACATCGAGAACCAGGACACGTACTCGATCGTCAAGGACAAGATCCCCGAGGGCAAGACGATGTGCAGCCTGTGCTCGCGCCTGCGCCGCGGCATCCTCTACCGCGTGGCCGATGAGCTCGGGGCGACGAAGATCGCGCTCGGCCATCACCGCGACGACATCCTGCAGACTTTCTTCCTCAACATGTTCTTCGGCGGCAAGCTCAAGGCAATGCCGCCCAAGCTCGTGAGCGACGATGGCCGCCACGTCGTGATCCGCCCGCTCGCCTACGTGGCCGAGAAGGACCTCATCCGCTGGGCCGAGCACCGGCAGTTCCCCGTCATTCCCTGCACCCTGTGCGGCAGCCAGGAGAACCTGCAGCGCAAGCAGGTGGCGGCGATGCTGCGCGAGTGGGAGCGCAAGCACCCCGGCCGGGTCGACAACATGTTCACCGCGCTGCAAAACGTGGTTCCTTCGCACCTGGCCGATGGAACGCATTACGACTTCAAGGGTCTTACCCCCAATGGCGTGGCCAGCGAAGACGGCGACAAGGCATTCGATCCCCCGGAGTTTCCCGCCGCCGCCTCGTTGCCGCAGTTGCAAATCGTCAAGATGTGAGGCGCGCTGCGCCTCACGGGAGGTGTCTATGAAGCGTTCGTTGGCCGGCATGTCCGCCGCCCTGGTGGCCGCGATGGCCCTGCTGTCCGGTTGCGCCACCAGCTTCGTGGTCGACAACAACGTCCAGTCGTTCTCCAGCCTGCCGGCCGTGCCGGCGCAACCGACCTATCGCTTCGAGCGCCTGCCTTCGCAGCAGGCGACGGCCCAGGACCAGCTGGAGGCGCTGGCCGACGCCGCCCTGCACAAGGCCGGCCTGCGGCGCGACGACGCCAGCCCGCGCTACAGCGTGCAGGTCACGGCCCGGCTGCAACCCGTCATTTCCCCCTGGGCCAGCCCGTGGGATGGCTGGGGCGGGTTCGGGTACGGCTGGGGCCACGGTCACGGGCGCTGGCGCTACGGCGGGGGCCTCGGCTACGGCGCCTCCTGGTCCGGCATGGAGTCGCCCTGGTACCACCGGGAAGCCGCCCTGGTGCTGCGGGAACTGGCCTCCAACAAGGTGGTGTTCGAAAGCCAGGCCACCAGCGACGGTCCCTGGTCCAGCAACGGGGCTGTATTTCCAGCCATGTTCGAGGCGGCGTTGCAGGGCTTCCCGAACCCGCCGCCCGGCCCCCGGGTGGTCAATATCCAGGTGGTCCCCCCGCCGGACCCGCCCAAACCCTGACATTTGGCAACGCCTTGCGGGTGGCACGGCCAATGGCTTGCCCCCTAGAATCAGGGCGAATGGAAGCCACCCGCATCATCGCCGTGCGCCATGGTGAAACAGCCTGGAATGTGGACTCCCGCATCCAGGGCCAGTTGGACATCGGCCTGAACGACACCGGCCGCTGGCAAGCCCGGCGCGTGGGCGAAGCGCTGGCCGGCGAGAAGATCACCGCCGTGTACTCGAGCGACCTCGGCCGCGCCCACCAGACGGCGACATCGATCGCTGAAGTCGCGGGCATCCCCGTGGTGGCGGACGAAGGATTGCGCGAGCGCAGCTTCGGCATGTTCGAGGGCAAGACCTTCGACGAAATCCACGAGACCTGGCCGGACCACGCGCATAACTGGCGCAAGCGCATCCCCGAGTGGCAGCCGCCCGAAGGCGGCGAATCGCTGCTGGAACTGCGCGCGCGCGTCACGCGGTGCATGCAGGAGCTGGCGGCGCGCCATCCCGGCGAGCAGATCGTGGTGGTGGCCCACGGCGGCGTGCTCGACACGCTGTACCGCGTGGCGACCGGGCAGGAAGTCAACTCTCCCCGCACCTGGGAACTGCCCAACGGCGCCATCAACCGGTTGCTGTGGACCCCGGAGGGCTTCGCTCTGGTAGGCTGGTGCGACACACAGCACCTGGACGATGAAGCCTCCGACGACAACACCAGCTTTTGAATCGCTGACCCGCCTGGTCGGCGCCAGCGTCAACGAGATCGACACCCCGGCCCTGGTCATCGACCTGGACGCGATGAAGCGCAACCTCGCGCGCATGGCCGAATTCGCGAAGAAGCACGGCGTGCGCTGGCGGCCCCACGCCAAGATGCACAAGAGCGCCACGCTGGCGCGCCTGCAGGTGCAGGCAGGCGCCGTGGGCGTGTGCGTGCAGAAGACCGCCGAAGCCGAGGCCATGGTGGCCGGTGGCATCCAGGACGTGTACATCAGCAACGAAGTGATCGCGCCCGCCAAGCTGGCACGAGTCGCCGCCCTGGCGCACCGGCTCGCTGCCGACGATGGGCAGTTGGCAATCGCGGTGGACAGCATTGAAGGCATTACCCGGCTCGCTCAAGCGATGGGAGAGGCGCGCAGCCGCGATGCCACGCCCGCCGTCATCGACGTCTTCGTGGAAGTCGACGTCGGCCAGGGCCGCTGCGGCGTGCCCCCGGGGCCGGCCGCTGTGGCGCTGGCGCTCGAAATCCGCAAGCACCCTGCCCTGCGTTTCGCCGGCCTGCAGGCCTATCACGGCAGGGCGCAACACTTTCGTGGCGCCAAGGAGCGGCGCGACGCGGTTGCAGTGGTGGTCGAGGACGTCGTGCACACGCGCCGCCTGATCGAGGCCGAGGGCGTGCCCGTCGAGCTGGTCACCGGCGCCGGCACCGGCAGCCTGGTCTGCGAGGCGGCCAGCGGCGTGTTCGGCGAACTTCAAGCCGGCTCCTTCCTCTTCATGGATGCCGATTACGCACAGAACGAGCGCGACCCGGCGCAGCCGCAGTTCGAGCACGCGCTGTTCGTGAAGACCCAGGTGATCAGCTCCGGCAGCGAGCACGCCGTCTGCGACGCGGGCCACAAGAGCCACGCCATCGACTCGGGCCTGCCCAAGGTGCATGCCTTCGATGCCGAGCGCGAGCTCGAATTCGCCAATGGCGGCGACGAGCACGGCATCCTGCGGCCGGCGCGCGCCAGCACGCGCGTACCCGCCATCGGCCGCATGCTGTGGCTGATCCCGGGCCATTGCGACCCCACCGTCAACCTGCACGACCACATGATCGGCGTGGCCGGCGGCCTGCGCGAAGGCACCGTGGAGCAGATCATCAGGGTTGACGCGAGGGGCGCGCTCACCTGATCGCGGGACAATCGGGGGGATGTCTTTGTCACCGTCCCAGATCATCGTCCTCGCGACGCCTGTTTTCTTCCTGCTGATCGCCATCGAGTTTGCGTGGGGCTGGGCGCGCAAGCGCAACACCTACCGGCTGAACGATGCGGTGAACAGCATCAGCCTGGGCATGCTCAGCGAGATCACCAAGGTGTTCACGCGCCTGCTGCGCGTGGGCATCTACACCGCCGTGTATACCTCGGTGTCGCTGGTGCCCATCGATGCCGCGCGCGAATTCTGGATGACCTGGTACGGCTGGCTGCTGGCGCTGGTTTTCTACGACTTCTGCTACTACTGGTTGCATCGCGCCGGCCATGAAAGCGCGTTGTTCTGGGCAGCGCACGTGGTGCATCACCAGAGCCAGGACTACAACCTTTCCACCGCGCTGAGGCAGACCAGTTCCGGCGCGCTGGTGGGATGGGTCTTCTACCTGCCCATGGCCATCGCCGGCGTGCCCCCGCTGGTTTTCGGCGTCGTGGCCCTCATCGACCTGCTCTACCAGTTCTGGGTGCACACCGAGCACGTGGGCAAGCTCGGCTGGTTCGACCGCTGGTTCTGCTCGCCGTCCAACCACCGCGTCCACCATGCGGTGAACGACGAATACGTGGACCGCAACTACGGCGGCGTGCTGATCATCTGGGACCGCCTCTTCGGCAGTTTCAAGGAAGAAGGCGAGCGCTGCGTCTACGGCACGCGCAGCCCCTTGAACAGCTGGGACCCGTTGTGGTCCAACGCCGAGGTGTATTGGGCGCTGGCGAAGGACTCGTGGCACGCGCGCAACTGGCTCGACAAGGTACGCGTCTGGTTCAAGGCGCCGGGCTGGCGGCCGGCCGACGTGGCGGCACGTTTTCCCAAGCCGCCTTTCGAAATGCACGCGGTCCAGCGCTTCCACCCGCCGGTCAGCAAGCAGGTCGCATGGTTCGGGGGGGTGCAGTTCCTCGTGCTGCTGCACTGCGTGGCGCTCTTCCTCTGGCACGCCGACCAGATGCCGCTGTCGCAATCAGCCGTGTGGCTGGCCGCGCTGGCTGCGGGCCTGTGGGCCGTGGGTGCGGTGATGCAGGGACGGCTCACGATGATGGAAGTGCTGCTGGTGGAAGCCTGCGCGCTGGCCACTGCGACCGGTGCCGAAGGGATGGTGGACTTGCATCGCGTGTTCAAGCCGCTGGCCATGCTGGTCGCGATCGCCTGTGTGGTGCAGCGGCAGCAAGGCGGCATGGGCCGGTTCGCCGCCCTGCTCGTCGCCGGGCTGGCGTTTTCGCTGGCCGGCGACTGCTTCCTGATGTTCCCCGGCTATTTCATCCCGGGCCTGGTGGCCTTCCTCATCGCGCACCTGTTCTATATCGCGCTATTCAAGCAGGGCATGCCGTGGTTTCCCAGTAAGCGTGCGCTGTTCATCACGCTGGGCTTTGGTGTGGCGATGTACGCATTCCTCTTCAACGGGCTGAACCCCGTGTTGAAGGTGGCGGTTGCCGCCTATGTCGTCGTGATCGCGCTGATGGCGGCGCAGGCGATCGGCCGGGCGATCGTGTCGCGGGACCAGGCTTCCGTGGCAGTGGCCGTGGGGGCGGCGTTCTTCATGCTCAGCGACTCGCTGCTGGCCACGAACAAGTTCGCGATGCCGCTGCCCATGGCGCAGTTCTGGGTGCTGGTGACTTACTACGTGGCGCAGGTGCTGATTGCGTGCAATGCGCGCCCGGCCGCCGCGCTGAGCGCCGCTCAGTCGGTGAACAGCTCGCCCGCACTCTTAGGCGGCGTCACCCCCAGGTGACGGAAAGCCGCCATCGTGGCCACGCGGCCGCGTGGTGTGCGCTGCAGATAGCCTTGCTGGATCAGGTAAGGCTCGATGACATCCTCGATGGTGTCGCGCTCCTCGCCGATGCTGGCCGCGATGTTGTCCAGCCCGACCGGCCCGCCGTCGAAACGGTGGATGACGCATTCCAGCAGCTTGCGATCCATCACGTCGAAGCCCTGCGGGTCCACATCCAGCATGGCCAGCGCCTTGTGCGCGATGTCCTGGGTGATCTTGCCTGTGCCCTTGACGTCGGCGTAGTCGCGCACGCGGCGCAGCAGGCGGTTGGCGATGCGGGGCGTGCCCCGTGAACGTTTCGCGATCTCCACGCCACCCTGTTCGTCCATCGGCGCCTTGAGCAGCCCGGCGCTGCGTTTCACAATGCGCGCGAGCTCCTCGGCCGTGTAGAACTCCAGCCG